>JAYKIK010000053.1:0-49799 GCA_035284725.1 Synechococcus sp.
AGTACCAGGAGTAATTTTTTTAGTTCAAAGAGGATGGCCCGCCCAATATCCCGGAAAATTCCCACTTCGACCATCTCGAAACGGCCTGTGCGGAGTTTTTCAATCTGTTCCGACAACTGTCCATACCAGGGTGCCCCAAGGACAACGCCGAACTGTACCAGGATTAAACCCACCCCGATGAACATAATCGAGATAAAAATAACCCCCAACAGGAACCCGAGGAAATTTGCTCCATAGTCGAGCCACTGCAACCACAGGGGAAGTCGGTCAATCAGCGTGGTCAGACTGCCACTAATCCACTGATAACCGGCGATCGCCATCCGCCAGGCCCACCGTAAAGTCAGGGTATAAAGCAAACTACCCACCACGACATTAACACCGATGGGAATGGCGAGATACTGCCACAATTTAGGATGTTTGGTGATAAATCTGACGGCGCGGAAGGGGTAACTAGCGCCCCGAATGAAATCTACTGGCATTATGTTTTACGTGTGAAAAATCCTGGAGCATCAATCTATACTTCGATGCTGGGATGGCGGCATGTAAACCCAAGCTTTTTCAGTTTTTGGTTAGAAACACGCACGTTTAACGGTCGGTCGGAGGGCAGGGTCACATCCCAGAGCACCGGGGGAAGCTGATATTTTTCTGCGAGGCGTTCTAGGAGATCTCGACGGGGCAAGGGTTCATCGCAGACGAGGTTAAACAAACCACTGAGGTGTTGGGCCCGGGCAAATTCAATGCCCACCACAATATCTTCCAGATGAATCCAATTGCCGTATTCACTACCATCACCGGGACGTACCTGACCCATGGCCCGTTGGAAAATTTTCTTGATTTCTCGCCCTTCCCCGTAGATGCCCCCCAAACGCAAAATACAAACTTGTCGTGCCTCAGAGGCGATCGCCTTTAGGGTTTGTTCCGTTTCTAACAAAATTTCTGCAAAAACATGGGGCGGTTTGTCAGGGGTAATTTCATCGACCCAAGCGCCGTGGTGGTTGCCGACGATAGCATAGCTGCTGGTGTAAATTACCTGTTTGACGGTGGCGTTATGGGCAAGGGCTTGAACGAGATTTTCTGCTGTTTTGAGATAAGCCCGTCGATAATTTTCCTCGGTTCTCCCCTTAGAACCCACCGCTAAAAGAATGACCTCTTGACCTTCGCAGAGTTCCTGGAGGGCTTCCGGTTGGTCGCCGCTGAGGACTTTCACCTGGTGGGCGATCGCCTCTAGGGAGGAAACTTTTTCGGGGGTTGTCGTTGTGACTGTCACTTGATGGCCTGCGGCCGACCATTGTTTGGCGATCGCCTGGCCAACATACCCACAGCCAATAATCGCAATTTTCACCGGGGGAATACCTCCTCAACAAACCATGTCATAATCTTAAGCACCATAAATTAAGAACTGTAAAGCTCTATTTTCCCCGTTATGCAGCTTTTTCCGCCCTTTCCGCCCCTAGATCCTCCTTTAGATGGTTGGTCCCTCGATGGGCGCGATCCTGAGACGATTCGGCGTTTACTGCCCCTGTGGGAGTGGCTGTACAAACACTATTTTCGGGTAGAAACCAGCGGTTGGGAAAATTTACCATCCGATGAACCGATTTTAGCCGTCGGTTCCCACAATGGTGGCCTCGCTGCACCGGATATGTGGATGATGATGTATGACTGGTTCCGGAAGTTTGGCGTAGAGCGGCCGACCTATGGCTTGATGCACCCGAATATTTGGCTTGCTTTCCCGGAATTAGCGAAAATTGCTGTGAAAACCGGCGCACTACAGGCTCACCCTAAAATGGCGATCGCCGCGTTAAAGGCTGGGGCAAATGTGTTGGTATATCCCGGTGGTGGTCAGGATGTGTTCCGGCCCCACAGCCAAAGGAACAAAATTTATTTCGCAGAACGGCGGGGTTTTATTAAGTTAGCTCTGCGCCAAGGAGTGCCCATTGTGCCCTTAATTTCCTGGGGCGCCCACGATAGCATTTTCGTCCTGGAAGACATCTACGAACCGATGAAACAGTTCCTCAAGACCTTTAACTTTCCTTGGCTGTTCAATATCGACCCGGAAGTGTTTCCCATTTACCTCGGTTTACCCTGGGGATTGTCCTTTGGCCCTCTGCCGAATTTTCCCCTGCCCACGAAAATGTACACCCGGGTTTGTCCCCCAATTCGCTTTGAAAGATATGGCCGGGAAGCAGCAGGCGATCGCCCCTATGTCGAAGCCTGCTACCAAAGAGTTTTAACAGAAATGCAACGGGAACTAGACCAACTCATCGCCGCAGTGGAATCCCGCCCCAAATCTTGCCCCTAACGACGGCTCGCAGGATTGAGCCAGGTATTGAGTCCTTCCCCTAGTAACGACAGACCCATCACCATTAGGGTCATGGTTAAACCTGGAAATAAGGCTGTCCACCAAATCCCTGTCGGGAGGGCATCGAGGGCGAGGCGTAAATCATGGCCCCATTCCGGTGTTCCGTCGGGCAGCCCCAAACCGAGAAAACCTAGACCCCCCAAGATCAGGATTGCGTCGGCAGCATTTAGGGTAAATAGCACTGGTACGCTCTGGATTACGTTGCGGAATAAATATTTCGACAAAATGCGGCTGGGGGTTGCCCCCATGGCCTGGGCTGCCTCGATAAAGAGTTCTGTTTTGGCGCTGGTGGTGCGGTTGCGGACTAAGCGGAAATATTGAGGCACATAGGAAATACTCAAGGCGATCGCCGCATTAATCACCCCTTTCCCCACCACAAAAGCTAAGGTTACGGACAATAATAGTCCGGGGAGGGTATAAATCGTGTCCATCAGAAATAACAGCACTCGATCTACTCTGCCGCCAAAATAGCCGCTTACCATCCCCAGGGGAACGCCGACCATTAAACTCAAGCTCGTAGCTAATAAAACGACTTTGAGGGCAGCCTGGGTACCAAAAAGAGTGCGAGATAGGACGTCATAGCCCTGGCGACTGGTGCCAAACCAGTAGTCTGTACTAGGGGGATTATGAATCGGAAAACTCAGGGAATCTAGAGGATCTTTAAGCCAACCCCAACTTTGCAGGAGGGGGGCGCCCAGGGCGATCGCCACAAAGATTGCCGTCATCACAATGCCCACGAGGGCCAAACGCCGTGAAAGTTTTGCCTCAGGATTTTCCCCTGCCATACCAGACCCTATGACCTTGAAACGCAACGTCTGTCAGTATAGCGGTTGGGGTGTGTTGTCCTGCGGTTTTTACCAAATATCTAAACCGATGAGGATACTTTCCCGGTCAGAAAGATCACCAATAAATTTCCGGAGGGGCGGAGGGAGTTTTTTGATCAAGGTCGGCGTCGCGACGATGCGTTCGGATTCCGCCAGATCGGGGTGCTCATAAACATCAATAATCCGAATTTCGTGGCGATCGGGAAGATATTCGTGACAAATACTTTCTAGTTCACTGATCGCCCAGCGGGAATTACTGCTACCACCGGCCACATAGAGGTACAAAACGTAGAATTCATGTTGTTTGTGGTGGATAGGCGTGCTCGGATCCTGTGACGGATTAGGGGAGAAGTCGGAAGCCATGTATTTCGGTCGGATTATGCCAGGATCGCGATGGGTTGCCGCTGCAAAATTTGTTCAAGGGCGATCGCCGTCCATTCTATATCTTCCCTCTGGGTTTGTGCACCTAGGGTAAGGCGAATCCCGGAGAGGGCCTCTTGATCACTGTAGCCCATAGCCTTAAGGATAGTGCTGGGATTTAATTTTCCACTATGGCAGGCAGACCCCGCACTAATGCCAATCCCTGCGAGGTTCATTTGGCGTACCAGGGCTTTTCCCGTTAGTCCTAGAAGGGGGGAATCCCTACGGAGGGCAAAGCTGACGTGGTGAGGTAGTCGGTTTGCTATGGGCCCTGTGATTTGTAGGTGGCCAGTTGCGATACCTTGCTGTAAAAGTTCATTGCGTAGGAGCGTCAATCGGACGTTTTCTGTGGGGAGGTGTTCCTGGGCCAATTCGGCAGCAACACCAAGGGCAACAATACCGGGTAAATTTTGGGTCCCAGAACGCAAGTTATGTTCCTGGCCACCACCATAGAGTCGGGGCTGAATTTTTACCCCATCACGCACATACAACGCACCAGCCCCCTGGAAACCATAAATTTTATGACCCGAAAGGGAGAGTAAATCCACGGGTAAAGTTTGCAAATCAATGGGAATCCGTCCCACGGCTTGCACTGCATCGGTGTGAAACAAGATGTGCTGTTTTTTGGCGATCGCCCCTAGCTCGGCAATGGGTTGAATCGTCCCCACTTCGCTCTGGCCGTAGATAATCGAAATTAAAACCGTATTTTTTTGAATTGCCTGCTCCAAATCCACAGGGTTCACCTGTCCTTCCTGGTTTACTCTGAGGCGAGTCACCTGCCAGCCCTGGGTTTCAAGGAAATCTGCTGCTTTAGCGATCGCCGGATGTTCCACCTGGGAAATAATCAGATGTTGCGGTTCTGAATATTGATCGGTAATGCCAAAAATCGCCAGGTTATCCGCTTCGGTGCCCCCCGCCGTAAAAATAATTTCATCGGGATCAGCGGCGCCGATCGAACTAGCCACCTGGAAGCGCGCTGTTTCCAAAAGGGTTGCCGCCCGGTTGCCCCAGCCATGGAGACTCGAAGGATTACCCCAACCCTGCTGACAGACCTCCTGCACCCGCTGGATAACCAAAGGATGGGGGGGAGTCGTGGCACTGTAATCAAGGTAAATTTGCATGGTGGCGATCGCTTAAATCTCTACCTAGCATACGCAAATTCAGGGAATTTCGTTAGTTTCTCCCTGAGAAAAAAACTCCTCCAATCCAAGACCGGAGAAGCTAGACCATCACATCACTTTAACTGTCGAAATTTAGCCTAAACTGGCCAAGCCATCGGCGTAGAGCTTGCGAGCATAATCCGTCCAGGTGCCCTGGCCCCAGTAGCGGAAACAACTGGTTTCCACCAACAGTAGGTATAACAAAGACCGCTGATAGGCTTCCGTTTTGGTCACACTGGGGTCTTCGGCCACGAGACGGTCGTATTTTTCGTGGAACTTCGCGCTCAGTTCGTTCATTGGCTCCAGGACATTTTCATAGCCTTTGACCCAACTGAGATCGTTTGTCCAGGAAGCGCCATCCACATGGAACTGGTGGTCATGTTGATTCAAATAGGCGATCGCCTGATCAACGGTTTCCGGGGTAACGTCTTGGTCTTCTGCCGCCAGTCGCGCCCAGATTTTCGCCTGACCCACCGCCTGACAAACGGGATAGTCTGCTTCCGTAATGCCCTTCGCTTCTAGGAGTTCCAGGTATTCCGTGCCATTAAACCCAGCGACACTGCCATCATTTTTAATGTCATGCCAAGCGGGCATATAGCCACCAGGGAACTCGTTCATCATGACGCCACCATTTTCCCCATCGGCGATCTGGGAAACTAAACAGGGTACTGATTGACCCCCTAATTCCTGACGGCCCCGACTTTTTGCTTCATAGTAGGGCTGCATTTGTGCCACCAGCTTCGTATCAGACCCCTGGGTTTTAATCAGAGCGGTGATGCTAATTTCCTTACCCCGGGAATTTTTCACGACGAGGCGATTCGGCAGGTATTTATCATCATGGTGGAGACCGGAACCGTCAAAACGCTCTACGGAATGTTCCTGCACCAAGAGCCAACGGTAACCGCACTCTTTAAGAACCTTGATGTATTCAAACAGGGTGTCTGGGTGATTGGGGAGGTGCATTTCTGGCGGCGAAAATCCTTTCACCCGCTTCAGGGCTTCTATCCCAAAAATTTCTGCAAAGTAATGCTGCCAAGCCTGGATCTGGAGCTTGAGATCAGGAATCGGAGTTGAGGGAGCGACTGCATGGCTCCACATGGTACCGAGCCATTCCACGTAGGGTTGGTAGCGGCTGTCGGTGGTAATTTTCTTCAGGTTATCGAGGACATCTTCCCGGCCCATCTGCCGTAGACCCCAGAGCAAATTCCCAGAGTAGTCCAACATAATCCGGGGGCTACAACCCGCTGCCACCAACTCGGGAATAAAGTCTCCCATCCGGCTGTAGCACCAAGCAAACACTGACGCATTATGGTTATCGCCATCGTGGGGATTTTCCATCATGTGCTGGAGGTTGCAAATAAGGGAACCGTCTCGCCCAGCGGGAATGGTCGGTTGGTGCATGTGGAGGGCACAGGCAAACCCCGCATTGATTTGATCAAGATTGAGATCGCTGCGATCAAGAAAGATTTTTTCGTTGTGATTGACGATCTGCGCGATTTCCTGCTCCTGGCCACAAATGTTTGGTAACTGGATTGCTTGAGGAGAAAGTTTCGAAACCATGTATTTTTCCTTTATGTCTAAATGGCGATCGCCTAACTAAGGCGCGCCAGACGGCAGGGAAGAACAAAATCTCTTTTGTCCCACCGTGGTCTTAATGTTATCTCAAGACTTTGATAGTTAAGCTAAAGTTTTGATTTACCTTGTTATTATTTGATAACCTTATGTATTGTAAAGAAAAAAAAGAGAGCATTGCACTGCCCCCTCTCCGTAAGATGAAGTTTTTTAAATTCGTTGTTTAGATGAGCATTTTTTTAGGCGATCGCCAATGGTTTACCTACCACTTGAGGAGATTAAACTGTTCCATGTCGATGGTGTTACGGTTTCGGTAGATGGCCAGGATAATCGCCAGACCAACGGCGGCTTCGGCAGCGGCAACGGTCAAAACAAAGACAGTAAAAACTTGACCCTTAATTTCGCCTGGGTCGAGGAAATTGGAAAAGCCCATGAAATTGAGGTTGACGGAATTTAGCAACAATTCGATGGACATGAGTACCCGGACGGCGTTGCGGCTGGTAACGAGACCATAGATGCCGATGCAGAAGAGGGCTGCCGCCAGAATCAAAATGTATTCAAGTTGAATTTGCATGGGTTATCTCAAAGCTTAGTTTTGTTTAGATGTTGAGCTAGGGGCTGCTGCCAGTTCCCGAGGACGTTCCGGCAGTTGCAGACCAGTGCTACCGGTTTCGCCAGCGGTCATCTCAGGGATAATGTCGCGGCGGGCCAGGATAATCGCCCCCACCATGGCAATCAGCAACAGTACTGAAGCCAGTTCAAAGGGCAGCAGGAAATCGCTAAAGAAATGCTTAGCGATCGCCACCACAGAGTTCCCCACTGCCGCCGGAGAAATGCTGGATAATTCCCAAGGCGTAATCAGCACCATGGTACCAAGGAGAGCAAAGAGGCCAATACAGACTAGAGCCGTTGCCCCCTGGCGAATTAAACGTCCAGGCAGGTTCGTAAAATCTTCCTTTTTATTCACCAGCATAATCGCGAACAAAATCAGGACGTTGATTGCCCCAACGTAGATCAGCACCTGAGCCGCCGCGACAAAATCAGCATTTAATAGAATGTAAAACCCAGAAATACTCATGAAGACGCCCCCCAAAAGGAACGCCGAGTAAACAATATTCTCAAAGAGCACGACACCGAGAGCCGCTCCCACCATCATCAACGCCAAGATGACGAACGAAACAATTTGAACACCTTCTGCTAAATTCACAGCTTCCTTAAAACTCCTGCTAACTTCACATCTGCGCTGATTCTATGAATCAGCCGTTTCTTTGACTTGTTCTGCTTTTAACCGTTCAAGGATATCTTCGGGATGTTCCCCGGCCCGTTGGGCGCCTTTGGGTAAATCATGGGGATCCATGACTCCCTGGGGCAGATAACCTAGTTCTCTTAACGGCGTTACCATCGGGTCCTGGGTTACCTTATAGGGGAGACGACCAAGAGCGACACTATCATAATTCAGTTCATGGCGATCGTAGGTAGCTAGTTCGTACTCCTCCGTCATGGAGAGGCAATTGGTTGGGCAGTATTCAACGCAGTTCCCACAGAAAATACAGACCCCAAAGTCGATACTGTAATGCTTAAGGGTTTTCTTTTTCGTGGCCTTATCAAATTCCCAATCCACAATAGGCAAGTTGATTGGACAAACCCGGACACACACTTCACAAGCAATACACTTGTCAAATTCATAGTGGATCCGTCCCCGAAACCGCTCCGACGGAATTAATTTTTCGTAAGGATACTGTACTGTCACCGGCCGCCGCCGCATGTGATCAAAGGTGACCGAAAGGCCTTGGCCGATATATTTGGCCGCCTGGGCTGCATCCTTGGCATAGTCACCGACTTGTTTGAGGATTTTAAACATAGGACTTGGGATGAGAAGGTAGACAAAAGAGAAAAAGATTGCGTTCTAGCCGCCAAAGGCAAAGGGGAAAGCCAATTTTAGAGCAGCGGTCAGCAAAAGATTCACGAGGGCAACGGGCAGAAGAAACTTCCAACCAAAGTTCAACAACTGGTCGATGCGCACCCGGGGTAGAGTCCAGCGGAGTAAAACAGCAATAAATACTAAGGCGTAGGTTTTCACCAGAGTCATGATGATTCCCAAAGAGGCGGTGATCACCTGGAGCCAAGGGGTATTGGCATCAACGTTCAACCAAGCGGCTAATTTATCGAGGGGAATAGGAAACTCCCAACCACCGAGGTAAAGGATGGAAACGATTAGGGCCGAAAGAACCAAGTTCACATAGGAGCCAACGTAGAAAAGACCGAATTTCATGCCGGCGTACTCGGTTTGGTAACCCGCGACGAGTTCTTCCTCTGCTTCGGGAAGGTCAAAGGGGAGACGTTCACATTCGGCGAGGGCAGCAATCCAGAAGATTAGGAAACCAATGGGTTGCCGCCAGATATTCCAGCCCAAAATGCCATAGCCTGACTGTTGTTCAACGATGTCAATGGTGCTGAGGCTATTGGACATCATGGCGATCGCCAACACGGCAAGAGCCAAGGGGATTTCATAGCTGATCGATTGAGCAGCGGCCCGCAGTCCTCCTAACAGAGCATACTTGTTATTGGAAGAGTAGCCCGACATCAACAAACCAATGGGAGCAATACTCGATAGGGAAATCCAGAGAAAAATCCCCACGTTCAAGTCTGTGATGACCAAGTTCTGTCCAAAGGGGACAATAAGATAAGACAAGAACACAGGGATTACCACCAGTGCAGGCCCGAGGGTGAAGAGCCACGGATCCGTTTTTGCCGGAACCACATCTTCTTTAAATACGAGTTTCAGACCATCGGCAACTGGTTGCAGCACACCAAGGGGACCTGCGTATTCTGGGCCAACCCGTTGCTGAGCTGCGGCAGAAATTTTCCGTTCTAACCAAACCACAACAAGCACACCTACCGTCGCCCCAATAATCATGAGAAGTAGGGGCAAGGGTAACCAAATGGTCTTCGCGATTTCGTAAGGTAACCCGAGGGATTGGAGGGTTTCGATAAAACTACCTTGAAGATCGATTCCTGAGTTCATAGGGGTTCTTTAGCCTGCACGATGGATCGTTAGAGAATGTATCGAGGCAGGGATTTCCAACAAAAGTGACATCACTGAATTAGTATATCGCTGTTCCGGGAAACTCCGGCATCAGGAGCCCTTAGGGAATTTTGGGGGGAATCAATAAGTTTTTCTAAACTCCTCGCCTCGCTTTCTTCGGATTTAAGGGACAGAAACGCCGCTGATTAGCTGAGTTGAAAGATAAAGGTTACCTTGTCGCCCTTGCCTAACCCGATGCGATCGCCAGCCCGGAGTCGGTGTCGATTACCCACAGAGAGGGGAGCATGGTTGATATAGGTACCATTGGCACTGCCCGTATCTTCGAGGTAGTAGATCCCTGCTTCTTGGCGCAGATCCGCGTGGACTCGGGAGACTACTTCTGAGTTGGGAAACCCGGAGACATCTATGTCGGGAGGCACTGTGTTGTTTGGCTTGCCGATGTGGATGATCCCCAGATGGCTGGGAATCTCTAGGGCAACGTTAGTTTGAACATGGAGTAAACTCGCTGTCTGTACCTGAATTTGCGTCGCTTGGACTGTCGGGGAGGCAGCAGGGGTAGGGGAGGAGATCGGTGTGGGGTCAGGAGCGGCTTCCGGTTCTTCAAATTCTAGGTCGAACGGATCGGCAGGGGGAGACACTGGGGTTTCAGAAAAATCTGGGAAGTCCGGTAAATCGGGTAGTTCGGGTTCGGGAATGTCTGGAAACTCAAAGTCTAAATCAGAGCCTGGGGCGGTGGGGGGAGTCGGTGGAACAGGGGCACCCGGAGGATTAGGAATCACCGTTGGGGGCAGTTCGGATTCTGGCATGGCCGCTACCTGCTGGAGGTTAAAGCCACATTGACCGCAAAAAGCCGCATTACTTTGGACTGTGGCACCGCATTGGGGGCAAGTTGACGCTTGGGGGAGGGGGGTGTAGCAAGCCTCACATTGGACGGCGCCGTCAGGATTCTGGTGATTGCAGTTGGGACAGTGGATCATGGCAGTGGATGTTCACAGGGACGGAAATGGTTTTATTTTACGCTTCCTTGTGAGGATGCACGGGATAAGTCATTTCATCGGGGGCAAGGCGATCGCCCGCAGCGGCATCCAACAGCCACCAAAGGACACCTTGGCTGGGACTAATCAATTTACTGGGATAGCTCAGACCATCGGCATTGCTATGGAAAATTTGCTGGAGGGCTTCCTGTTTGTTCTGACCGGCCACGAGAAAAATAATGTTATGGGCTGCGTTAATCAAAGGCACAGTGAGGGTCAGGCGTGGTTCCCCTTGCTTCTTGCCCACTGCCACTAGGCGATCGCCCACCGTTAAAGCTGCCGTGTGGGGAAAAAGAGAAGCAGTATGGCCATCATCTCCCATGCCCAAAAGAACAATGTCAAAGACAGGCCAGACGTCCTGTCCAAAAAAGTTTTTTAATGTCGCCTCGTAGGTATCCGCATCCTGTTGGGGGTCACTGGCGGCGGTGGGCATCGGGTGAATATTGGCCGCAGGAATGGGCACATGGTTTAACCAAGCTTCCCTGGCCATTTTTTCATTGCTGTCGGGGTGGTCAGCGGGGACGTAACGCTCATCCCCCCAAAAAATCTGGATTTGCTCCCAGGGGAGATTTTGTTGAGCTAATTTTTCGTAAAGGGGTTTCGGGGTACTACCACCGGCGAGGGCGATGGTGCAAATGCCACGGCGGGCGATCGCCTCTTCGATTTTTCCGGTGACAATGCGGAGGGCTCGTTTAATTAGTTCCGATTTATCGTCCAGGATTTCCAAGTATTTTGTCATAAACTTTACAGAGGACGAACCATGCCCCCTAAAATAGCGTTACTCGTCATTCTAGTGGTGACCTTTCTAAACGCCCATTGACTGATACATAAAGTATGAATAATGCCCGTCTTGCTTCTTTTACGTCCCTGAGTCTCAAAGTTTTGGGGGCGATTCTCCTCATCTCATCCCTAGTGGACTACATCATTGCCGCCTTTCCCTGGATGCCCATGGACAACGCCTGGCAGATTAACTTCACCAATCAGGTGGTAGGCCAAGGGATTAATCCTCTCCTGGGCATCGTTGCGCTTCTTCTGAGTAATTGGCTCGACCTTAGCACTGGCAAACCCGGGCAATTGCGGGCTTCTATTACCGATAGTCGATTTCTGAGCTTTATCTTTTCCTTGATTCTTGGGGCTATTTTTCTCTTGCTCATCCCGCTACATCTGGACAATATGCAGGGAATCCGTGAAGAGGCGATCGCCCGCATCGAACAAGAAACCCAGCAGCGGGAAGCTCAGGTACAAGATCAATACAGTCAATTGCAAGCATTGGCCCAGACCCCCGAAGCCAAAAAGCAAATTGAAGAACAACTCAAGAGAATTGACGAGGCTCTCAACTCCGGACAGGTGCCCCCCCAGCAAATCGCCCAGATCGAGGCCCAAAAACAGCAACTCCAGAATTACCAAAAATTTGTTGACGATCCCGCCGCCCTCAACGCTCGCCTTGAAGAGTTACAACAGAGCGTTGTTGATCTCCAGACAAAACAGCGCCAGGAAGCAAATCGTACCGTTCTCCAAGAAGTCGTACGTACCAGTGTCCGTAGTTTGCTGCTTGGTATCGGCTACCTTATCGTGGGTTGGTTGGGGATTCAAAATGCAAGGCACAATAAGCTTACCTCTCCCCAGGTTGAAAACACCCCTGAATCAACCGTAGATACCGAATAGATCTTCTCCACAGCAACTCTCACAATGTTTCATCGCCAGGGCCGGATACCATTCCCTACCATGGATTCCCCCTGGCATTGTCGCAATAAAACACATTGGCAAGCCTAAAGAATTCAGTAAAATAGATTACGTCGTCGTTTTTCTTAACATTTCCCTTATTTTCCCCTGGCCAGCCTTCTAGATAAATCCCATAAAACCCGAGGCATCGCAGCAAAAGTCCCTTAAATTTTTCTCGCCTGACTTCTTCGTCCACCCTCTTCCCCTAAGGAAACCTCGTCCCACCGTGTTAGAACGTCTGAAGCAAGATTTAAAAAATGATTTGATTGCCGGGCTGCTGGTTGTGATTCCCCTGGCAACGACTATCTGGTTGACGATTACCATTGCCACTTGGGTGATCAACTTCCTCACCCAAATCCCCAAGCAAATCAATCCCTTCGACGGCCTCGACCCCATTCTCACTAATGCTCTCAACATCACCGTCGGCATTACCGTGCCTTTGACTTTTATTCTAGTCATTGGTCTGATGGCTCGGAATTTTGTGGGGCGCTGGCTGCTGGATGTGGGCGAACAAATTCTCCAGGGGATTCCCCTCGCCGGGGCTATTTACAAAACCCTTAAGCAGCTCCTGGAAACACTCCTGCGGGACTCTCAAAGTCGTTTCCGTCGCGTCGTGATGGTGGAATATCCTCGACCTGGCGTTTGGACCCTAGGATTTGTCACCGGCCCAGTAAGTCCTCAATTACAGGCCCAAGTGGCGGATCCACTGCTCAGCGTTTTTATTCCCACGACTCCGAATCCGACTTCTGGTTGGTATGCAATGGTGCCGGAAGCAGAGGTCATTAACTTGTCCATATCCATCGAAGATGCCTTTAAAGTCCTCATTTCCGGCGGGATCGTTAGTCCGGATACTGAGGCAGAACGTAAACCAGCCCGCACGACGATTCCCCTTAACCTGCCCCGTCGTAAAAAAAACCGTGAATTAGAGCGTTCCCTTGAAGAACGAAATAGTCCCCAGGCAGACATGCTTTCTCTGGAGGAGGAAGTGTAGTTTAATGGTGCCTCTGGGTCTTAAATCTTTTTATTGTTTATTCGTAACTTAAACTATGCCTGCCCGTAAACAGCCCCGTAGTGTTGCCCGTGAAATTGCGCTGCTCAGTCTCAGTCAGATTAAGGGTAAGCCCGAAAAACTGGAGACCATAGAGCTTGATGAGTTGATGCTGGCGGCGGTACGAACCCTCGGTGGGGAAATCCATGACATCTTAGAAGATGCAGCGAGTGAGGTATCCCGGGCGGAAGAACAACTGCTAAGAAGTGAAACCCTGGCAGTCAATGTTAAGAGTGCGCGGACTATGGCCCAGGAAGCTTTAGATCTAACCCGGGCAGCCATTAATCGTTTGGGGCATGTGGTGGAGTTGCCGGAATTTTTACAATTAACCCGGCAACATGAAGTGCGCAACTTTGCCCTAGATATTTTGACGACTCTCCAACGTCGTAATGATCAAATTAAAGAGGTAATTGATAATTCGCTGGTGGATTGGCAATATCACCGTTTACCTCGTTTAGATCGCGATATTCTGCGCATTGCTGTGGCTGAGATTTTATTTCTCGAGACTCCCTACAAGGTCGCTATCAATGAGGCGGTGGAGTTAGCCAAGCGTTATTCTGATGAGGATGGCCACCGCTTCATCAATGGAGTGTTGCGGCGGGTAACAGATCGCCTGAAGGCAGAGGAAAGGGCAGAATAGGTAAGCGGAGCCGATGCTACCGGAGAAAACTGCTGCTCAAGCCAAAGGTAATGCTACTGGCAAGGAGTAGGATTTGTTCGGTGGCGATCGCCAAAGTTACATCAAGGCTATTGAAAAGGGCATTGACACCACTGCCTAGGGCAACTCCTAACACTAATGAGCTAACGCTAATGAGGGCGGCCCGGCCAAACCGCTGCTCTTTGCGGTAGAGCAAATAGATATTCGCCACCAGGGATGCGGTCAGGAGGGTGGAGGTTAGATCCGGAGCAAGAAATAAACCAGCAACGGCGATCGCCCCGTTAATCCCGAGGGCAAGATTGAGGGTCTGGGGTTCTGGAGTATCCCGTAAGTCTGTCAACCACTGGGGTAAACGGGCCATCTCCACGGGAGACGGAGCCGACACAACAGTTTTTTTAGGGGTCTCTGCAAAGCGAATTTGATCCGGAACTTCGAGGGTGCCCTGTTGTCGTTGACGCAGGCGATCCATGATAATCGCGTCGTAGGCGGCTTCTAGTTTATCCACCACGGCCCGGTCTCCCTGATATTGGGCGCTGAGTTTTTGCTTGGCTGCCTGGATTTCTTCAAATGAAGCTGTTTCTGCAAGCCCAAGGGTTTCATAGGGATTTTGTTCGCTCATTGTCCTCCTCCTGTGAGCATGCCACCGCGTGATCGGGATATTCTTCGTCTCTTAATTTAACCCAATCACCGCATAGTTTATTATCGAGGATGTTTTTCGAGAGGGGGTTTCCACAAAAAGAGAGGCCTGCTTTCTTCTAACTTCTATCGAGGCGATCACTATTCATTTGTCACCATGTGATCGAAAAACCACGACATGGGGAAATCTCATCGTAAACTAGATAAACCAATCCCCATTCGCTATTTGCCGAAAATTCCCTGAAAAGTCTATGGCTACTGCCAAAATTTTAGTTGTTGACGATGACGCCGCAATTCGTACACTAATTATCCGTTTCCTTGGTCAGAAAGGCTATGAAGTGGCAGCCGCTAGCGATGGACAAATGGCTTGGGAGCTCTTTCAAGTCTTTAATCCTGACCTTGTGATTCTTGATGTCAACCTTCCAGATACCCTCGGTTATACCCTCTGTGAACAAATGCAGGCAGTCAAAGATACTTATATCCTGATCTTGACGGGTCGCACCGATGCCACCGATAAAGCCCGTGGTTTTCGCCAGGGAGCCGATGATTACCTTACGAAGCCCTTTGATCTGCTGGAACTGGAATATCGGGTTAGTGCGATCCTGCGGCGGCGGCGGTCGCCCATGGTTCCCCCAGCCCCAGAAGAGATGCTCCAACTTGGCGAACTCAGGATTGACCCGAGTCGTCATGTGGTTTCTTTTAGGGGAGAACCCATCAACTTCACCGCCTTAGAATTTGACCTCCTTCATTTCCTCGCCAAAAATGCGAACCGAGTCTGGCGACGCCCAGACCTGATTCAAGCCGTTTGGGGCTATGACTATGTCGGCGATCAGCGGGTAGTTGATGTCCACATTGGACAAATCCGTCGCAAACTGGAAATCACCATGCAGCATTTTGCCCCCATCAAGACAGTGCGGGGGGTTGGGTATATGTTCGAGTTGGCCCCTAATTCCTGAGGTATCTTTCGGTTCATTTCCACCGCCATGGCCTAGGATATTTTGCCGCCATGATCTCCCTCGGTTTGCTCTCTATAATACGGGGTGTGAACTATCTAGCGCCGAATTAAAGATTACGGCATAGGCTTACCTCTTCGCTGGCAACTGCCGCCAGAACTCCGTAGCTCTTTTGGCCTTAACATTGCCTCCAAGCGCAGGATGTCCGTGTATCCCGAGACTGAATTAAAATTACAGCGTTCGACGACCCGAAGGGCTCTCGCCGAAGTCGCGAGACTTACTGCCTTCCGAGCCCACCAAAAGTTAAATTACTACTCCCCTGTTAAACCTGCCCATGAGTGAAGCCGCGCAGACCATTCAACTCCCTAGCCTCGAAAGTGCGATCGCCCTCTCCGGGGTGAAAGAAGAAAACTTAAAATTCTTATCTCAGCACACAGGCACAAGTGTGGTTCTCCGGGGACAGGATGTTTTAGTGCGGGGCCGCGAAAAAGCCGTTGATCGCTGCGTCCAGGCCCTCTATTTCCTCCAGCCTTTTTGGGAAACCGCCCAACACATCTCCCAACCGGATCTTCTCACCGCCTTCCACGCCATCGACACCCACCAGGTCGAAGAATACCAAGACCTCCAAAAACAGACCCTCGGGAAAACCAGACGGGGGGAATATATCCGAGCAAAAACCTTCCGGCAGCGGCAATATATCCAATTGATTCAAAAACACGACATTACCTTTGGCATTGGCCCAGCGGGTACCGGTAAAACCTTTCTGGCGGCAGTGCTTGCTGTCCAAGCACTACTCCGGGACGAAGTCGAACGATTGATCCTGACCCGGCCAGCGGTGGAAGCAGGAGAAAAATTAGGCTTTCTACCGGGTGATTTACAACAAAAAGTCGATCCATTCCTGCGCCCTCTATATGATGCCCTTTACCAATTTATCGACCCCCTGAAGTTACCAGAGTTGATGGAGAAGGGTCGCATTGAAATTGCCCCCTTGGCCTATATGCGCGGCCGTACCCTCAGTAATTCTTTTGTAATCGTTGATGAAGCCCAGAACACGACCCCAGCCCAGCTCAAAATGGTACTGACACGGTTGGGCTTCGGTTCTAAGATGGTGATCACTGGCGATATTACCCAGACAGATCTACCGAGTCATCAGTCTTCAGGGTTGGTGATGGCTAGTAAAATTTTAAAGTCTGTGGACGGGATTGGCTTTTGCTATCTAACGGATGCCGATGTTGTGCGCCATCCCCTAGTTCAAAAAATTGTCAGTGCCTATGACCGCTTTGAACAGCATAAAACGACCCATCCAAATCCAAAGCGATCGCCCACGAATCAAGCTTAGGGAGCTAGCCTAATTGCGCTTAAACGCTGTTTTACCATGACGACAATTCTGGTCATTGAAGATGATGCTATTGTGCGGCGGTTAATCTGCAAAATCTTGGTGCAGCAGGGTTATGACATATTGGAGGCGTCTGGTGGCCAGGGGGGGATTCAACTAGCTTTGGTGGCCCAACCGGATTTAATTGTTTGTGATGTGATGATGCCGGGCTTGGATGGTTATGGGGTACTACAGCAACTCCAGGGCCAACCGGAAACGGCAATAATCCCATTTATTTTTTTAACGGCCCGTTCGGAAAGACAGGATATCCGCCAAGGGATGCGCCTAGGGGCAGATGACTATCTCACGAAACCTTTTACGAAGGAGGAACTCATCGGGGCGATCGCCAGCCGCTTGAGTAAAGTATCATCTCTCCAACGGTGCTACGAAAATAATGAGGTTACCCAGAACGATCCCCCTTCAACATCCCCTATGGTGAACATTGGCATTTGTGGCGATCGCTTCCAGTTACGGGAAATTTTCGATGCCATCCTCCAGGACATGACGCCGTCGGACGGGGGTTTTCTGCCTTTCATGGTCGTGGGATTTGAAAATTATCTGCAGATCTGTAATGCCCTCGCTGATGGGGATAGAGAAGCGCTTTTCCAAGAAATTAACGGTCGTTTACTGGGGGTACTCCAGGGTCAAGGTCATTTAATTCAACTCGCGCCGGGCTGCTTTTGCTTGGTTTTTTGTGGCCCCCAGACCGAAACAACCTCAGAGGTGATCGCCCAACACATCTTGGCTAATTTCCAGGAGACGATTCTGCTTGCATGCAGTGAAATTCGTGTTTCAGCGAGCGTTGGGATGGCTCGATATCCCCAGGATGCAGACAATTTAACCGATCTGGTTGCCTTGGCCCAGACAGCCCAACAGGTTGCCCAACGGCGGCAGGAATCCAACTATCAATTGGCCTATCACCTGGAATCGGTTTGTAGCTATCCCAGTAACCTTGATTTAGTTTGCGATCTGCAGGACGCGCTCCAGCACAATCAGCTAACCCTCCATTATCAACCCCAATTTAACCTGAGCAGTGGCGCGATGGTCGGTGTCGAAGCCCTGTTGCGTTGGGAGCATCCTTTACGGGGGTTTGTCCCACCAGGGGAAATTTTGGCGATCGCTCGGGCCAATGATTTATTAAGCACCCTAGAACAATTTGTCTTAACCCAGGCCATTCAACAGCGACGCCGTTGGTCGATTGCCGCCAGCCAGTCCTTGCAATTAGCAATTAACCTCTCGACGGCCCAATTTATCCAACCCCAATTTCACCAGGATTTAAGTCGTCTTTTAGGGACAAATACCCTAGACCCTGCCCACCTGACCTTAGAATTGACCGAAGCGACCCTTACAGAAAATATGGTGATCGCCCGGCGACGTCTAAAAGCCCTCAAAACCCTGGGTATTAAAATTGCCCTTGATAACTTTGACCAAGGCTATAGTTCCCTCCACTACCTGGGAAAATTTCCTTGGGATTTCCTGAAATTAGATCTGGGTTTTATCCAAAACCTTTCCCAGAGCCAAGCCCAACAGACCCTGATCAAATCCCTACTGGCGATCGCCCACCAAAAACAAAAAACAGTGATTGCGACGGGGGTAGAATCCCAGGCCCAACTGCAGTGGCTCCAGCACCTCAACTGTGACTGGGTTCAGGGTTTTTTCTGTAGCTACCCGATACCCAGTGAAACATTTGAACGACTAAAATTTCCCCCTACAATGTCCCAGAGTAACTGGATAACTGCTGATGCCCCCGAGCCCTGATTGCACCCTGCAAAATAATATCGACCACCACCAAGGTCGCCCCCTCCAAATTGGCAGCCTGACTCTCCAAAGCCGCGTTCTCCAGGCACCGCTATCGGGGGTCACAGATTTAGTATTCCGGCGTTTGGTACGGCGGTATGCCCCAAGCTCAATGATGTACACCGAGATGGTTCGTGCCCAGGAAGTACACCACCTTGAGACCCTACCCAAGCTCATGGAAATCGACCCAGGGGAGCAACCAGTCAGCATTCAACTGTTTGACTGTCGGCCTGACTTTATGGGGGAAGCTGCAAAAAAAGCCGTGGCCGAAGGAGCCCAAACTATCGATATCAACATGGGCTGTCCTGTAAATAAAATTACCCGTAAAGGCGGTGGTAGTTCCCTCCTAAGGCAACCTGATGTCGCCGTCGCCATTGTCAAAGCAGTGGTGGAGGCCGTGGAAGTCCCCGTTACCGTAAAAACCCGCCTGGGCTGGAGTGATGAGGAAATCGTCATCCTTGATTTTGCTAGACGACTAGAGGAAGCTGGGGCCCAAATGTTGACGGTTCATGGTCGAACCCGGGCCCAGGGTTATACCGGCAAGGCCCAATGGCAGTGGATTAAGAAAGTCAAAGAAGCCCTCTCAATTCCGGTGATCGCCAATGGAGATATTTTTTCCGTGGAAGCGGCGATCGCCTGCCTGGAAGCAACGGGAGCTGATGGGGTGATGTGTTCCCGGGGAACCCTCGGTTATCCGTTCCTGGTGGGAGAGATCGATCATTTTCTCAGAACGGGACAACGGCAGCCTCAGGCAACGGTGCTGGAATTGCTGGAATGTGCCAAGGAACATTTAGATGGGCTGTGGGAATACAAAGGACAAAAGGGCATTTACCAATCCCGTAAACACCTGACTTGGTATTGCCGCGATTTTCCCGGAGCCGCAGATTTCCGCGATCGCCTTAATAAAATCAACACCGTCGCCGAGGGCCATGCCCTCCTCGATGCAGCCATTGAGCAGATACAAAACCAAGACTATATTCCCACGGTGAAAACGCCCCAACTGGCGGTGATTTAACCCTTCTTGAGCTTGCGGAAGGTGTCATACATTTCCGGCAAACGTTTATAAATGGCTGATACCTTCCGATACACTGCATTGGGAACTGCTGGGCTGCCAGAGACAATTTCCCCTGGAGCGACCCGATTGTTAATCCCGGTTTGGGCTGTGGCGATCGCCCCATCACCGATCACTGCTTGGTTCGCGACCCCCACCTGACCCCCAAGGAGCACATTATTCCCGACGGTCACCCCTCCCGCTAGACCCACCTGGGCGGCAAGGGCACAATTAGCGCCAATGGTTCCCCCATGGGCTACATGGACGAGATTATCCAGTTTGGTTTGGGTTTTAATGCGCGTTTCCCCGACGGCGGGCCGATCTACCGCACTGTTACAGCCGATTTCAACGCCATCTTCGAGGACGACAATCCCCGACTGTTCCATCTTGAACCAGCCCTGGGGGGTGGGCACAAAGCCGAATCCTTCCGCCCCGATCACCGCGCCGCTGTGGATCACGCAATGGTTGCCAATCTTGACCCGCTCGTGGATCGTACAGTTGGCATGGAGTAAAGTATCCGCGCCAATTTCCACATCGGGATAAACCACCGCATTGGCCATAATGCAAGTGCGATCGCCAATTTTTATCCCCGGATAAAGCACCACATGGGCGCCAATGGAAACATCCTGCCCTAGCTGCACCGACGGATCGATCACCGCTGTCGGGTGAATTCCTGGGGTCGGGCGGAACGGTTGATAAAAAACATTGATCACCGCCGCAAACAATAACCGGGGCTGCCTTGTACTGAGCCAAGCAATACCCCGTGCCGTGGCCCGTTGTTGCAAATCTTCATCCACCGGCAAAATCAACGCCGAAGCCTCGGTACTATCGACCATTGCCGCAAATTTGCCGCCCTCGATATAGCTAATTTCCTGGGATTTTGCCCTATCAACGGCGGCGACTCCCGTAATCTCCGGGTCACTTCCGAGGGAATGATCGATAATGAGATCAGATTTTAAAACTTGAATTAATTCAGAAACGTTCATCGAATTTTATCTGTAGAAAATGACGATTAATCTAAACAAGGGCCAAGGCATTTCCCTCAAGAAAGCTGCACCAAGCCTCACCGCCGCTTTTATTGGTTTAGGTTGGGATATAAAGCAACAGGGCACAGGGGCAGACTTTGACCTTGATGCTTCTATTTTTATGCTGGGGAATAATGGCAAGCTCATTTCAGACCAGCATTTTATTTTTTACAATAACTTGACGAGCCCCGATCCTGGCCAATCGGTCAAACTAATGGGTGATAACCGCACAGGGGCTGGGGAAGGAGACGATGAGGTCATGATCATTGATTTCCGCAAAGTGCCGGAGGATGTCCTCAAAATTGTCGTCGCGATTTCTATCTATGACGGGGAAGCACGCCGCCAGAATTTTGGTCAGGTACAAAATGCCTATGTGCGCTTGGTGAATGTGGAAACGAAAGCAGAGGTGCTGCGGTATTCCCTCCAGGAACACTTCTCCAGTGAGACGGCCCTGATTATGGCAGAGGTCGTTAACGAAGGGGGTGAATGGCGCCTTAATGCAGTGGGTGATGGCTACCAAGGGGGCTTGCAAACGCTGCTCGACCGATATCAATAGTGTTTTGGCTTGCTGGTTGAGGAATTCGGGGAAGTTCCCAGCCAGTAGAACAGATGGCGATCGCATATTTTTTTAAAATCGCCTCAAAACCCTTCCCCAATCTTTGATTTTGGTGCCTTGTGGAGGACGGGCAATGGGTAATTTTTCAAAATTTTGGCGTACTTTGGCGATCGCCACGGGGATTTTAACGGTTCCCCTGGTCGCCCAGGCAGAATTGGTATAGGTGGTTGCCAGTCGCAGCTACGACGAAGACTATGGCCAATATATGGAAAAGGAACTATACGTTAACCCTAGGACCATCAGACGCAATGGCCCCTTTGTGTGGTGGGAAGTGGAAGCGGTCAACCGCGACAGCAACTCCCAAGAACTGATGTACCATGCCCGGGCCTATTATTCCGGAGATTGTTCCCGACGGGTGACGCGGTTACGGGAGGTTTCGGTCTTTATCCTGGATGGCGAAAGTAGCGATTTCCAGAAAAATTACGGTGATCAGGGGGAGGTGAATACTGTTACCCCTGGGTCGACGGGGGCGAGTCTCCTGGATTTTGTTTGCCGCGACCCCAGCATCCCTACAGCGGCGACAAACTCAAACCGCTAAATGTCCTTTGCTAGGATCTTTTTTGTCCCCTCTGATTGTCCATTTCAAGCCAGGATTACGCCCATCGATACTATTCACGGTAACCTCAAAGGTCTTAAAAGTAGTCAACTTAAACAATTACAGCGGCTCTACCAACAATCAGTGCCGGGCGATCGCCTTACGACCCCGGAGCTAGCCCAGCGGATTGCCGCCCTCAGTACAGAATTAAACCAGCCGGTCTGTGTGTATCTCAATCGACGCGGTAAAGTCATTCGGGTGGGGGTCGGTTCCCCCCGCCAAACTCAAATCCCCCCCTTAGAATTGCCCCGCTATGGTGCCGAACGTCTTTCGGGAATCCGGTGTCTCACGGCATGCCCAAAAGATGAACCCCCCAAGGAATCGAGTTTAACGGCGATGGTGCTACAACGGTTAGATGCCCTGGTGAGCTTTACTTTAACGGGGACAGGGACAACTAAACGGGGCCGGGGGGCTGCGGGTTACGTGAAAACTGCCTATGTGGCCCACCTTCTACCCCAGACCCACCCCAGCCATGCCTATTGGCTGGTTTCTGAACCCCAAACCTTAGAAGATCTGACCCAACAGGATTTTTTGGATCTTGTCGATGGCTTAGAAGCAGAATTTCGCCGAGAATTTACGGCCCAACAAGTGGATCAAAGCCATGATCGGGTGATCCTTGTTGGGTTACAAACGGCAGACATTGGCGATCGCCCTTTCCAGGATCGTTTAACAGAACTAGCTCGCCTGGTGGATACCGCTGGGGGAGAAGTGCTGCTAACCCTGGAGCAAAAACGCAGTATGCCCCATCCCCAAACCGTGGTTGGTACCGGGAAAGTCGAAGAAATTGCCCTGCAAGTGCAAACCCTTGGCGCGAATTTGGTGGTCTTTGACCGGGATCTATCCCCAGCCCAGGGGCGCAACCTGGAACGACAACTAGGGGTGAAGGTTTGCGATCGCACGGAAGTCATTTTGGATATCTTTGCCCAACGGGCCCAGTCCCGGGCCGGGAAACTCCAGGTGGAACTGGCGCAACTGGAATACCTGTTGCCCCGTCTGGTAGGTCGGGGTCAAGCCATGTCCCGTTTGGGGGGTGGTATCGGCACCCGTGGCCCGGGGGAAACAAAATTAGAAACGGAGCGACGCACAATCCAAAGTCGCCTCAGCCGCTTGCAAAAGGAAGTGGATCAACTGCAAGCCCACCGCTCCCGGATGCGGAGCCAACGACAGCGCCAGGATGTGCCCACCTTTGCGATTGTGGGCTATACCAACGCCGGCAAATCGACCTTGATCAATGCTCTCACCAACGCTGAAGTTTATGCGGCGGATCAACTGTTTGCGACCCTCGACCCCACCACCAGACGGTTGACAGTGACCGATGCTGACCACCAGGCCCACACCATGCTGCTGACGGATACCGTGGGATTTATCCATAAATTGCCCCCCTCCCTTGTCGATGCGTTCCGGGCAACCTTAGAGGAAGTCACTGAAGCCGATGCCCTGATCCATGTGGTGGATTTGTCCCATCCCGCCTGGCAGCATCAATTGGAATCTGTCGAAAAAATCCTGGAGGAAATGCCGATTATGCCCGCCCAGGCTTTACTGGTGTTTAATAAACTTGATCAGGTTTCCAGTGAGGCTCTCCAAGCGGCGCAGTTACTCTATCCCCAGGCTATCTATATTTCCGCGGGCGATCGCCTTGGGTTTGAAACCCTACGGCAGCGACTAACCCAAATGCTAAAACTGTTATAAAGGGGCAAATTTTTGCGGGATTGTAAAACAATTGTCAAAAAAACGCGAATTTCTCCCTTAGCGTAGAATCCCAGCCGTTAAGCTTTGGGTATGTCCACTAAGTCCCGAGGAGGTTAAACGTGAATGCATCAGAACGGGCCCTGGGGGTTGAGCTTGCCACCAAGATCGCCTCTGTGGTGAATTTATTCCGGGCGGAATTCCCCGACGCGAGGGCCGACCTTAAACCCTGGCGCAACGACCCGGAAACCTCTGAATTAGTCGATCCAGATTCTATTGATATTGGCTTTCATCTGCCGGGCTGGAGTCCCCGCTTCCAGAGTCGGAGCATGTTGGTGCAAATTCGTTTTTTTACCGACCCCCTCGACCAAGTCCAGAAATTTATTGGCATTGAAACGGCGGGCTTTAACCATCACGGGGAAGCGTGGCGCCTCTCAACCGTCGCCCAGTGGCAACTGGTGGGTAACTATCAACCGGCCAAAGATGTTTGCGATCGCCTCCAGCGTTTTTCCCAACGCGCCTTTGAACTGTTTGCTGTGAATTCCTCCGATTCCGCCGCCTAGACGGTCAGTGCAGCCCGTCTACTTTCGAGCCACTGCTGGAGAATAATTTGGGCGGCCCGTTGATCTACGCGGCCCTTTTGTTGACGATCGTATTGTTTTTCTGCTTTGAGTTGATTTTCTGCTTCCACAGAGGTTAAGCGTTCATCCACATATTCAAGGGGTAATCCCAGGGCGGCTGCCAATTTGCGGGCGAATTTTTGGGTGTGTTTGGCCTGTTTTCCCAAGGTACCGTCCATGGCATAGGGCAAGCCCACGACCAAAACCTTCACTTTTCGCTGTTCTACCCAGTGACCAATGGCTGCGAGATCTGCCTCTAGGGTAGTGCGCTCAATGGTGGTTAAAGCGGTTGCTAAAAGTCCCAGGCGATCGCACCCCGCGACACCAATGCGTTTACGGCCAATATCCAATCCCAGGGCAGCAACAGATTCCATCGACACTCCTTAATTTTCTGGGGAAAAATCCTGGTGGTGATGTTCCTTCGGCAGCTTGAGGGTGGGGTGATTTTTAAACCAGTTGATCCGGCTGGGAATGGGCGATCGCATCGGTTGTAAACCCTGGAGTACCCCCGACAATTGCAATGCTTCGAGGGGCTGGGATTCGCGCACTTTATGCCACACCGAGCGAGACATGAGCAATGTGTGCTCCCGGGGGGTTGCGCCCACGGTCTCAAAAAATTCTTCCCGTTCTGGTTGGTAGTCCGTTGAAGTAGTCAGGAGGGGTTGTTCGGGTCGGATTTGGGCAATCTGAGCCATTTTGATCATCAGTTCCGGATAGAGCCAGGTATAGGCTGGATGCACTGTTAGGCGACCATGGTGGGGTTTGTGGTCTTGGTGGGCCAGTTGCACGGCAAAATAACCGATCGCTGCTTTCCGTTGGGGTTCAAACACATAGCCTTCTACCACATCCACATGCTGGCTCCAGTGCTGCACCCGACAAACGAGGTTACTAAGGGGATCACTCTTAAAATCTTGGACATGACGGTCAAATACCTGCCGCAGGAGCGGGGGCATGGACGCTGTATCCAGTTGGTAAAGGAGGCGGGCATCGGCATTGCCCACGGGCATCAAATTCGGGAGTGCCGGTTCCTGGAGAGCTAATTCGCTGAGGATTTCCGGGGCGATCGCCCAGTAGGTGAGGTTGGCGAGGGGTTGAAAACCATTTTGCCGGTAGAGACTCAGATTATGCTTCGCATTTACGTTGACTTCTAGAACCCAGTTGCGGGCTTCTACCACATGGTCAAAGCAATGGCGAATGAGGGCGGAACCCGGATCCCTCGCTGGTCCATGGTATTGCAGTTTCGGAAAACTCGGATCGACAATGACCTGTTCCACGCGCCAGGTACTTTGGGAAAAATTGAAAGGAGAAATTTTAATAAAACCGACCAACTGGCCATCCACTTCCAGCACATAACCATGGAAGCTGTACTGTCGAGGATTAGGGAAAACACTAAGTAGTTTGACAAGGCCGTAGTAATTTCTGGCGTTTTCTAAATGTTCTTCGAGGGAAATATCAAGGGGAGAAGCACCATCGAGATCCACGACTGCGGCAAATTTGGCGATCACCGTGAGATCTCGATACTGTACTGGCCGGATGGATACTTTTCCTTGTCTGCTCATTCCCGCTGTCATGGTCTGCATTTTCCCCAAGTCAGTCCGCTGTTGCCCCTATCTTAACGGGTTTGTGGGGGGAACGCACCGACTCCGATGGCTGAGTTGGGCTAACTTTCGCCGCTGAAATCCTGATAACGGCGAACAATCACAAGGCGATCGCCCACGACGGGGTTACGAGCCACAAAATTTCCGGCCAAATCTTCCACCACCATCTTTTTAAAATCAAGCAGCTGGGCCAATTCTAAAACCTCCATTCCCAGACGATCCTGCAATCCTTCTCGCAATAAATACCAGGCATCTCCCACCGTGATCCGCAGGGTATTCGTCTCAAAATCCGCTTGAATCGTCCGGACAATATTATCCCCATAGGGTTGGGTCACCTCGTCCAGCTGCGCCTGAATCGCTGCAATTAAGCGCTGTTCCGGCGTGAGTGCTTTGGGGGCTTCTGTACTGAGTGCCGGGGTAGGTTTGGGTCCGGTTGCTTTAGGGATAACGGTGGGCGCTGGGGTGGGAAGTTCCGGCTCGGGGGTGACAGGGGCAACTTCTTCGCTGGTTTCAGGCCTGGGGGATTGGGCAATTTCCTCCTTCAGCTGGGGCGTCTGGATTGTAAACTTCCAGATAAAAACAATGGCGATCGCCACCGAGGCCAGACCGATCCAAATTTTTTGCTGTTGCCACCAGGGCTGCCGCCGGGGCCGACGGGGAACGGGTTCAACGCGGCGGGGTTTGACTTTCGGGGCGGGGGTCGTGGGTACTTCGATCCCTGGGGTATCGACGGGGACTTCTACCACGGGAGTAACCACTTCTGGTGTGGTTTCCGGCTGTATCCGTTGTAGCTCGCGGATGAAATTTTCCGTGTCAGTACTGAGGATATCTAAGGCCGTTGTCGGGATCCCCTGGGGATTGGCCTCCAGATCAGTGATCACCTGTTGGAGTTGGTTCAGGGTTTGTTTGAGGCGGTCGAGGGAGGCTTGGGGATCAGTTTGGCTCATGGGCAGTGCCAGAAAGTATGCAGCAATTCACAACAAGGGCAAATCTGCGTCCTATTTTAGGCGATCGCCTTCCCTCGATTTCTCTTTTCTGCGTGAATGTTTTTTCAGAAATCGCGCCAGCACCCAAGAATCTTTCCCAGGGGGTTGTCATTTTCGAGCCTGGGGTTTATGCTAGTAAAAGCGCCGCGGGATAGAGCAGTCTGGTAGCTCGTCGGGCTCATAACCCGAAGGTCGGTGGTTCAAATCCGCCTCCCGCCACCAAATAGCATTGATAAAGCATAACCTCACTCTAAAGTGGGGTTTTGTTGTTTTTGGGAAAGCAACAGAATTTTAAGGATTGTCACCGCTTCTGGAGCCATTGCCATCAAACCGAGAACTCCGCAATACAATGCCAGGTAGAAAGGCAGCGCCATGGCTTGGAGCCTCTATCCCATGGATCCGTTGTGTGTTTGATATTGCGGTATAGCGGAGATTTTTTATGCGTGCAGTTTTGATGGCGGGGGGATCCGGTACGCGGTTGCGCCCCCTCACCTGCGATTTACCGAAGCCCATGGTGCCAGTGCTCAATCGCCCCATTGCCGAACATATTCTCAATCTACTCAAACGCCACAACATTACAGAAGTGATCGCCACTCTCCATTATGTGCCGGATGTCATGCGGGATTATTTCCAAGACGGCCAGGAATTTGGCGTAAAAATGCATTATGCCGTGGAGGAAGACCACCCCCTGGGCACCGCTGGCTGCGTCAAAAATGTTGAGGAACTACTCACAGAAACCTTTGTGGTGATCAGTGGGGATAGTATTACGGATTTTGATCTCTCGGCGGCGATCGCCTTTCATAGAGAAAGACAATCCAAAGCGACCCTTGTTCTGACTCGGGTGCCCAATCCCGTGGAATTTGGAGTGGTGATCACCGACGAGACCGGGCGCATTTGCCGTTTTCTGGAGAAACCCTCCACCAGCGAAATTTTTTCTGACACCGTCAACACTGGTACCTATATCCTTGAACCAGAGGTGGTGCAATACCTCCCGGCCCATGAAGAATCAGATTTTTCCAAGGATTTATTCCCCCTCCTCCTCGACCGGGGGGAACCGATGTATGGCTACATTGCTGATGGTTACTGGTGTGATGTGGGCCACCTTGATGCCTACCGCAAGGCCCAATACGATGCCCTCGCTCGCAAAGTCCGCGTTGATTATCCCTACGAAGAGCGATCACCCGGGATTTGGATTGGTCACAACACCTTCATCGATGAAAGTGCCCAGATTCGTCCACCGGCAATGATTGGTGATAACTGCCGCATTGGTGCCCGGGTGCATATCGAACCAGGCACGGTGATCGGCGATAACGTTACCGTGGGTGCTGATGCTGATCTCAAACGGCCGGTCCTCTGGAATGGTGTGATGTTGGGGGACGAAGTGCAATTAAGGGCCTGCACGGTGGTACGGGGCAGTCGGGTAGATCGCCGGGCCCATATCCTCGAAGGAGCAGTGGTGGGTGCCCTCTGTACCGTGGAAGAAGAAGCCCACATCGGCACGGGGGTCAGAATTTGGCCGAACAAACGGATCGAAGCCGGGGCCATTGTGAATATCAACCTCATTTGGGGGAGCACTGCCCAACGGAATCTATTTGGGCAACGGGGGGTTTCTGGCCTTGCCAACATCGACATTACACCGGAATTTGCCGTTAAACTGGGAGCCGCCTACGGTTCAACTCTCCGGACAGGCTCCATGGTGATTGTCTCCCGGGATCAGCGTAGTGTTTCCCGGATGGTTAGTCGATCAATCATTGCCGGGTTGATGTCGGCGGGGGTCAGTGTCCAAAACCTCCAGGCTACAGCCATTCCCATTGCGCGAACCATGGCCACCATCTTGGATGTAGAAGGTTGCATCCATGTGCGGCTCCACCCAGAGCGCTCAGATCATCTTCTGATCGAATTTCTCGATAGCCAGGGGATCAATATCTCTAAGGCCAAGGAGAAAAAAATTGAAGGGGCTTACTTTAAAGAGGATTTGCGGCGGGTGGCGATCGCCGAAATTGGGGAAATGTCTTACCCTGCCCAAATTATTGAACAATACAGCCAACGCTTCGAAGATCACCTCAACATTGGTGCCCTGACCCATAGCGGCTCAAAAGTGGTGATCGACTACGCCTATGCCGTTTCTGGAGCCGTTCTTCCCACACTGTTAAATAAATTCGGCTGTGATGCGGTGGTGCTCAATGCCAGCCTCAAACAAAATTCCCCCGTCGGCCCTGAAAAAGACTCTCTCCTCTTACAACTGGGTCATGTGGTGGAAGCACTGCGGGCCAGCATGGGGGTGCAAGTAGCGGCCAATGGCGAACAGTTGACCCTTGTTGATGAGTCGGGGTTATCCATTCAGGGAGAACGGCTGACAGCACTACTGGTGAGTATCCTCTTAACGGCAAATCCACGGGGTTCTGTGGTGGTACCAGTGTATGCTTCTAGTGCCGTAGAACAAATCGCTCGCCGCCATGATGGTCATGTGATTCGCACCAAGGCTAACCCCACCGCCCTGATGGAAGCCTGTCGCAATAATCCCAATGTGGTGCTGGGAGGGAGTGGCGATGTCGGCTTTATTTTTCCAGAACTGCACCCTGGTTTTGATGCCATGTTTACGATCGCCAAACTGATCGAAATGCTCACCATTCAGGAGCGATCGCTGGGACAAATTCGCGCAGAATTACCGATGGTCTTCCATAAGTCCTATACAATGCGTTGTCCGTGGCGGGTCAAGGGGGCCTTAATGCGCCATCTGGTGGAAATTCATCCGGGCGATCACCTTGAACTCATCGATGGGGTAAAAATCATTGATCCGGTTTCAGACAATTGGATTTTAGTGCTGCCCGATGCTGGGGAACCTTTGGTTCATATTTACGCCAACAGTGACAATCGAGAGTGGGTCGAAGAATCATTAAGGGATTATCGTCACAAAGTTCAAAGCTTTATTGAGCGGGAGCAAAATGGTGATATCCCTGAGTTTTAGACAAGTATCAGGTATCAAAACGTATACCGATAAATGCAATCTTCATGGCTTTAACTCCCAAACTATCTGAGATTCAGTAGGTGATCGTCTATGGTTTACCCTTCATTTTTGTTTTTGCAATAACTTCGGATAAGGGGGCAATCACTTCGAACTAAGTAGAATGTCAAGGCAAACAATCATACAAACGATAATTGAGTTGACCTATTATCCCCTTATTCTGAAAGCTGCAGCCTGATTTTTTCCAATCGGTATGTTTAAAATCTTCGTTTGGCATGATTAGCCATAGTTCTGTTGCTTCTGAACTGTCGGCAATAAGTTGTTTGAGTAATTTAATGGATAGATCATAGTTATTGTTTAATCGTTCAGCGAGGAAAAAACGAGGATCAAGTATGGAATTCCCTTGCTTCTGTTGACTAAATACCCAAGCTAAACCCATAAGGCGTCCCGTTTGTCCATGGTGTTTGTGGGGAATAGTGATAACAGGATTGGGAGTTTTTGATTCCTGGCGAATGACTGTCGCGAGTAGGTCAATCCGTTCATGTTGTAGATATCCTAAATCCAGCATTGTTGTGAAACTTCCCACTAGACCAATAGTGAGGATAATGGCGATCACCTGGGGTTGTCGCACTTGGGCGAGGGCAATGCCAGCCAAGACAATAAATGCAGGGAACCACAAAAAACAAAAGCGAGGTGCGACCGTGATATTCACAATGCCGCTATAACTGAGGAATAGAAAGAGAATCAGCATCACCAACAGGTATTGCCCTAGGGTAGAATTGGGACTGTCTTTCTGTAATGGAAAAGTACGGAACAGTTTGGGAAATGTCCAACCACTGAACCCCAGTAGGGTGATCGCCGAGAGTACTGTCACCCATAAACTCACTCCACTAGTCACCGCTGTCGGTAGCATCGACAGCATACTGATAAACCACATCAACATCCAGAGGAGTGGTAACCAAGGTTCAAATAATAGAGAACCATAGATCCATTGGGTCGGACTGCTGCCATGAGCGGCTTGCACCATCGGTAACCAGATGAGACTGCCAATCAAACTACCTAACGCCACAAAGCAGAAGGGTAAGTATTGTCGCCAGGAAGCTTGATTGCGAATTAAATTCCACAACACGACCAAACCCTGACTGAAAATTGACAAGCCAAAGAAATAATGGGTGGCGATTCCGAAACTGTTCACCCCAACCCAGAGAGCAATCAACCAGAATGGGATGGCCTTTGATTGCCTCAACCTTTGAATACCCAGCGCCAGGCAAAATAAAGCCAGGGTCACCCAAATCATCACAAAAGTGTAATGGCGAGCCTCTCGGGCAAGAAAAATATTAAATGGTGAGATTGCCATCAAAGTCGCGCTGCAAATTCCCGCCAGCCGTGAACCACTGACCCAATTCGCTAGACCATAAACCCAGGCGATTGACCCCAAGCCGAATATAACAGCTAAAAGACGGGCTACTCCAATAGAAACCATCGTCTGGGGAGCTGTAAATAAGCCTAACCACAAATGACACAACCAAAAATACAATGGTGGATGGGTACTATCCGCCATCAAATTCTGCCAAACCGACAATAAATTTGCCTGTTCATCCCGAACCAAAGGTTGCAACAGTTCTCCACCCGTTACAAATTCATTGAATGGCACACCATGGAAGTTATGCCCTAAGCTAAACACTATTGTTGCCATCTCATCTGTCCAAGGCGGCAACCGCGCCAATAGCAACAAACGGCAGAGAACACCAATCCCCAAACTAATGCCCAGAACAACCAGTAACCACCGTTGTTCTACCCCTTTTAATGCCATGATTTCTTAATCGATGAGTCCCTTACATAGTAAGCCTATGTAGTTTTAATGTAGGTTTATTTGTTTGATTTATTTATTAGTTTATTTGCCGTGGCTCGGACAACGGGGAGCAGACAAAGACCGATCTAACCAACCCTTCGCCTGTTCCAGATGGATTAATGCTGCTTCGGGATTGTCGTTTAATAAAAAGACTAACGCCGCTGAAAGTTGTTGTCCCGCTTGGGCTTTCCGGTTGCCTTTGAGTTTATGCCAATCGTTCGGGGCGATCGCCAACTTAGCTGCCAGAGCCTGAGCCAATTCGAGAGAATCCACCGCCGTTAAATCCGATTGCAAAACGTTCATCACTACATTCCTCAATAATTCAGCCATGATCAACAAAAAAGGAAGACTGGTGAGCCTTCCCCATAGTTTATCGAGTTTGTCTCTAGACCGTCATAATGTCTTTTTCTTTGACCTTTAAGAGTTCATCAATCTTCTTGGTAAAGGTGTCGGTCACCTTTTGAATTTCATCTTGAAGACCACGAGCTTCGTCTTCAGAAATCTCGCTACTCTTTTCCTGTTTACGTACCGCATCGATCGCATCACGGCGGATATTGCGGAGGGCAACTTTACCTTCTTCGGCTAATTTACCCGCTGTTTTGACCAATTCTTGACGACGCTCTTTGGTCAGCGGGGGAATGTTTAACCGGATATTTTGACCATCGTTATTGGGGGTCAAACCTAAATCAGACATTGAGATCGCCCGTTCGACGGTATTTAAACTCCCCCGATCAAAGGGTTGGATCATAATGGTGCTGGAATCCGGTGTGGAAATGTTGGCAAGGGATTTGAGGGGAGTCTCTACGCCATAGTATTCCACGGTGATCCGGTCAAGCAGGGCGGCACTGGCTCTCCCTGTCCGGAGGGTATTAAAAGACCGCTGGGTTGCCTCAATGGTCTTTTGCATGTTGTCTTTAAGTTCACTTAACTGCACAGGAACCTCCCACGATTGTTCCAACTGGTTCTCCTTTAACGGCACGGACGATATTGCCTTGTTCAAAAAGATTAAACACCATGATCGGGATGTCGTTTTCTTTGCATAGGGCGATCGCCGTCCCATCCATTACCCTTAAATCATTGGCGAGAACGTGACTATAGGTCAAGCTTTCATAGCGTTTTGCCTCTGGATTTTTCGCGGGATCACTATCGTAAATGCCATCGACTTTGGTCGCTTTAAAGATTGCCTCGGCTTCAATTTCTGCGGCTCTGAGGGCTGCGGTGGTATCCGTAGTGAAGAAGGGATTGCCGGAACCCGCGCCAAAAATCACGACGCGACCCTTTTCTAAATGCCGAATCGCACGCCGACGAATATAGGGTTCTGCGACTTCCTGCATGGCGATCGCCGTTTGTACTCTGGTGGGAATATTAATTTGTTCGAGGGCATCCTGAAGGGTCATCGCATTCATCACCGTCGCAATCATGCCGATATAATCCGCCGTAGCGCGATCCATCCCCTTCGCCGAAGCCTGTACACCCCGAAAGATGTTGCCGCCACCAACCACGATCGCCACCTGTACGCCACTCGCGACGACCTCTGCAATATCACGGGCGATATCCGACACAATTTTCGGGTCAATCCCATAGCCGAGATCCCCCATCAGAGCTTCACCACTCAGTTTTAAAAGAACACGTTGGTACGCCATCGGTTATCTCGTTCCTATTCTCACGCGCGTTTTGCATCCATTAAAATAGCAGCTTTTCGGAAAATGCGACTCAGTACCATAAAACTTTCTCAGCGGCAAAAATACTTTATTTTTCATTACCATTGAAGGACAAAGCTCAATCATCATCGGAGTACAGCAATGGGTGAGGTAATGGTCGCAGATCAATGGCAATGGCAAACATGGGAAGGACGACCCTATCTCACCTGTACTTTATTGGAACCTTGGCAACATGGCTTTTTTACCCAAGCCTTCGCGCCGGAACTCCCCGAAAATCTCGTTAAAGTCTTTCATCCGGAAATCCCTGCCTACCGCGTTAAACAGGTACATGGCAACACCGTCTTAACGCCTGCGGAAATTCAGTGGGAAGGTGAGCATTTTTCCCCTGCGGATGGCATTGTCTCCACGGCAGCGCAACAGGCGGTTTTTGTGGCAACGGCGGATTGTACTCCGGCATTGATTGGCGATCACCGCACGGGTCAAGTGGCTGCGGTACATGCAGGCTGGCGCGGTACAGCCCAACGGATTTTGCCGGAAGCAATCCAAAAATTCCTTGATGCAGGTTCCGAAGTGAGTGATCTCTGTGTTGCGTTGGGGCCCGCGATTAGTGGCGAAGTCTATCAAGTTTCCACCGATGTCGCCGTTGAAATGGGGATTAGTTTAGGCTTACAGGATCTCGCCCATGATATCGATGCGATGCTCCTCGCCCTAGAAAATCTGTTAGATTCGCCGATCCTCCCCGATGATGCCCACGATAAAGTGCGCCTTGATGTGCGTCGTGTGAATCAACTCCAGCTTGAACAGTTGGGTTTGAATATTGACCAATTGGCGATCGCCCCCCACTGCACCTATCAACAACCCGAACACTTCTTTTCCTATCGCCGCAGTAACGAGAAAAAAGTGCAATGGTCTGGCATTATTTCTCGCGAGAATCAGCAAGAATAAAAAAGGGGGAAGAATTCCCCCTAAAAATATGCTTGAATCTCAAATATCTAAAGCTTTGCAGTAGATTTACTCATCAATAGCACTAACATATTCATCTTCTAGATCAACGTTATCACCACCATCCAGAGCCTGATCTTCAACAGTTAAACCAGCCGCTTCAGCCCGGAGTTTTTCACGGTACTTCTCAGCCATTTCCTCAGCCTTTTCAAAAACGAGGTCACGGTTTTTGAGCATATCACCGGGTTCGGGTTCAAGTTGCTTGGTAGACAGAGAAATTCGACCACGCTCAGCATCAAGATCAATGATCATCACCTTCAGTTCATCATTCACTTGGAAGACACTGTGGGGCGTATCAATGTGATCGTGGGAAATTTCGGAAATGTGCAGCAGACCGCTGACACCACCGATATCGATGAATGCACCATAGGGCTTGATGCCACGAACGGAACCGACAACGACTTCACCGACTTCTAAACCATTCATCTTCCGCTCAACGAGAGCACGACGGTGGCTGAGAACCAGACGGTTACGATCTTCATCAACTTCAAGGAATTTCAACGGCAACTCTTGGCCAACGAGATCTTCCTTCGCTTGGCGAGTGCTGATGTGGGAACCGGGAATAAAGCCCCGTAAACCTTCGATGCGGACTAATGCACCACCACGGTTAGTGGCAAAAACTAAAGAACGAACAGTTGCGTCTTCTGCCTGTAACTGACGGACACGCTCCCATGCTCTCATGTATTCAATGCGGCGGATGGAGAGAGTAAGCTGACCATCTTCGTTCTCATCGGTGAGAATGAAAAACTCACGGGTTTCGTCAGATTGAAGAACCTCATCGGGAGCATCCACACGGTTGATGGACATCTCCTGGATGGGAATATATGCTGCGGTTTTTGCGCCAATATCGATCAAGGCCCCTCTGGGTTCCATGCTGAAAACAGTACCGGGAACGATATCCCCAGGACTGAAGTGGTAATCGTATTTGTCTAGAAGGGCGGCAAAATCGTCATGGGTAAAACCGATATCTACTGTAGCTGTGTTCTGACTGACCATGTGTGTTTCTATTCCTAGTGTTTAATCTCCTGAACTTTTGTTGCTGACCTCCAACCTCGATACGTTGCCAGAGACTTGGGATTTAGAGCAGGGCCCAAAATGGCATTTTGGTGACATATGTTTGGTGGGAGAAATAGCCAAGGGATGGGAAAGCATCTCTCGAACTAGCTTTGGGTAAATTACAATGGCACTCTGATGTCCACAGGCTAGAACCTTGATAACATCTGGTTTCAGTAATTTACAGCAGCAAGAAAAACCGTACTACTGCCTGAGGCGGCGAGTATGGCAGGGTGCATATCTTAAAAATGTAAAATTTAAATATATTAAGATACAGGATATCAATAGTATCTCAAAAAATGGTGCAGATCCACAGTTCCCTAAGGTTATTTTTTAGGGAAAGTTCGAGGGAAGGCTAGTAAGGATTTAGTTTGCCGTGAGTACAGAGGGAGATGGGGTTGCTTCGGTTTCGTCTTCTTCGCTGAGGGTCTGGATCCAGAGATTGGCCTGTTCTGCGTTTTCTTGGAGATGGCTCAGGGTTTCGATAAAATCGTCGACGCCTTGGAACTGGCGGTACACAGAGGCAAAGCGGACGTAAGCTACTTCACTTTCCTGGCGGAGACGGTGGAGTACCAGATCGCCAATTTGAGCAGTGGTAATGCTGCGTTTGGGTTTTTGTTGGAGTTGGGCTTCGATTTCTTCGGCGATCGCCTCTAAAGTGGAAGGTAAGACGGTGGTTTTTTCACAGGCTCGTACCATCCCCCGTAGGATTTTAGAGCGATCAAAGGCTTCACTTTGGCCGTTGCGTTTAATTACAGAGATGGGTACAAACTCAATCCGTTCATAGGTGGTAAAACGGTGCTTACAGCTGAGACACTCGCGACGACGACGGATACTGCGTCCGGCTCCGGTGGATCTTGACTCTAAAACACGACTATCAGTATGTTGACAATAGGGACATTGCATAGGAATCGAAACGAGAGGGTTGGCCGGTGCGAGTGAAAGCAGCGCTTTGTTTTTTTATCTGCCCATGGATGAGATCTAACAAATGGAGGAAGAAGCCCTGAACTAAGCCGAAATTGCGATAAAGAGCAATTTTTAAAGGCTCAGTCCAAGGACATCAATCGATAGTAAAAGTAAGTTTCAGCCGAAAAAAAGAGATAATTATTTTTCGATGCGGGGGGGTTCACGGAAGGCGATCGCAAAGAAGAGAACAGAAATGGCCATCGCTAGTACAACAATGTAAGCAACACTATCCATGTTTTAAAAATCCTTGGGTTTTGAACTTTTGCTTCACTTTAACATTTTTTTGTTCGGATTCTAGGGGAGTGGTTTATTGATAGTTGGGATTTTAAGTTTTTTTACGTTGGGACATGCGTCTCCAGGATTCGTTGCAGTTCGGACGAAGGTTTGGCTGTTTTTTGAAGGTAGGTAGAAGTGATGGATCAGGTTTTAGAATTGTGGGTTGAGCAGCAAGGAGAACGACTCGATCAATGGCTTACGCAACGGTTACCAGATTTGTCTCGCTCCCAGCTACAGCGGCTCATTGAACAGGGTCAGGTACAGTTAAATGGTGGGCTTTGTCAATCGAAAAAGACGAAATTGAAGCTGGGCGATCACCTCGTGGTGACCCTACTGGCCCCAAAAACAATGGCCCTTGAACCGGAGGCAATGGATCTCGATGTTTTGTTCGAGGATGAGCATTTTCTTATTGTGAATAAGCCAGCGGGTATGGTTGTTCACCCCGCACCAGGGAATTATTCAGGAACCCTTGTCCATGGCTTACTGGCCCATTGTGGTGAAAATTTAGCGGGCATTGGTGGGGTGCAGCGGCCAGGAATTGTACACCGGTTGGATAAGGATACGACTGGGGCGATCGCCATTGCGAAAACGGATCAAGCCCACCAAAGTTTACAGGGGCAGATTAAGGCAAAAACGGCGCGTCGGGAATATATGGGAATTGTTTACGGTTGCCCCCGAGAGAACCAGGGGACGGTGGCTGCTCCCATTGCCAGACATAAAGGCGATCGCAAAAAGATGGCGGTGGATGAAACGGGACGACCGGCGGTGACCCATTGGGAGATCCAGGAACGGTTAGGCAATTATTCCCTGCTTTATTACAAACTGGAGACGGGACGCACTCACCAAATTCGCGTCCACAGTGCTTATATTGGTCATCCAATTGTGGGGGATCCTCTCTACACCAGTAATCGATTTGATAAGGTCAATCTCACCGGCCAAGCCCTCCACGCCCGCAAGCTAATTGTCGAACACCCCGTCACCGGGGAAACCATTGAGGCGATCGCCCCCCTCCCGCCAGAATTTGAGAAGCTCCTGCGCTTTTTACGGCAACGGCAATAGGACATTAAGAGACAATCAGCCTTAAAAACGTTAACCCCCACCCACAATGGTCACAATTTCTAGGCGATCGCCTTCTTGAATTTGCGTATGTTCCCAGTGCTGGCGATGGAGGATTTCACCGTTATATTCCACCGCCACGAGACGCGGATTCATACCCACTTGTTCAAGAAAGCGGGGTAAGGACAGTTCACTCGGCATGGTTTTAAGTTCGCCGTTGACCCAGACATTAATCATCTAATCGGCAACCTCCTCAAGGTGTTGTAGGGTTTGTTGGCGGTGTAGTTGGGCCGCAAAAAATTGAGCGGTTAGGGTGGGATCTTCGCTCTGCATTAGGGCCCGCACCACGGCGACCCGATCGGCTCCGGCTGTTAAAACATCCCCCAGATTTTCGGTATCGATGCTGCCGATGGCAAACCAGGGTACAGGACAGTGTTCTTTGGCATAGCTGACGTAACTGTGACCCGCCGCGGCTTTCCCGGGTTTGGTAGGGGTTTCATACACGGGGCCAACACCGACATAATCCGCCCCTTCATCCAATGCTTTTTCGAGTTCCTGGGGATTGGTGGTAGAGCGACCAACGATTTTGCCGGGACCGAGGAGTTGGCGGGCAGTGGCAATGGGTAAATCCGTTTGACCGAGGTGCACCCCATCGGCATCAACAGCAAGGGCGAGATCTACGCGATCGTTGATGAGAAAGAGGGCCTGGTAGCGATCGCATAATTTTTTCAGGGCGATCGCATTGGCGAAACGTTGTTCGTCGGGGGTATCTTTATCGCGGTACTGGACGATTTCTACACCTCCTTGGAGGGCCGCCTCGATGACTTCGAGTAGGTTTTCGTGGGGCATTGTCACTAGATAGAGTCGTGCTGTTTCCAAACGCTGTTTCAGTTGGGGGCTAAACAGTCGGCTTTCGAGGGTATAAACCTGATAACGCATCTGTTTACAGGCGATCGCCATTTCCGGTTTGTAGAGTTTGGCATATTCCTCCAGCACCCGGAGCGCTTCTTCCACCCGACAGAGATTGGCCCGGAGCAGGTGGTTGAGATCCATGCGGGTTTCCTCCTGGGGGTGACTGAGGGTTGTGCCCACATCGTTAGGGGTATCCCGGGCGGCGCGGAGTTCATCGTGGTGCCATTGGGCCAGGGTTTGGCGCATTTCCTTACAGCGGGCGGCCAGTTCAGCGTGGTTCAGGCCAAAACGAAACCATTCTTCAATGATCCGGAGTCCTTCCCTAGCCCGGTCAAGGTTGGCATCGAGGATCCGAAAAATGGCGTTGGTATCGGTGGCGGTGGGTTTAACCATGGTGCTGGTGCTGGCAATGGATAGGGAAGCAAGTTTTTACTTTATCGCATCTCCCCTAGGAGATCTCAGGATTTTGCCCTGGAGACAGGCGATCGCCTTTTAGCTTCTAGACGGGAAGCCCCGTGACTTCGGCGATGAGGAGTCCAACCCCCGAACAATTTTGACCAACGTTACTCCTGCGGAGTCGCTACGCGAACAAACAGTGAGAGAGGTTGGCGAAGAATCGCCAAAAGTGTAAGATTGGTATGGCACTGTGAAAACACCTAAATAGCCAACCTGAGGCGCTGGCCTTGCACAACGACACAAACGTACAGGATTTATCCTGGTGAACAGTGCGGACTGTGTGAAACAGAAAAACCAATTTTTTTCTCCTTAAAACTCGATACTTAACAACGACGGGACACGTCGTTGATGCCTGTAGAGCCGAACCCGTTGGGGTGGCGATGAAGCAGGAATTCTCAAGAGCGATCTTGAGAAGCTCGCGATTTCGACGACTCGACTGAGCTCGCCGAATGCTCTTCCCGATAGGGTGAGCGTCGGGAGGATGTCACAATACAGTAGTAACCCTGTGTTATTTTTTGTTGCCCGAGGCCATGGCCATTCGTACCGCACCGCAACCCTTGATTGATTCTGCCCCAGTTTTAGATTTTGCCTCGATCACCTATCCCGTCGTGGAAACCTTCCATTCCATCCAGGGGGAAGGTTTTTGGTTTGGCACAGCGGCCTTTTTTATCCGTTTAGCTGGTTGTGACGTGGGTTGCCCCTGGTGCGATACGAAAATTTCCTGGAACCCGAAACGCCATCCCCAGGTTGCCGTCAGCGAGCTAAAGCGACAGGTGGAAGCGGCCCAACCGACGATCATTGTGATTACCGGCGGTGAACCTTTAATGCATGACCTTGATCCTTTGACCATGGGTTTAAAAGAAACGGGCATTCCCCTCCACCTGGAAACCTCCGGTGCCCATCCCCTCAGTGGTGAGTTTAATTGGATTACCCTTTCTCCGAAACCTTTTAAAGAGCCTTTACCAGAAATTTACGCCCATGTCAGTGAATTAAAAGTTGTGATCGACCAGGGTACAGATTTCCAGTGGGCCGAGACCCAGGCTGAGCAAATCCCTCACAATGCGCCCCAATATCTCCAACACCAATGGGAAAATCCGACCAGTCAAAGCCTAATTTTTGACTACATCTTGGCTCATCCCCAATGGCGCCTTGGTTTACAAACCCACAAATTTTTGGGGGTACGCTAGATGAAACGGGCCATTGTGTTACTTTCCGGTGGTTTAGATTCAGCCACCAGTGCTGCCCAGGCGATCGCCGATGGTTATGACGTGATTGCCCTGTCCTTCCGTTATGGCCAAAAACATTCCCGGGAGCTGACCGCTGCCCAAAGAATTGTGGCGCATCTGGGGATTACGGAGCATTTCACCATGGATGTGAATCTGTCCCAGTGGGGGGGATCCTCCCTCACCGATGCCAACCAAGTGATTCCCCAAACCGGTGTCCAAACTGGGGAAATTCCCTCCACCTATGTGCCCGGTCGCAATACGGTTTTTTTGGCGATCGCCTTATCCCTTGCTGAAGCGAAACAGGCGGAAGCCATTTACCTGGGGATCAATGCGGTGGACTATTCTGGTTATCCCGATTGCCGCCCTGAGTATCTTGCTGCTTATCAGAAATTAGCGGATCTATCTTCCAAAGTTGGCATTGAAGGCCATGCCCCCCAACTCGTTGCGCCCCTTGTACTCGATACCAAAGTGGAAATTATCCAGAAAGCGGTGAAATTAGGGGTTCCCATCGCGGAAACCTGGTCCTGCTACCAAGGGGGCGAACATCCCTGTGGTCTGTGTGACTCCTGCCGCATCCGAGATGAAGCCCTCATCAAAGCCGGTTATCCAGAACTAACAAGTCAAAACGCCCATAAATAGCCAAACAACAACCCCCAGGCCATCGCTGAGGGTTCGTTTCATAGGTGTCAGTCAAACCTAAGCCGCTTGCATTAGCAACTCATCAAGTTTGCCTTGGTACTCCAGTTCATAGAGATCGTCGCAACCGCCCACATGCTGATCATTGATAAAAATCTGGGGTAGACTGCTGCGGCCATTGGCCCGTTCGGTCATCGCTGCTCGGGCTTGGCGATCGCCATCGATGCAGTATTCCGTATATTCCACCTGTTTTTTGTCGAGGAGGTACTTGGCACGAATACAGAAAGGACAGGTACTCCAAGTGTAAATTTCAACGGTTGCAGCCATAATTGTGGGTTTTCTCAAATGTAACGATTTATTTCAAGTTTAACGTTTCCTGTTCCCAAAAAGTGCGTGATGCTTCTTTTTTCTTGGGGAGGATTATCGGTCTGGGAAGACAAAAGTTCATATTTTCGCGACAAAATCGATAACTTATCCCTGGGATAAACTTCATCCGCTACACTGAGAAGCTAGCCCTTTCCTAGGACTGCTATGGTTACTGAATCCCTTCAATACATCACAGAAAATCCTATTTTTACTTTTATTCTTTTACTGTTAGTTTCACTGACTATTCCACCAATTTTTGAGCGGCTTAATCTACCCGGTTTAGTAGGGTTGTTGTTTGCGGGAATCATCCTTGGAGAAAATGCCCTAGGGCTCCTCGATTCCAACAGTGAAACCATGGTTTTGTTTTCAGAAGTGGGCAAAATCTACTTGATGTTTGTAGCGGGTTTAGAAATTAATCTTGAGGAGTTCCGCAAAACTCAGGATCGCTCTGTTGGCTTTGGTTTTTTGACCTTTATTGTACCTTTACTGATGGGGACAGCCATTGGTCTAGTCTTTGATTTTAGTTGGAATGCGTCTATTTTAATTGGATCTTTGCTGGCGTCCCATACGTTATTAGGTTATCCCATCATTAACCGTTTAGGTATCTTGAATAATGAGAGTGTAACGGTCACAATTGGCGCAACAATTTTTACGGATATTGCCGCGTTGCTCGTTCTGGCAATCTGTGTATCAATTCACCAGGGAGATTTTTCTACTGCTTCTCTGGTTTTACAGCTGGCTTTATTGGTCGGCTATGGTGCATTGGTTTTATTTGGTTTGTCCTGGCTAGGCAAAGAGTTTTTTCAACGCAACGGTGATGAGGAAGGCAATCAGTTCTTATTTATTTTGCTGGCAGTTTTCCTCGCTTCTGTGGGGGCACAATTGATCAATGTCGATAAGATTGTTGGTGCTTTTTTGGCAGGTTTAGCAGTTAATGATGTGGTTGGCAAAAGCCCTGTTGAAGAAAAGATTGAGTTCGTTGGGAGTAATTTGTTTATTCCCTTCTTTTTTGTGGGGATGGGGTTGCTGCTAGATATTCCTAAGTTTGTCAATAATTTACTTTATGAGTTTCCCCTGACCTTTTCGATTGTGGCCGGTCTATTGCTGTCTAAATTTATCGCAGCGGCGATCGCTAAACAGCTTTACCGTTACAGCTGGGCAGAGGCTTTAACGATGTGGTCGTTATCAATTCCCCAGGTGGCAGCGACCCTCGCGGCGGCTCTAGTGGGTTTTCGGGTCGGAGTTTTGAGTGAGTCAGTTTTTAATGCGGTGATTGTGTTGATGCTGGTGACTTCGATGCTGGGGCCGGTATTGACCCGTCGTTTTGGCCGTTTGTTGCCGAGTACAGGCCAGAAAATGCCGACCAGCCCCGTCAAACTGCCCCAGTTGACAGAGCAGTTCAAAGTGGTTGTGCCCATCGCAAATCCCAACACAAGGGATTATTTACTAGAAGCGGCTGGGCTCATCGCTCGGATTCGTCAGGGGATTGTGATGCCAGTTTCCATTGTGACGGGCCATGTGCATATGGATGATGCGGCGGTGACCAGTGGGATGAACCGAAGCCAGAGATTACTCCAGGAGGCGATCGCCCAGGGGGAGCAACTCCAAATTCCGATGCAACCGAGAATTCGCATCGATGATGATGTAGCGGCAGGGATCAGTCGGGTTGCCCGGGAAGAGAATGCCAACTTAATTTTGATGGGGTGGGGGAAAACGGAAGGTCTAAAGGCGAGGCTCCTGGGAAATTTGATTTACAGTGTGTGTTGGTCTGCCCATTGCCCTGTGGCGGTGGTACGTCTGCTGGATGATCCGAAAAATTTGCGGCGGATTATGGTGCCCTTTAAGGGAATTTCAGCCCAAAATTTACAGATGGTACAATTTGCTGAGCTTTTGGCGATCGCCAACCAAGCCGAGGTGACTGTCTTTCATGTGTGCGAAACCTGGAAGACCAAAGACCAACGTAATCTTCTCAAGGCCGACCTAGAACAGGCTCTCCACGATGCAGGCATCACAACAAAAATGCAGATTCGGATTATCCGATACCATGATGTGGCCAAAGCTGTCCTCCACGATGCCAAAGATTTTGATCTAGTCATCCTCCATTCCACCCGTTATCGCACCGCTGGGGGGTTAGCCGTTGGGGATGTGACCACCAAAATTTCGAGCCAACTGCAAACCTCTGTCGTTATTTTCAATGAGCTCTAAGGAAGGACTTACTGATCGAAAATTTTCTCAACAACTACCCTAAAGCCAATGTTTCGGATAAGGACGCCCTGGAACCATTTTGCTAAACCCCAAGGTCATCAACACGATTAACAAAGAGCCACACAGGGTAGGCGTCAGAATAAATAGCCACGAGGCTTTGCCCATGACCCCCACTAATGCTACGGCCCCAGAAGGAGGATGTACCGTGCGGGTTAATTGCATGAGCTTAATTGTTGTTGCCACCGCCAGACCCATGACCCAGGGGGCTGGCCCAAACCAGTGTAAAAAAATAACGCAGGTGCAGGCACCGATAAGATTCCCCACAATAATATTGCGTGGTTGGGCAAGGGGGCTATCAGGAACCCCAAATACCAGTACTGCCGTTGCCCCAAAGGGAGCCGCGATCAAGGGATAGGAACTGTAAACAGAAAGGTAGGCAAGGGTCGCAATCCCAAGAAAACTGCCCAAAAACGAGAAGAACATATGCCACCAGGAAAAACTTTGTTGATGGCGCCGACTTTGTTGTAGGGCATAGAATTTGCGTCGCCAACGCCTCAGGGTTGCCCTATGGGTACGCTTACGCTGCCAGGAAGAGGACATAGAACTGGAAAAAATCTGCTAACGGCTAGGGCAGTTATGATTTTTTAATGATTTCACATTATTTAATAATGACAATTTATCATGATTTTTTTGCATTCCTGGGAGACAGTGAGATCGATTGGTGATTTGTGATGCAACTTTTACTTATGAAATTATGTTTCTGGGATTGTCCCCGGAAGTTGAAGTAATTCCTTAAAAAAACAAATTTCAAAAAATCCCTCACTAGGATTTGGGTAGTTGCTGATGTGGGGGCCTACTATGGCACAAATGAAGCGGATCAACTTGATGCTCGATCCGGAAAATCCTGGGTTTTTAGCCGGGTTAAACGACCTCCTCCAACGGGGTTTGATTAGTGAGGAAACGGTGCGGGATATTGGGCGATCGCATTTAGCTTGTCCGCTTCCAGATTATGGTGTTATCCGGGAAACATGGATAACACCATCAGAACCAACACCCAAAGCCGCATCACTCCAAGGGTTAGCGCCGACTATCTCCCTGGAGAAATCGGCAAAAATAGGACGTTCCGCCCCAACTATCATTGAGAATTTTCTGGAAGAGTTGTCAGTCCGGTGGTTACTCTTCCTTGGGGTATTCCTTGTGGTGCTCTCATCGGGGGTTTTGGTCGCGAGCCAATGGTCGAACTTTCCGGTGGTGGGCCAGTATTTGGTGCTGTGGAGTTACACAGTGGTTTTTGGGATTATTGGTTTTTGGGCTAAAACCCAGGAAGGTTTGCGGCTCACAGCCCTCACCTTGCAGATTGTGGCGGTGTTGTTGGTGCCGTTCAATTTTTGGGCAGCGGATCAACTCGGTGTTTGGCAAGTACCTTTCCAGGGAATGATGGCGATCGCCATGACTTTAATACTGGTTTTGGGAATGGATCGCGTAGCCCAGTCCTGGGGGTGGTCGAGAACGATGCGCGGTAGTTTCTTCGCTTTAGGGTTTGTCCATTGGGGTTGGGATTTGCTCCTCTCGCCGGTGCTGGCTGTCTATGGTGGTATTGGGCTGGGGATTTTCATGATCTGGGGACTGCCCTTGGTGGCGAAACGGTCTCATCCCCAAAAGGTTCCCGATAGTGAAGGATTAGAGTTTGCTCTGTTCGGTTTAGGTCTGTTGTTGTTTCGGGCGATCGCCGTGGCTGGGGTACCCATTGGGGTGATGGGTTTGGCCATTGGTTTGTTGGGTTGGCTCCTGACGGAATTAGAACAACAAAAAATAATCCGGGGTAAATCAACGGTCAGTACGGAGGCGATCGCCCATCCTTGGGAAACTGGGGGCAGTGGGTTTTTGCTTTTGGGTTGGCTAGTCACGGTGGGGCGCTATGACTGGCAGGTGCTGGGAGTTTCGGCTTTAGGGATAGTGTGGCTCCTGAAAAAACTGCGGCGCCATTGGCTCGTGGAAGATTTGATTGCTTTGTTTGTGGTGGGGTTGCAGGGGGGCATTCTTTGTCGCAATGTGATCCCGATGGCGATTAAAACCTCGGTAACGACGGCGGCGGTGGATTTTTCCCAGGCCTATGATTTTCCCTATGCCATCTACAGCGTGACCCTATTGCCCTATGTGCTTCTCTGGGCGATCGCCGCTCTTTGGTTTCACCGGCACGAGAAAAAACAGCTGGCTTCTGTTTCAGAAACATTGATCTTAGGCTTGGGTTTTGTCTTAGCCGGTGTGAGCCTACCAAACCCCACTTGGCGGGCGGTCAACTTGACGATCTCAGCGGCTCTGAGCTTTTATTTTGCCGAATACAGTTGTCCCCAACAGCGGGTGGGATACCTCTACCTTTGTCATACTATGACGCTATTTGCCCTGGGGGGAATTGTGGCTCATTTTCTGCCGGTCACTGATTTTCTCGGGTGGGGCATCGTTTGCTTGATCGGCGTAACGCTGGAGTGGGGTTTTTGTTTATGGACGACCCCGGATCAACGTCGGAAAAGCTGGCAGCGTAGTAGCTGGTACTTTGGCTCTCTGTTGGCGATCGCCAGTTTTCTGTATCTATTTTTGACCCCATTTACAGTTTCTCCCCTATGGCGTTTGCTGGGGTTGGTGGTCCCGGGGATGGCCCTAGGGGTTGCAGCCTGTCGAAAACGACACGGGCGGCGGAAGGGGTTAGTAGTCAGCACCTTGTCCTTTGTGATCTTACCCCTGGGTGGTTTTCTTTCCCATGATTTATTTCTGGTCGGTCGTGGTAATTTTCCCCAGTCTGCCAGTTGGTGGTTTCTATGTTTGGCGGTGGCGATCGCCTGGGGGCTGATGTTTTTTAATGTTCGTTTGATGCCGCTTTTGGGGTTTGCCCATGTCCACTTTGCCTTTGGGGCGGCCTTTGTAATCATCGTCACGATTCAGCGGGTACAGGCCTGGCAATGGCTAATGGTTACAGCGCTGGTGGGTGGATTGTGCTGGGGTTTAACACGGCAATTACAAGGGCAGCGGCGCTATGTGGGGCGACTATATCGGAAGGTCAGCCACCAATGGGGGTTATTCTTCAATGGTGCTGTGGCCCTCGTCCTTGGAACCTATTGCCTGGAGCAGTGGCCAGCTTGGGGGCAAACGGTACCCCAGGTCGAAATTTTTGTCAGTGGTGTTATTTTGCTTGTGGGTCTACTGGTGCGTTATGGGTCACGGCCCCGGGAAGAAGCGTTTGTGCTTGGTGCCGTTGCCGTGGAAGCGCTTCTCACAGAAGGGGTTATTTTACAGGGCGGTAAGCCAATGGCGATCGCCGTTGGGCATTTGATTTTAGCCACTGTTTTTTTAGGCTTACAACGCAATGTTTTTAAATTTGAAAATCTTCTCTGGTGGCGTGCCTATCCCCTAATGTTTACCCTCGTCGGTTGGGCCTGGCGTTGGGGTTATTTTGCGACCTATAGTGGGCTCATTTCGATCGCGGCGGGGTTTTTACTCTTGGCGATCGCCCCGACTTATCCCAAAAATAGCTTTTTACGGTTCCTCGGTTTTTGTGGTTTCACCATCGGTCTATATGAAACGGTGATCTATCAAATGGTGCAGCAATCGGGGGGCAATATCGGCGATGCCCTAACTGTTTTCGCTCTGATTAGCATTACAATTGCCCTGATTTATCGGACGTTGCATTGGTGTTGTTCCACCCAGAGAAAAGCGGCAATCAGTGCCATTCCCATTCGAGAATTTCTCATTGCGGCCCACGGCCATTGGTTCCTTGCCGCAGCCTTCAAGCTTTTTACCCTCCCCTCCTTTCTTCCAGAACCGCCCAGCCTAAAAATCTTGGCGATCGCCGTTAGTATTGGCCTTATTACCTACGCCTTGATCCAAGCCCGCAATCCAGTTTTAGAGAAGGCCTCGCAATGGTCAGACTGGTGGATCTATGTTGGCGCTATCGAACTCGCCAGTACCGGTATCCAAGCCCGGTGGATGTGGACTCAACTGGAAAATCTCGACGCTTTTCGGGTTTTATTAGTCTCCGTATTGGCCCTAATCATTTTCCAACTCCCTTGGTCAAACCTGGGATGGCAAGAATCTCCTTGGCACCGGGTGGGCATCGCCACACCAGCCCTCTGTTTAGCCATGACAGCCAGTGATGAGATCTCTTACCTCAGCCTCCTCAGCATTGGTTTTGTCTATCTACGCCTGGTCCAAATCCAACACAATATCCGCTGGAGTTACATCAGTTTAATTTTTGGGAACTGGCTTCTGGGCAAATTTCTTTTTGACTTCAACTTGCTCCAACCTCTAAGCCATGCTCTCCAAATAGGCTTAAGCATTTTACTCATCGCCCAAATTGATCCTGACTTAAAACACAAAAAACAACGCAATGTACGACATTTCTGGCGTTTAATTGGCAGCGGCGTGATTTGTGTGATCGCTCTCATTCATTACCAGGAATTCGGCCTTACCCCGGCCATTATGGGTTTGAGTCTTATTTTCCTCGCCCTTGGTACCCATATCCGGGCTTTTCTCTATAACGGAACCATTGTGCTCACCCTGACCGGACTCTACCAGCTTGTAATCCTGATCGATCGTTATTCCTTCGCAAAATGGATCATCGGCTTAGTGGCCGGCATCGTCTTGATTAGTATTGCCGCTAACTTTGAACAACGTCGCTTACAAATTCTCGCAGTACTAGACAATTGGGTCGAAGCCTTAAATCAATGGCAATAAAAAAACGGGAAAAGCGAACTCTCCCCGTACAAAAGCATTCATGGTTATTGCGCGATCTCCCTAGCCACCAGCCACCGCCGGCACGATACTTACCTCATCACCATCATTAAGGCTGGTGTCAACACCATCCAGAAAACGGATGTCTTCCTCATTGACATAGAGGTTTAAAAAGCGCCGGGGGTTGCCCTGTTCGTCACAGAGGCGGGCCTTAATGCCGGGGCAGTTTGCTTCTAGGGAATCGAGCAATTCTTTAACGGAAGAACCGGAGCATTCAACGGTAGGTTGGTCCTTCGTAAATTTCTGTAGAGGGGTCGGGATTAAAACTTTAACGGCCATTGTTAGTGAGACAAACTTTTTTAAAAACTAAAGGGTAATCGAAGGGAATGGGCCTGGTGCTCAAACTTGGAGCTAAGGGCAACAGACCCAATTCAGAACAGGAACTATACCAAAGTTTGCTGCCACTCGAGACGCTCAAGGGTACGGGCACGCTCAAGGGCCTGTTCAAAACTTTCGAGGTTTGCTTCGATGGTGAGGGGTTCACCGGCAGCATTCTGGACGGCTTCCTGGGTCTTAAGGCCATTGCCGGTGATGTAGACAACTGTCTTTTCATCGGGATTAATTTTGCCAGCTTCAACGAGCTTTTTCAGAACGGCGATGGTGGTGCCGCCAGCAGTTTCGGTGAAGATTCCTTCCGTTTCGGCCAGGAGCTTGATCCCTTCAACGATCTCTGCATCGGTCACATCTTCGATGTTGCCATTGGTCTTGTTGGCGATTTCCACCGCGTAGACACCATCCGCAGGGTTCCCAATTGCAATGGACTTAGCAATGGTGTTGGGCTTCACGGGGGTAATAAAGTCGCGGCCTTCTTTGTACGCCTGGGAAATGGGGGAGCAGCCTTCGGCCTGGGCACCGCTGAAGCGCACGGCTTTATCTTCGACTAAACCGACTTTGACGAACTCGTTAAAGCCTTTGTAGATCTTGGTGAAGAGGGAACCGGAAGCAAGGGGGGCGACAACGTGATCGGGGAGTTCCCAACCGAGTTGCTCAATCACTTCATAGCCGAGGGTCTTGGAGCCTTCGGAGTAGTAGGGGCGGAGATTGATATTTACAAAGCCCCAACCGTGAGAGTTGGCGACTTCAGAACAGAGGCGGTTCACTTGATCATAGTTACCGTGAACGGCCATCAAAATCGGGTTGTAGATTAGGGTGCCGAGGACTTTCCCCGCTTCGAGATCCGAGGGAATGAAGACACAGCAGTCGAGGCCAGCGTGGGCGGCGATCGCCGCAGTGGAATTTGCTAAATTCCCGGTACTGGCACAGGAAACGGTAGAGAAACCCAATTCACGGGCACGGGTCAAGGCCACGGATACCACCCGATCCTTGAAACTCAGGGTGGGCATATTCACCGCATCATTTTTAATGTAAAGCTCTTTGATACCGAGGCGACGGGCTAAACGATTTGCCTTGAGGAGGGGGGTGAAGCCGGTGCCAACATCAATGGGCTCTCCAGCGACGGGCAGAAATTCTTTGTAGCGCCAGATAGACTTGGGGCCAGCTTCGATACTTTCGCGGCTAACTTTGCTGGCAATTTTTTCGTAGTCATACTTCACTTCGAGGGGGCCAAAGCAAAACTCACAAACGTGGAGGGCTTTGGGCTC
>JAYKIK010000054.1:0-23564 GCA_035284725.1 Synechococcus sp.
ACGGAAGATCTCGCGACGATTCGCCAACGGACAACCGCCAATGTGCGCCAGTTACCCGATGGAGTAAAACGCTTGGCCCAGCCCGAAACCTATCCTGTGAGCATTTCCGAGGATCTGCAAAACCTCACCGAGGCGATCGCCAAATCCCTTTAGACAGGCCGCTGTAACTTCACCATAAAGAAACCATCCATGTGATGGTGCTGGGGCAAGACCTGGATCCACCCTTGTTCTTGGGCATAGGGGAAAGCGGGTGAACCAGGATTAGGAGGGACAATCTGCCAGTCGGAATGATCCGCAAGAAATTGCTTGGCGATCGCCTCATTTTCTGCTGGATTCACAGTGCAGGTGGCATAGACCAAATAGCCCCCCGGTTTAACCCAAGTGGCCCCCGTGGTGAGCAGTTCCCCCTGGAGTTGGGTCAGGGCCGCAATTTTTTCAGGGTTTTGTTGCCAGCGAATATCAGGACGTTTGTGGAGAGTTCCCAGGCCGGAACAGGGCACATCCAACAGCACCCGGTCGGCCATATTGCGAAATTGGGAATAGGTGCGACTGTCCCCCACCAGGGTACGAATCATCGACAGCTTCAGGCGGCGGGCATTTTGTTCAATTTTATTGATGCGGGCTTTGTATTTATCACTGGCCCAGATGGTGCCGCGGTCCTGCATTTTTTCAGCGATGTGGGTGGTTTTTCCCCCGGGAGCCGCACAGGCATCAATAATCACTTCCCCCGGTTGGGGATCAAGCAAATGGGTCACTAATTGAGCGCTGGCATCCTGGATCGTCCACCAACCCTCTCGATAACCTGGTAAGTCTTGGATTAAACCCCGTTTCTCTACCAGGCGTAGGGCATTGGGAATGTTGGCGATCGCCTCCACTTTTACGCCAGCATCGGTCAGCATTTTTTCGACTGTGGTGACATTTGTTTGTAGAACATTCACCCGCAAATCCAGTTGGGCCGGTTGGTTAAACCACTGACAAAGCCGCTTCGTTTCCTCGGTGCCGAACTGCTCGAGCCATTGGGCAATCAGCCATTCCGGAAAACTATATTCCAAAGCTAACCGTGCAAGATCTGTATCTGGTAATTGGAGTGGATCACCATGGCGATCCTGCTGCCGGAGGTAACCCCGCAAGCAACCATTGACCACCCCAGCCAACTGCCCTAATTTATTCGCCTTGGCAATTTCCACAGTCGTATTCACTGCTGCCGACGGGGGAATTTGATCCAGGTAGCGCAGTTGATAAAGACCCAGTTGTAGCAGCACCCGCAGATCGGGGGGTTGTTGATCGATGGGCTTTTTTCCCAATTGATCGATCAAGGCATCGAGGGTTTTTTGCCGACGTACGGTGCCATAAACCAACTCCGCCACCAAAGCGCGATCGCTGCCCGTGAGGTTACTTCTGTGAAGCACCCGATCCAGAGCTACATCAGTATAGGCATTGTGATAAAGAATTTGCCGGAGAGCAAGAAAAGCGAGTTGGCGAGCTGAAGACATCGAATCCTATGTAAATGTAGTCCTTTGATTATCCCCCAGGGTGATCCTTCCCACCCATTGATCAGCCTCAAGGATAAATTCCCTAAGCAAATATTAAGAAAGATGGCAAGTAGGCTACAATTGAGCAGAAATTGTCAAAAAAATTTACAGGTTTTAGGAACCATCCGCAAAATTTATGTCTCTTCCTATTCGTAACGTCGCAATTATTGCCCACGTTGACCATGGTAAAACCACATTGGTGGACGCCCTCTTACGTCAATCTGGTATTTTTCGAGAAGGAGAAGACATTCCCGATTGCGTGATGGACTCCAACGACCTAGAACGGGAACGCGGCATTACTATTCTTTCCAAGAACACCGCCGTCCGTTACAACGATATTTTGATCAACATTGTTGATACCCCCGGCCACGCTGACTTCGGTGGGGAAGTGGAACGGGTACTTGGGATGGTAGACGGTTGTATTTTGATCGTCGATGCCAATGAAGGTCCCATGCCCCAAACCCGTTTCGTACTGAAAAAAGCATTAGAAAAGGGTCTGCGGCCGATCGTCGTCGTCAATAAAATTGATCGCCCTAATGTCCACCCCGAAACCGCCGTCGATAAGGTATTTGACCTCTTTGTCGAACTCGGCGCCGACGACGACCAATGTGATTTCACTACCCTCTATGCTTCTGGTTTATCTGGGTTTGCCCGGGAGTCCCTCGACGACACCAATGAAGATATGGAGCCCTTATTCCAGGCAATTCTCCAGCACGTTCCCCCCCCAGCCGGTGATGTCAACAAGCCAATCCAGTTGCAGGTAACGACCCTCGATTATTCCGATTATCTGGGCCGGATTGTTATTGGTCGCATCCACAACGGCACCCTTAAAGCTGGACAACAGGCGGCCCTCGTGAAGGAAGATGGCAGCATCGTTAAAGCTAAAGTCGCGAAATTGATGGGTTTTGAAGGCCTGAACCGCGTTGAGTTACAGGAAGCCACTGCGGGGATGATTGTTGCAGTTGCTGGGTTTGCGGATGCCAATATTGGGGAAACAATCACCTCTCCCGAAGACCCCCAAGCTCTGCCGCTGATCAAGGTGGATGAGCCCACGCTCCAGATGACTTTCTCGGTGAACAACTCCCCCTTTGCTGGCCAAGAAGGAACCTTCGTTACCTCCCGTCAGATTCGTGATCGCCTTGAGCGGGAACTGGAGACCAACGTAGCTTTGCGGGTCGAAGATGGTGAGTCCGCCGATAGCTTTGCGGTATCTGGCCGGGGTGAATTGCACCTGGGGATTTTGATTGAAACCATGCGCCGCGAAGGTTATGAGTTCCAAGTGGCCCAGCCGAAGGTGATTTACCGGGAAGTTAACGGCAAACCCTGCGAACCCTATGAATATCTCGTCCTGGATGTTCCTGAAGAAGCCGTGGGCAGCTGTATTGAGCGGCTCGGTCAGCGCAAAGGGGAAATGCAAGATATGCAAACGGGAGCCAATGGACGGACGCAATTGGAATTTGTCGTTCCTGCCCGTGGTTTGATTGGTTTTCGGGGTGAATTTATCCGGATTACCCGGGGGGCTGGAATCATGAACCACAGTTTCTTGGAGTATCGTCCCCTCTGTGGTGACCTGGAAACCCGTTATAACGGCGTGATTACCGCTTTTGAAGAGGGAACAGCCACCTTCTACGCCCTCAAGAACGCTGAGGATCGCGGTCAGTTCTTCATTACCCCTGGTACAAAGGTTTATAAGGGCATGATCGTCGGTGAACACAACCGTCCCCAAGACCTCGAACTGAACGTTTGTAAGGCGAAACAATTAACTAACCACCGTGCCGCCAGCGGTGACGAATTAGTTCAACTGCAAGCGCCCATCGAGATGAACCTGGAGCGTGCCTTAGAGTACATTGGCCCCGGCGAACTCGTTGAAGTCACCCCCGAATCGATCCGCCTGCGGAAGGTAGAAACTAAGAAAATGGCAAAACGCTAACGAAGTTCTCGTTAAGTTTCTGAATTGCCCAATTGTTTAAAACAAGACTGATCCTGTGGTGACGTGGGGTCAGTTTTTTACGATTAGCTGTGGCGATCGCCAATTTCCCGATTAACGTTGCAATATTTTGTAACAAAGTGTATCAACTATTCACAAAAAAGGGTTTAAACCCCAGTGTAGAGCTTGTTAGACTGTAACCTAATCAAAAATCCTAGGTCTCACGCGGTTAGCTTGGCAAAATAGAGACTGATCCCCATACAAAAACGGAAGCAATAAAAATTACAGATATGGTAAGCACTGTTAACACATCCGCTGGCGTAGACGAGTTGCGCCCCGGCGTAAAGGTCCCGGCAAAGGAAACAATCCTCACCCCCCGCTTTTACACCACCGACTTCGATGAGATGGCAAAGATGGATCTTTCCGTCAACGAAGAAGAAATGGAAGCGATCATCGAAGAATTCCGCGTGGACTATAACCGCCATCACTTTGTCCGGGATGAGTCCTTTGATATTTCCTTCGACCATATCCAAGGAGAAACCCGTCAGCTCTTCATCGAATTCCTAGAGCGCTCCTGTACCGCTGAGTTTTCCGGTTTCTTGCTCTACAAAGAATTGGGCCGTCGCCTGAAGGACAAAAATCCCCTCCTGGCAGAAGGCTTTAACCTAATGTCCCGGGATGAAGCACGTCACGCTGGTTTCCTCAATAAGGCGATGACAGACTTTAACCTCTCCCTTGACCTCGGTTTCCTCACCAAGAGCCGCAGCTACACCTTCTTTAAGCCCAAGTTCATTTTCTACGCCACCTACCTCTCTGAAAAAATTGGTTACTGGCGCTATATCAAGATTTACCGTCACCTCGAAAAGAATCCCCAGGATCAGATTTACCCCATCTTTAAGTTCTTTGAGAACTGGTGCCAAGACGAAAACCGTCACGGGGATTTCTTTGATGCCCTGATGAAGACCCAACCCAGTATCCTCAATGACTGGAAAGCGCGTCTGTGGTGCCGTTTCTTCCTCCTGTCTGTGTTTGCGACGATGTACCTCAACGATACCCAGCGCTACGGGTTCTACGAGTCCATTGGTCTGAATGCCCGGGACTTTGACAAGGAAGTGATTTGGGAAACCAATAACACTGCTGGCCGCGTTTTCCCGATCATCCTCGATGTAGAAAAGCCCGAGTTCTACGAACGCCTCGAAACCTGCGTGAAGAACAACGAGAAACTGCGGGCGGTGGATGCAACAAATGCTCCGGCGCCGATCAAGTTCCTCAAGAAGCTGCCTGCTTATCTTTCTAATGGAGTACAGTTCGTTAACCTGTACTTGATGAAGCCGATCCGCGTTGATCAACTGGCTGGCACTGTCCGTTAACACCCCTCTAGGGGAACACCTCTCTAACTCTCCTTGAGGAAACACCCCTCGAACTCCCTTTGAGGGGAAAATAAATTTCCTCCTTCTTGTTTAGAGGGAGGATTTTTTTGTGAAGATAGCGAAATTCAAAGGTTTTGGGCTATGGTTGTTTAGCCAGAGTAAGAGAGATTAGCCTAGTAGGCGATCGCCTTTTTGGGGACTGGTATAAAGTTTCTGGATGTAGCACACCGATGGTTGAGGCAGTATTTTGGACGGACGTTTTGACCTTTGCGGCGGAGATCAGCCACCGGATTGGGGCAGAATTGACGGAAAAATTTGGTAAGCTTACGGCGGTGCGTAAGGCCGATGGCAGTTTGGTAACCGAGGCCGACAAGTGGTCCGATGTGGAAATTCGCCAGGCGATCGCCAAAACCTTTCCCGACCATGGCATCCTCAGCGAAGAAACAGAACATATTTTCCCGGCGACGGATTGGTGTTGGGTCATTGATCCCATCGACGGCACGACAAATTTCACCCGGGGCATTCCCATCTGGGGGATTTCCCTGGGGCTTCTCTACAAGGGAACTCCAGTCTTTGGTTATGTGCATTTTCCCTGGTTGCGCCAATCTTTCCATGGTTATTGGTATGGAGATTCCGGTTTAACGGGGCCGACGGGGGCTTTTTGCAATGATGAACCGCTCCAGACCAGTGATGACGAGCCGAGCCTGAACCATATTTTTAACCTCTGTGCCCGCAGTACAGCGGTGGCAGCCCAACCGGATTTTCCCTGCAAGATCCGCTTGATGGGGGTCGCTAGCTACAACGTTTTAATCGTAGCGGCGGGGGCAGCTCTGGGGGGTGTGGAGGCCACTTCAAAAATTTGGGATATTGCGGCGGTGTGGGCGATTATCCAAGCGGCGGGAGGGGCGATTGAATCCCTCGAACCGAACCCGATGTTTCCTTTAAAAGCGGGTAAAAATTATGGCGATCGCCCTTTCCCCTGTTTAACGGCCAGTCGGGCGGAACTCATTCCTGTGTTTAAACCCTGGGTGCAATTTATCGGCGATCAGGTGTGCGAAAAATACGGATTGTAAAGAACTTCGATACAATACACAACTGAGCATTTTGACGAACCATTGCGAGGAGTTTCCCGACCATGACTGTTGCGGTTGCCATTGACCACCTCCAGAAAAGCTACGGCACCACCCAAGCGGTAAAGGATGTCTCCTTCACGGTGGAACAGGGAAAAATCTTCGGACTTTTGGGGCCGAATGGAGCTGGTAAAACAACAACGATTCGCTGCCTGTGTACCCTTGCCCAACCCGATGGTGGCCAGATCGAAGTCTGCGGTATTTCTGCCCTGACCCAACCGAAAGCAGTGCGACAACGACTCGGCTATGTGGCCCAGGAAGTGGCGATCGATAAGATCCTCACCGGGCGGGAACTACTGAATTTGCAAGCGGCCCTTTATCATTTGCCAAAAAGCTTTATTCCCCAACGGGTTGACCAACTCCTCAATGCTCTGGGTTTAGCGGATTACGCCGACCAAAAAACGGGTACCTATTCCGGTGGTTTACGCAAACGTTTGGATCTCGCGGCGGGTCTCCTCCATCAGCCAGATGTGTTGGTTTTGGATGAGCCGACGGTGGGGTTAGACATTGAAAGTCGGGTGGTGGTTTGGGATTTCCTGCGGCAACTGCGGGCAGCGGGCACAACGGTCATTATCACCAGCCACTATCTTGAAGAAATTGATGCCCTTGCTGATAGTGTGGCAATCATTGATCAGGGCCAAGTCATCGCCAACGGCACCCCCAACGAACTCAAGGATAAAGTCGGGGGCGATCGCATTACGTTACGCATCGAAGAATTTACGACTACCCAGGATGCCGAGAAAGCGAAGGAGATTGTTTCGGCGTTAGATTTTGTCGAAGGTGTGATTCTCAACAGCTCCCAAGGCAATTCCCTAAATTTAGTGGTCAGTCGCCAAGGGAATCATCTGAGCACCATTGAGCAGAGCATTCAAGCCGCCGGACTCCCAATTTTTAGCCTAAGCCAAGCCCGTCCCAGTTTGGATGATGTTTATCTGGCGGCAACTGGTAAAACCTTAATGGATGCGGAGATTGAGGCAGCCAGTAAGCGGGATCTAAAAAAAGAGAAAAAGCAACAGATGAAAGGTTAAATAAGCCCATCTTTTCTAGAGATTTTCCCCTAAAAAGGGTGTTGATCAAAAACCCTCACTAAAAATAATTATTAAAAAATATTTATGGGATGTGTTGTTCGGAATGGGCGCCTGCGTTTGAGCCAAGGTCAGATTTTTTGGCGGGAAACAGGCCAAGGGAAGGCGATCGCCTTTATCCATCGGGAATATAGTGAGGGGAGTCAGTGGCTAGAGTTTCTTGGAAACCTAGGGCAAGATTACCAGTGTTTTGCGCCGGACTTATTAGGCTTTGGGGACTCTGACCCAGTTGTCCCACTCCAATCCATTCAATGGCAAAGTGAAATTCTAGCGGAGTTTTTCACTCAGTTAAATCTCAAAAAAATTTATCTCATCGGGGATTCCCTCGGTGCTTGGATCGCTGCCCGTTACGCTTTAAATTATCCAGAACAAATTCAAGGTTTAATCCTACTTTCTCCTATCGGCTTAGAAACTTCTCAGAACGTCAATTTACTTTTAGCAAAACTCCTCCTGTTTCCTGTACCAATTCTGCCATTTTTTCTCCAAAGCTTATTGCCCCTTGGGAAAATTCTGGGCTTTAAAAAGGCAATTCAGAAAACTTTAAACTACCGACTTCAGCTATTAGCCTCCCCTGCCAGTCGACGGCTACTCTTTCAGCGACGCCCTAGGGAAATCCAGGCGGAATACCTCAAGACTGAATTATCTCAACTGACTATGCCCACCCTCATTCTCAGCCAAAATCAAGAAACCGATCAAGCAAAGTCCTATGCCCAAGGGATTCCCCAAGCAGAACTGATCAAAATTGAGCAAAAATCGGAGGCGATCGCCTTGATTAAAGATTGGCTAAAACAACAATAATTTTAAACCCAATGGGCTAAGGGAAACAAAATATATTCTAAGAAAAAAAGCTTCCAAATAAATTGGTAAAAACTGGCAATTGATGCTTTAGACTCAAGATTAGCCTTGCGACTACGCCACCACAGTAAAGCACCTAATAGTAATTGGGAGCCAATAAATAGAGGCGGATTCAAAGTAGTAGATAATGCAATCTCCCCGATAACCATCCCGAGGTAGCAGGTCAAAATAATACCTAGGGACAATTGGAAGATCCGCTGTTTACCTAACAGAATTGTAAAAGTGGTGATCTGATATTGTCTGTCTCCTTCCAGATCCGGTACATCCTTAAAAATGGCGATCGCCACCGTGAAAACGATGATAAAGCCTGTCAAAAGCCATACCGTCGGCGTAATTACCACTGGATTTTGCAACATCGCTTGAAAATGGGCAAAAAGGCCCAGGTTAACGACCACACCCCGCACCGTAAAAATACACATCGCTGCCAGGAAGGGAAATCGCTTTAAACGCACGGGCGGCAGAGAGTACATGGTCCCAATGGCCAAACTGCCCCACACTGTCACTCCCAACCACAGGCTACTAAAAGCACTTAACGTTAGTGCCAAGGCCCCACAGAAACAAATAATTCCCCACCCTGTTTTTGGGGAAAAATGTCCCGCTGCAACGGGCAAATGGGGTTTATTGATTTTGTCAATTTCAACATCTGTCAGTTGGTTTAAGCCGACAATGTAGACATTCCCCGCAAGACAGGCTAGCCAAGCCCCCAAGACCGTCCAGCCATAACTCCAGGAAAACGTTTCAGGGGCGATCGCCAACGAAGCCAAGGCCCACACACTGAGGCTCGTGCCGATAATCGTATGGGGTCGGGAAAATTGCCACAGGGACGCGAGCAAGGATGGACGGGAAATAGGCGGAGAAATAGAAGATTTCACAGGTCAAAGGTTGCACCCAAAAAGGCCGCAGCATACACTAATCGCACATCATTCTAACGAACTTGCCCATGGCTTCCCCCCTTTTGCCGATCCTCCAGGAAAAACTTCAAGCCGCGTCTCAACAACGGCTCACTTTTGCTGAATTTATGGAATTGGTGCTCTATCACCCCACGGCCGGTTATTACAGTAGCGGCAAGGTGGTGATTGGGTCTCAAGGGGATTTTTTTACAGCATCCTCCCTTGGCCCAGACTTTGGGGAATTGCTGGCAGAACAGATCTTCCAGATGAAGCAAATTCTCGGATGCACGCCGTTTCAGATCGTTGAAATGGGAGCTGGCAATGGGGATTTAGCAAAAGATATTTTGAGCTATCTTCAACAAAATCATTCAAAAGAACTCAACGAAATTGAATATTACATCATTGAAAAATCACCCGCCCTTCGTCAACAACAGCAGGAAAAGTTAGCTGCTTTTTCTGATTTGAAAATTCAATGGTGCGACTGGTCGGAATTACCGGAAAAGAGTATTCAAGGCTGTTTTTTCTCTAATGAATTACTCGATGCTTTTCCGGTAAATTTAGTCACAGTTGAGGACGGTGAACCCAAGGAAATTTACATTCAATATGATGCCGCTAAAGATTCATGGCAGGAAGTGATTGATACCCTATCAACGCCCCAGTTACGGGCTTATTTTGAACAGTTAAAGATTGATTGGTCTATTTATCCAGAAGGGTATCGCACAGAAGTTAATTTGGGGATGTTAAGTTGGTTAGAATTACTCCAGACCAAGCTCAAAAAAGGTTATGTTCTCACCATTGATTATGGCCATCTTGCAGCAAAATATTACCATCCTCAACGGTCTGGGGGCACGTTGCAATACTACTTTCAGCACCGCCGCCACGATAATCCCTACGCTAACTTAGGGGAACAGGATATCACTGCCCATGTGGATTTTACGAGTCTGCAAAACCATGGTGCATCCCTAGGGTTAGAGACTGTTGGTTTAACCCAGCAGGGCCTGTTCTTGATGGCTTTAGGCTTAGGCGATCGCCTTAATGCTTTATCCCAAAATCCCACCGATGTAATGACCCTCTTTCGGCGACGGGATGCCCTTCATCAGCTGATCGATCCCATGGGTTTAGGGGGCTTTTATGTTTTCATCCAGGCTAAAAATCTCACGGAGGAGCAACGGCGGATCCCCCTCAAAGGTCTGGTACAGCCGCCTATGGTCTAAATTAATTGCAAAGATTGCGGAAGGTTTTATGCGTCCTGTTTTATATCTGGCGATTACGAGCCATGGCTTTGGTCACGTGGTGCGGGTGGCTTCGGTGGCGGCCCAGGTACAAAAATTATTACCCGATGTGCTTTTGATCTTTGTGACGACGGCCCCCCATTGGCTGATCCGCAGCTATATGAAAGGAGATTTTATTCAGCGGGCAAAACGCTTGGATGTAGGGGTAATTCAAGCCGATAGCTTTGCCATGGATTACGACGCAACCCTAGGAAAACTCCGGGAAATTCGTCGGCGATCGCCCCGGATCATTGCCGATGAAGTCGATTTTTTACGCTTAAATCGTGCTCAGTTAGTCCTCGCCGATGTGCCGCCCCTAGCGATTCCCATTGCCCATGGTGCCGAGATTCCCTGTTGGTGTATGGGCAATTTCGGTTGGGACTTTATCTACCGGGCCTGGGGGGGAGAATTTATCCCTGAAGCAGATTGGATAACGGATCTCTATCGTCAAGGCGATCGCCTATTTCGTTTACCTCTCAATGAACCCATGGCCGATTTTTCTAACATCACCGATGTGGGATTGACAGGGGGCGACCCGGCCCATGATCCAGGGAGCCTACGGGAACGCTTTCAACTGACTCACCCAAAGGAAAAAACGATCCTCCTCAGTTTTGGGGGTCTCGGTTTTGCGGGCATGCCCTATGAAGCTTTAGCGCAATTTCCTGATTATCAATTCATTAGTTTTGACCGGAATGCCCCCAATTTAGACAATCTCCGCAAAATTACAGACACACAATACCGTCCTGTGGATTTTATGCCCCTCTGTGACCGGGTCGTTTCGAAACCAGGCTTTAGCACCTATGCCGAGGCCCTCCGTTTAGATTTACCCATTGTGACCCTGCCCCGGGATGACTTTGCGGAAGGCCCAATTTTAATTAAAAATCTCCAACAATACGGCCACCATCAAATCCTAGATCCGCAGCAGTTTACCCAAGGCCAGTGGGATTTCCTCTGGGAAACACCTAACTCTCCCCAGGAAACCCAGCCTATCAATAAGACCGGCACAAAGGCGATCGCCAAAGCTGTGGTTGAATTTCTCAGTCGCTAACTTTCCGTCGTTAGAACTTCGGGGACAGGCTCTGGGTGAAGGGTGGGTATGTCCTGGAGTACAAAGGGTAAACGGGCCCCCATTAGTCCCTTAATGATGTGCTCAGGGGTTGTCGGGAATACGACAAACAAAGGATGAATCTGGGCCGGGAGATTACTGACCATATGGGATTCTGCCTCCGGCATGAGCCACTCATATTCTTGATCTAAATAAACTTGGGTGTGACGCCAGCGCAGTAACAGCTCCGAAAAGGTTTCCCCGGGCCGATGGATAAACACCATAATTTCGGCATCCAGCTTAATTTGCCATTCTGGATCACAGGTCAAGATCGCCAGATCACAGGGCAAGATCAGCGTGCTCGGTGTGGACTGGGGTGTCCTTTGTCCTAAAAGTCGAATCACCGGTAGCGGCATTGCAATTAGGCTCTCGTCCGGACGACGAATACTTGGCACAAGGGAAAGGTAAGGACGATGTTGCTTTAGTAAGGCGATCGCCCTTTGTCGATCACTATAGGCCGCGAGGAGCGCTTCGTACTGGTGTTGCTGTCCAGTCATGGCTTGTCCTAACCCAAATCTTCAAACACTTTGAACATCGGTAAATACATCGAGAGCAAAATGACCCCGACCATCCCCGCAATAATCACCATCATCGCCGGTTCAAGGATGCTGGTCATGGCTTTGACCGTATTTTCTACCTCATCTTCGTAAAAGTCTGCCACTTTCATCATCATGGTGTCGAGTTCCCCAGTTTCTTCCCCAATGGTCATCATCTGAATTGCTAGCACCGGAAAAACCTTATCTCGGTCGAGGGCAATACTCAACATCCCCCCCTCTTGAATCTCTGTTTTGGCGTTGTTAATTGCTTTCGCAATTACCACATTTCCCGCTGTAGCACCGACAATATCAAAGGAGTTAAGAATGGGCACCCCAGAACGGGTTAATGTCCCAAAGATACGACAAAAACGAGCCACTGCATTTTTCCGGAGTAGATCCCCAAACAGAGGTACTTTTAAGAGTAATGAATCAATTTGCCAGCGGCCCGCTTCAGTGTTGTAGTACCGACGCAGGGCAAAGAAAAAGATATTACCGGCAATCACCATCAACAGAACATTCCCGAAGGGCATCGGCAACAATCCTTCATTGGTTCGTAAAAAAGTACTGATGGCCATCATGATCAGGGTTAGAGCCGGCAATTCTGTGCCAATACTTTCAAAAATGTCCGCAAAAACCGGAATCAAGAAAACGGTCATCCCAAAAAAGACTGCCACTGCTAAAAACGCGACAGCCAGAGGGTAGGTCATTGCCGATTTAATTTGGTTTTCCAGCTTGGCCATGTCCTCCAGCACCTTCGCCAAACGGTTCAAGACTTCATCGAGGACCCCCCCAATTTCTCCGGCTTCCACCATGCTGACATAGAGGGTATCGAAACATTCCTCATGGGGACGCATGGCATCGGAAAGGTTGACCCCCTGTTGTACTTCGTTTTTGATCGCCGTGAGGGCTTTACGCATTTTGATATTGGAGTGGTTTTCCCCCAGGATGGTGAGACAGCGGACGATCGCCACCCCAGCGTTGATCATTACTGCAAACTGTCGTGAAAAAACGGCCTTGTCTTTGATGCTGACTTTGGCGAGGCCCTCTTCCAGGAAAGATAAATCGATTTCCCCGGGCTTCATGATTTTGCCGACTTCCGGATACCGGGTTTCGAGCATGGTACGGGCCTGTTCTGGGGAATTGGCCTCGATTTTCTCTTTGATTTTTTGACCGTTGCGATCAACAACTTGTGCGACGTACTGTGCCATGGCTTTCGTTCACTGGGAAAAGTTGAGGATAAAGGAGGGGGTATGCTGCCAGCTTAACTGAGAACTGGGAATCTAGCGACGTTTGGCACTGCTTCCAGCCCCTAGGGCACCACCGACAAGGCGTTGGAGTTCATCTGGCTTGCCACTCTTAGACAGGGCTTCTTCGAAGGTAATGGTACCCGTTGCGACTAAGCCAGCCAGGGCCTGTTCCATCGTCTGCATTCCGAGTTTCATCCCGGTTTGAATCGCGGAATAGATTTGGGCACTTTTTCCTTCACGGATCAGGTTGGCGATCGCCGGTGTGACCACCATAATTTCCTGGGCCATGGCACGACCAAATTCCCCGGGTTTGGGGTTAGCCTTTTTCACGAGGCATTGACTAAATACCGCCAGGAGGGAGTTGGAAAGCATCGCCCGAATCTGGGGTTGCTGGATCGGTGGAAAGACATCTAACATCCGGTCAATGGTACTGGCAGCGGAGTTGGTATGGAGTGTACCAAATACAAGGTGCCCGGTTTCTGCCGCAGAAATTGCCAAAGAAATAGTGTCCAGGTCCCGCATTTCCCCCACGAGGATAATGTCTGGATCTTCCCGGAGGGCGGCTTTAAGGGCATTGGCAAAGCTTTTTGTGTCTTCCCCTTTCTGTCTTTGGTGAAATAGGCTCTTGTGGTTCGGAAAAACGTATTCGATGGGGTCTTCAACGGTGAGGATATGTTCAGCCCGGGTGCGGTTAATCAAATCCAACATCGCTGCCATGGTAGTGGTCTTACCGGAGCCCGTTTGACCGGTGACGAGGACTAAACCCCGGGGCCGCTCTGCCATTTCCCGCACAATATCAGGCAGACCCAGTTGATCGAAGTTCGGAATTTTTGAGGATAGTGCCCGGAGACAGGCCGCATAGCAACCCCGTTCTTTGTAGACGTTGACCCGGAACCGCGCCAGACCTTTAACACCGTAGGAGCAGTCCAATTCCCAATTTTGTTCGAGGTCTTTGCGTTGGGTGTTGTTGAGCATGCTGAAGATCAGCTTCTGGGCTTCCTGGGCCGACAGGGGTTCGTCATTGATGGGGCCAAGCTTCCCACTGACACGAAAGTATACGGGGGCACCGGCTTGGATGTGCATATCGGAACCGCCCATTTCCACAAGCTGTTCCATTAAGTCTTCGATCATGTATTCCATAGCACTGTTACTCCTGGGGTGATGGGGTCAAGGGGATGAAGAAAAATTTTTGTCAGAAATTGAAAATGTTTGATTTTATTTTGCCCAAAAGGCGATCGCCAATGAGCAGAATGTGATCGGTCTTAACTGAAGCGGGGGGTCATGCAGTAGGGACAATCCATCCAATCCGGTTGGAGTTCTGCACTACAGCTCTGGCACACAAGACCCGTTTTTCGTTTGGCCTTGAGTTCTGCTTCGAGACCCGAATCGGTAAAGGTCACCCGGTCTACTTCTTCAAAGGTGGTGTAACCTTCCTTCACCAACTCCAAGCTGTAGGCCAAGATACTCAGCATCCCCTCCTGCACCGCCGCTTCCTTAATCATGTCCGTGGTGGCACCGGTGTTGATTAATCGTTCAATTTCCTCGCTATTTTGCATAAATTCATAAACCCCCACCCGGCCTTTGTAACCTGCACCATTACATTTTGGACAAAGGGCACCGGTGTCCTTGGCAATTTGTACCTGTTCAGGGGTCAAAGTATTAGCACGGTAAACCGTCAGGCGGCCACCTTCGGAACTGGAAATGCCATAACGGGCCAATTCTTCCACCGTAGGCTGATAGGCCAAACGACATTCCCCGCATACCCGACGCATAAGACGTTGGGCGAGGACTCCCAACAAAGCCCCAGAGATCATGAACGGTTCAACACCCATTTCATCTAGGCGGGCGATCGCCCCCGGTGCATCATTAGTGTGGAGGGTGGTTAAGACCAAGTGTCCAGTCAAAGCCGCCTCAATCGCCGTTTTAGCCGTTTCCTTATCCCGTGTTTCCCCCACTAGAATGACATCCGGATCCTGCCGTAGGAAAGCCCGGAGAATCGAAGCAAAATCCATTCCCTTTTCTCGGATGACTTGCACCTGGGTAATCCCCGGCAAAGAATATTCAATCGGGTCTTCCGCCGTACTAATATTGACCCCCGGATTATTGCGCTCCGCCAGAATCGAATACAACGTCGTCGATTTTCCCGAACCCGTCGGCCCTGTCACCAAAATTAAACCGAAAGGACGTTGGGCAAGCTCCCGGACTTGACTCAAAATCTTTTGATTGGTGATTAATAAATTAAGGCCGAGTTGAGTAGAGGAATTATCCAGGATTCGCAGAACGATTTTCTCCCCATAACGACTCGGCAGGCTATTCACCCGAAAATCCACTTTCCGTCCCTTAAAAACCCGACGGATTCGTCCATCTTGGGGGGCACGGCGCTCCGCAATATCCAAGTCCGCCATAATCTTGAAACGGGCTGCCACCGCTGGAATGATTCGCTTCGGCAGTGGATCAAAGGCATACTGTAGGACTCCATCCTTCCGGAAACGTACCCGTAAATCGTTTTCTTGGGGTTCAATGTGGATATCCGAAGCCCCTTCTTGGAGTGCTTTCAGCAGAATTTTATTGACTAATTTAATAACGGGAGCAGAACTCGCTTGGTTTTCATTGAGGAGATCCGCACCTTCTTCCTCAGCCTCATCCAGTTCCCCTGCAACCCCAAGATCTAGGTCTTCGATATCAACGGCTTTGCGGAGTTCAGCGGCTTCGGCGGCTTTGGCGGCCTGTTCCTGTTGTTGGATTTGGATTTGGACTTGCTGTTCCAGATAACCATCTAGGACACGACGATAGTCATCTTCCGCAATGACAATCCGTCTCAGGGTAAGGTTCTGTAGACGAAAGAGGCGATTAAGGTCATCTTGGGCGGCAAGGTTGTCTGGCTCAACCATAGCCACAACGATTTCATCCCGTTGGCGACGGATCGGCAAGATACGATGGCGACGACAGAGTTCGACCGGCACGAGGGAGTTGATCAGCTCTCCCATCTGATCGATGTCAATTTTTTGGATTTCCGGATCAATGGAATTGATGCCGTAGAGAATTTTGAGCTCGAAGAGATGGTGCTTTTTGTATTGCCGTACCAGTTCTGGTGATAAAGCCTTACCCGTTAGCTCTTCGACGATAAGGGTGAGGGGGCGCCCGGTACGACGGGTTTCCACCAAAGCTTTTTCCATCTGCTGATGGTCAACCACCCCCTGTTGAATGAGCTTGTTACCAAAAGGAGAGAAATCATTGCGGAGGGCGAGGGCTCTTGTCCGTTTTGGGAGGGAAGATTGGGTCATAGGGGCACCGGGTGGCAAGGAACAAATGGGCTTTAGGTGGTGGAAAAAACGGTGGGCAAGACGGGATTAAGGGGAAATATAGCAGTAAGAATTCGTTTTGGGGGGCACTGAAATTTTTCTAAAACTTATTTCCATCGGTCTGGCCATCGGGGTTACTATGCCATTTTTCCCAATATAGCCGTTGCTTGAAGTTTTGTTCTTTTTCCTCGGAGACAGCGGGATCAACGGGGGACAATGTTACATTTAGTAATGTCTAAATATAATTTGGTGTTCTTTTCTGGGTTAGGCGATCGCCAAGCCCGAGGCCCAAGCCAAAAAGCCTTTAGAAACATCAAACCAAAGACCCACATTCAATTCACAACACAAATCGCTCAAGTAACCATGGTAGAAGACGCGAAAAATCTTGATAGCCCCATTGATCCAGGAGAAAATCCCGAATCCGTGTCCGACGAGGCCCCAGAGACAGCCATCGAGTCTAACCTTGGGGAGCCTGAAACGGTTGTTGATGACCAAAACACCACAGATCAAGACAACAACACTGCCGTGGATGAAGCCCCTTTAGGCACGACTGAGCTAGAAGCCGTCATTGCTGCCCTCCAACAGGAAGTAAGTACCCTCCGCCAGCAACTCACCGCCCAAACCCAACAGGCAGAAGACTTTAAGGGTCAGTACATGCGCATCGCCGCCGACTTCGAAAATTTTCGGAAGCGCACAGGCAAAGAAAAAGAAGAGATGGAATTACGCACCAAGTGCAACACCGTTAAAGAAATTCTGGGGGCCGTCGACAGCTTTGAGCGGGCCCGACTTCAAATCAAGCCCAGTACCGATGGCGAAGTAACCATCCACAACAGTTACCAAGGTGTTTACAAACAACTCGTCGATGGGCTCAAGAAAATTGGTGTCTCGCCGATGCGTCCCGAAGAAAAAGAATTTGACCCAAACTTCCATGAAGCCGTCTTCCAAGAACCTACCGATAAGTATCCCGAAGGTACCGTCATTGAGCAGGTTGTCCGGGGCTATCTCCTTGGGGAAATGGTACTGCGCCACGCCATGGTCAAAGTGGCGACTGCTCCTGAGGAAAGCTCCAGTGATGTAGCTGACGATAGCGAAAGCTAATCCATAGCCCAGGCTAGATAGTGGGGCCGAACAACATTAACCCATGGCCCCCCTCCCAATCTTCAGTACCATTTAAGAAAATCTCCCTATCGTCCTTCGCCAGCGAACTATGGGTAAAGTAATCGGCATCGATCTCGGCACCACCAATAGCTGTGTTTCCGTCCTTGAGGGGGGCAATCCCCTGGTGATTACCAATGCTGAAGGGGCACGCACAACACCCAGCATCGTTGGCTTCGGGAAAAATGACATTCGTTTGGTGGGGCAACTGGCGAAGCGACAAAGTGTTACCAATGCTGAAAACACAATTTACAGCATCAAGCGTTTCATCGGTCGTCGCTGGGATGATACGGAACAGGAGCGCCGCCGAGTTCCTTACAAATGTGTCAAAGGGAAAGACGATACTGTTGATGTGGCCGTCCGGAAGGATGTTTTTACCCCCCAGGAAATTTCGGCGATGGTCTTGCAAAAACTTAAAAGTGATGCCGAAGCTTTTTTGGGGGAAGAAGTAACCCAAGCTGTAATTACAGTGCCCGCCTATTTCACCGACGCCCAACGGCAAGCAACTAAGGATGCGGGAACGATTGCGGGACTCGAAGTGCTCCGGATTATCAATGAGCCAACGGCTGCGGCCCTGGCCTACGGCTTAGATAAACAGGATCAAGAACAGTTCATTTTGGTTTTTGATCTGGGAGGCGGCACCTTTGATGTCTCGATTCTGCAGCTAGGGGACGGAGTGTTTGAAGTTCGGGCAACATCCGGAAATAACCAACTGGGGGGTGATGATTTTGATAATGCAGTTGTCGAATGGATGGTTGCAACCTTTAAGCAACGGGAAGGCATTGACCTGAGTGGTGATAAGATGGCCCTCCAACGGTTACGGGAAGCTGCGGAGAAAGCCAAAATTGAACTCTCGAGCACAATCACGACATCCATCAACCTGCCTTTTATTACCGCCGATGATACAGGCCCTAAGCATCTAGAAATTGATTTGGCCCGCTCCCAATTTGAAGAACTGGTTCGGGAATACATTGATGCAACCCTCCGACCTGTGGAACAGGCCCTTAAGGATGCCGAATTAACCATTGATAATGTTGATCGAATTATTCTCGTCGGTGGTTCAACCCGGATTCCAGCCGTACAGCAGGCCATCCAGAGCTTTTTCCATGGGAAACAAATTGATCGCTCCGTAAATCCCGATGAGGCGATCGCCATTGGTGCTGCGATCCAAGCAGGGGTTCTGAGCGGGGAGGTCAAAGATGTGCTTCTGCTAGATGTCACCCCCATTTCCCTAGGCATTGAAACCCTTGGCGAAGTTTTCACAAAAATCATTGACCGTAATACCACCCTCCCCACCAGCAATTCCCAAGTGTTTTCGACGGCGACTGATGGACAGACTTCCGTAGAAATCCATGTGTTACAAGGAGAGAGAGCCCTCGCCAAAGACAATAAAAGTCTCGGGAAATTTTTGCTCACGGGGATTCCCCCTGCGCCCCGGGGGCTGCCTCAAATCGAAGTCAGCTTCGAAATTGATGTCAACGGCATCCTCAAAGTTTCCGCCCAAGACAAAGGTACAGGTAAGGCCCAAAGTATTAAAATCACCAATACCGGTGGTCTGAGCCCCGCAGAAATCGAATCCATGCGTGCGGAGGCCGCCAAATATGCAGCCCAAGACCGAGAACGGCTCCAGGTGGTAGATCTTCAAAACCAAGCCGACAGCCTGTTTTACAGCTTCGATGCGACTCTCCGGGAAAATAGTGATCTTCTCACCACAGAAGTTAAAACCCAACTCATTCAGAAGCGAGCTGTTTTAGAGCAATCCTTTACGGATCGTTCCTTCTCAGTAGATGAAATCAAACGCCTCCTCGAGGACTTTAAGACCGCCCTCCTTGCCATTGGTTCCAAGATTTACGACAGTGACAATGCTCCCAGCTACCAAGGGCCAGTATCTCCAGTTCCTACCAATAACGACGGCGATATTACGATTAATTTCCCCACCGAAGCCGGCGTGGTTATCGAAGATGGCGAAGGTAATATCACCGGAGACTATGAAACTATTGACTAACAAACTACTGTGGAAGCCATCGCAGGGATTATCGCCAACACTTTTCAGCTTTTCCCAGTTCAAGTTAAGATTAGTAAAGGCTTGATTGTGCTCGTTAGTAGAAAAGATTTATGGCAGGCGACTATTACGAAATTCTTGGTGTTTCCCGAGACTGCGGAAAAGATGAACTCAAGCGAGCTTATCGTCGTCTAGCTCGTCAATATCACCCTGACGTTAATAAAGATCCAGGCGCCGAAGAAAAGTTTAAAGAAATCAACCGAGCCTACGAAGTACTATCTGAACCAGAAACCAGAGCTCGTTATGATCGCTTTGGAGAAGCAGGAGTCTCTGGGGCAGGGGCTGCCGGCGCAGAATATGGCGATATGGGCGGCTTTGCCGATATTTTTGAAACCATCTTCAGTGGCTTCGGGGGGATGGGTACCGGGGCTACCTCTGGGGGGCGCCGCCGCAGCGGGCCGATGCGTGGGGACGATCTCCGCCTAGACCTCAAGCTTGATTTTAAAGAGGCAATTTTTGGGGGAGAGAAAGAAATCCGGATTCCTCACCTAGAAACTTGTAAAGTTTGTTCTGGTTCTGGGGCCAAGGCCGGGACTTCTGCCAATACCTGCGGTACCTGTAATGGTACGGGACAAGTGCGGCGCGCCACTCGGACTCCGTTTGGGAGCTTTGCCCAGGTTTCCGTGTGTCCCACCTGTAACGGGGAAGGCCAAGTCATTGCTGAAAAATGTGAATCCTGTGGCGGCGCTGGTCGGAAACAAGAAACAAAGAAACTAAAAATCACGATTCCTGCCGGGGTTGATAGCGGCACCAGATTACGGGTTTCCCGGGAAGGGGATGCGGGCGTCAAAGGTGGCCCCCCTGGGGATCTTTACGTCTACCTCGCTGTTAACCCTGATAAAGAATTCCGTCGAGATGGCATCAATATCATTTCCGAAATCGAAATCAGCTATCTCCAGGCAATTCTTGGGGATACAGTCAAGATCAAAACTGTGGATGGGATGGAGGAGTTAACCATTCCCGCCGGTTTACAGCCGAATAAGGTTTTAACTCTGGAAGGAAAAGGGGTGCCCAAACTAGGGAACCCTGTTAGCCGGGGCGACCATCTGATTACCGTGAAAGTCGTGATTCCGACGAAGGTTAGCCGCGAAGAAAAAGAGCTGCTCCACCAACTGGCTAAGCTCAAAGGGGCTGAGCATAAAAAAGGTGGCTTTGAGGGCTTACTCGGTAACCTGTTCCACCACAATTAAGGGTTGTTCTGGCCCAGCATGGGCGGTAGTTTGAGATGAGTGATTCACCGGCATTAAAAGCAGATGCGCAATTGGATTTACGGGGAACTCCCTGTCCGATTAATTTTGTGCGCACAAAGTTACAGCTCAAAAAAATGGCCCCCAATGCCCTCTTGGAAGTATGGCTGGATGCAGGGGAGCCCATGGAACAGGTGCCGGATAGTTTGACTATGGAAGGATATCAGGTGGAAAAGGCGATCGCCCAACCGGAAGGCCACTATGCTCTGTGGGTCCGTTGTCCAGCGACATGAATAATCCCAGTACCCAAAGCCCTTTAGAGGGAACGGTAACGGCGGTACAGGCAAATTTTTACCATGTCCAACTGCGCAATGGAGCTAACAGTCTGCTTTGTACGCGACGGACACGATTAAAAAAAATCGGCCAGCGGGTCATGGTGGGAGACCGAGTAATCGTTGAGGAACCAGATTTCCAGGATAATCGCGGGGCGATCGCCAAAGTGCTCCCCCGGCAAACCGAATTAGACCGCCCCCCTGTGGCCAATGCTGACCAGTTACTACTGATCTTTGCTTTAGCGGAACCGGCCCTCGACCCCTGGCAACTGAGCCGTTTTTTAATCAAAGCTGAATCCACGGGATTACCGCTGCTGTTGGGGCTGAATAAACAGGATTTACTCACTGCATCAGAGCGACGGGTTTGGGCGACTCGCATAGAACAGTGGGGCTATGAAGCCGTTTTTTTGAGCGTGGCCCGGGACGAAAATATCCCCCTGCTCGAGGAAAAACTGAAGGGTAAAATCACCGTGGTGGCGGGGCCTTCGGGGGTCGGGAAATCCAGTCTGATTAACCGATTAATTCCCCAGGTGGCCCTACGGGTCGGAGCCGTTTCGGGAAAATTACAGCGAGGACGACACACCACCCGCCATGTGGAGCTATTTCCCTTACCCCAGGGGGGACTGTTAGCCGATAGCCCTGGTTTTAATCAGCCGGACTGGGCGATCTTGCCCCAGGATGTTGGTCGGTATTTCCCAGAGATTCGGGCGCAATTGCGGGAAAAACAGTGCCAATTTACCGATTGTCTCCATCGCCAGGAACCTAACTGTGCTGTGGGCCGGGACTGGGAGCGTTATGAAATCTATGAAAAATTTCTCGAAGAGGCGATCGCCTACAAAGAAACCCAGCAACAACAAGGGGATGGGGAAGAACAATTAAAAGTCAAAATCACAGCGGCGGGGAAGAAAACCCACGAGCCGAAACTGGCCCAGAAAAAATATCGCCGCACCTCCCGCCGGGAACAACAGCAAAATCTTAAAGATTTTTACGAGAAACAATCGGTCGAAGAATTGTTTGGCGAGGAAGATTAGCTCTCCCTTTACAATAAATACTTACGAAATCCCGAGGTGAAATAGGTCATGGCGGCAGTGTGGCGACAAGTGCTTTTTTTGCGCTTTCCCTTTGAGACATGGTTAAGAACCAGCTACAGTTACCGAATTTTTGGCATCCTGCGGGGCTGGCGGAGCGGGAGTTGGCTGCTCCAGTGGGCAGAGCCGTTGGGAGCTCTGATGCTCTGTGTTTTGTTGGTGGCAACTCCCTTTGTCTCTACGACGTTAATTGGTTTATTACTCCTGGCCTGTGCGGGCTATTGGGTATTATTAAGCCTCTCGGATGTGCCAGCGGGTAAGGTGACTGGGATTCATCTGCTAGTGGCTTTATATGGGGGCATTGCGGCGATCGCCACGGTTTTGTCACCGGTGAAGGGGGCGGCCCTATCGGGTTTAATCCAGCTTGGTTTGTACTTAATCTTTTTTGCTTTCTGTGCCCGGGTTTTGCGATCGCCCAAAATCCTCGGAGCGGTGATCTGGGTGTACCTCATAGTTTCCTTGGTGGTGAGCGGCTATGGCATTCGTCAGGAAATTTTTGGGGTGGAGCAGTTGGCCACCTGGAATGATCCCCTGTCGGAGTTTGCGAACGACACACGGGTCTACAGTTACCTCGGCAATCCGAACCTCTTGGCAGGTTATCTGATGGGGGCGATCGCCTTTAGTGGGGTGGCCATACTCATCTGGCGTACTCGAATCCAGAAGGCGCTGGCGGCGGTAATGCTCTGTTGTAATGGGGCCTGTTTGTTTTTTACCGATAGTCGGGGTGGTTGGTTAGCGATGCTCGGCGCAGCTACGATGGGGGGCCTATTGCTCTACGGTTGGTATGGTGATCGTCTCAGTCCCTTTTGGCGGAAATGGTTACTCCCCCTGTGTTTTGGTTTTGGGGCGGGGCTGATTCTCATTGCTGTGGTGGGCGTGGACTCAATCCGTCTGCGGTTGCTGAGTATTTTTTCCTGGCGGGGAGACAGTAGCAATAATTTCCGAATTAATGTCTGGTTGGCAGTGTTGCAGATGATTGGCGATCGCCCTTTGCTGGGGATTGGGCCAGGCCATGACGCCTTTAATACGATTTATCCCCAATACATGGAAAGTCGTTTTTCTGCCCTCAGTGCCTATTCGATCTACTTAGAGACCGCCGTTGAAACAGGCTTACTAGGTTTGGGGACTTTTATCTGGCTTTTGATCAATATCTTTAGCCAAGCTTTACAAAGCCTTAAGGAATTCCAATCTCAGCATAAAATAGAAGGGCTATGGTTAGTCGGGGCGATTGCCGCTATGACCGGACTTTTAATTCAGGGGCTATTTGATACGGTTTGGTACCGACCCCAGGTTAATACCCTCTGGTGGTTGATGGTGGGCATCATTGCAGCCCAGCTACCCAGGACGGGAACTGCAATAGAAGACTAGGGCGTGTCATTAATTAAGCCAGATAATCGAAGCTGCCAGATAAATTGCCCCTAAAAAATTGCGATCTGTTTTGTCGTAGCGAGTCGCAATTGCTCTGTATTGCTTTAATTTAGCAAAAAAGT
>JAYKIK010000055.1:0-3779 GCA_035284725.1 Synechococcus sp.
GTTGTGGCGGCCCTGTCTCCAGAAGGGGGGGATGATGCGGCTAAGGCGATTATGACCACGGATCTCGTGCCAAAGGCGATCGCCCTAGAAACAGAAATCGAAGGGCGCCCCGTACGGATCGGCGGCATTTGCAAAGGCTCCGGCATGATCCACCCCAATATGGCCACGATGCTCGGCTTTATTACCTGTGACGCGGCGGTTTCCACCCAACTGTGGCAGGAAATGCTCTCCCGGGCAGTGGACAAAAGTTTTAACCAAATTACTGTCGATGGCGACACCAGCACCAATGACTGCGTGATTGCCCTCGCCAATGGCCAGTCCCGCACCACGGCAATCACCGACCCCCAATCGAAAAACGCCCAGGAACTGGAGGCGATGCTGACAGAGGTTTGCCAATACCTCGCCAAATGTATCGCCCGGGATGGAGAAGGGGCCACCTGTCTCGTGGAAATTCAAGTGTCTGGCACCGTGGATGATACTGCCGCCCGGAAAATTGCCCGCACCATCGCCGGATCCTCTTTGGTGAAGTCTGCCATCTTTGGCCGGGATCCCAACTGGGGACGCATTGCCGCCGCCGCCGGTCGCGCTGGAGTCGTTTTCAATCAAGATGACCTCCGCATTTCCCTCGGGGATTTTCGGTTAATGGAACAGGGCCAACCCCTCCCCTTTGACCGGGATGCCGCCAGCCAGTACCTGAAAGATCGGGCCGCTGGGGCTTATCTCGAGGATGATACGGTGCTGATTTCCATCTGTGTGGGCAATGGCTCCGGCGAAGGCACCGCCTGGGGTTGCGACCTCAGCTATGACTATGTACGTATTAACGCCGAGTACACCACCTAGGCAAATGTTAATCAATGCGGAGCTGCCAGGGCATCAGGGCATAGACCTGCTTGGGATCATTGAGCGATCGCCATAGTTCCATGGCCTCCTGGAGCTTTAGCCATTCCTGGGTGAGGGGGTCAGCGGCGCCTTCGATCTGGACACCGAGAAGATTACTAAAAATTTCCTCCTCCCAGGTTTGGGGCTGGGGGTATTCCTGCACGGTGAAATCTTCCCCGAGGTTCGCCTTTTCTACTGCATAGGCGATCGCCGCTGAGAGTCCCCCCAGTTCATCCACGAGCTTGATGGCCTTGGCATCTTCCCCAGACCAAACCCGTCCCTGGGCGATCTTATCGACCTCTGTTTTCGTCAGGCCCCGGGCCGCACTGACCCGCTGGAGAAATTTGGCGTAGATATCGTTCACAAAATTCTGGAAAATGGCCAGTTCCGCTGCGGTTTTCGGGCGGGAAGCGGTGCCTAAATTGGCGAGCTTTCCGGTTTGGACGCTGTCCCAGGTGAGGCCATTATTGTTGGAGATGGTTTGCACGTTGGGCAAAATACCAAACACACCAATGGAGCCGGTAATCGTATTTGGTTGGGCAAAAATGCGATCGCTCTCCGTGGCAATCCAATACCCCCCCGAGGCCGCCACATCCCCCATGGAGACAATCACGGGCTTTTTCGCTTCCCGAATCAGTTTTAGTTCCCGCAGGATAATTTCCGAGGCGATCGCACTGCCCCCAGGACTATTAATCCGCAGCACCACCGCTTTCACATCGGGATCCTGGCGCAATTCCCGCAGTTGCCGGGAGAGGGAATCCCCACCAATACTGTCCGGTGTCCCCTCACCGCCGACGATGGTTCCTTCCGCGTAGACCACTGCCACCTGATTTTCAGAGAAATTTCCCAGTTCCGCCAAGGACAGTTCCAAGCTATAGTCAGCGAGACTCACCTGGGGTAGATCGTCATCCTGGGCCGTCCCCGTAAAGGTTTTGAGTTCCGTAAGGATTTCGTCAAAGTAGGCCAAGCGCGTCACCAATTTTTCCCGGGCTGCCACCTCCGGCAGGATAATCCCCTGGGTATCGGCGAGGGTCTGGGGTAAGGTTGCGGCGAAGGGGCGATCGCCTGTGACAGTCTGTTTAAAATCCGTCCAAAGATCCCCGAGTAAGGCTGCCGTTTGTTGGCGATTTTCTGGGCTGAGTTGCTCCTGAGTAAAGGGTTCCACCGCACTTTTAAAACTGCCGACCCGCACCACCTGCACGCCGATACCATACTTATCCAAAGCCCCCTTAAAGAAAAGCTGCTCACTACCTAAGCCGTTCATTTCCATACCACCCAGGGGATTGAGCCAAATTTCATCGGCCAGGGAACTGAGGTAATATTCCCGTTCCGTCATCTCCACGTCATAGGCATAGATTTTTTTCCCAGCTGCCTTAAATTCCTCGAGGGCTTGGCGCACTTCCTTGAGGGTGGCATACCCATTCAAACTATTCTGGCGGCCATCTAGCAAAAGTCCCGTAATTTTTTCATCCTTGGCCGCTGCCCGGATACTTTCAGTGACATCTCGCAAACTGAGCACATCGGGCAGATCCCCCGCTAGAACGCTACTGAGAGAACTAGACGGATCCCGGTCTTGGATAATCGTCCCCATGTCCACAATCAGAATACTGTTCTCCTTGGGTTTGCCGCCCCCTTCCTGGGATGCAAAAAAGGCAATCAAGGCGATAAATACCGAGAGTGAGAGGGTTGATAGCAAGCTCAGGGCGATGAGGGTACCGAGACAACTGCTAAAAACCTGTTTCAGAAAATCTTTCATGGTCGGGAATGGGAAAAGGGGACTTACTGTTACGTTAAAGCTTGTGTAGACAATTTGCCCGTTGCAATTGCTGAAAGTTAGCATTCCCCGTACAAAACAGTACCGTTCGCAGTTCGAGGAACAGTAGCTCCACCCACTCCGCCAAAGCCTCTGGAGATTCACTGACCGCCCGGAGAAAGGGTTGGGCATAGCCAATCAAATCCGCCCCCAGGGCGATCGCCTTGGCCCCCTCTAAACCGTTCCGTAGTCCCCCAGAGGCAATCAAAGGAATCTCGGGATCGTAGTGGGCGATCGCCGCCAGGCATTCCGCCGTGGGAATCCCCCAATCCCCAAAAGTTTCTCCTAGGTTACGCAACAGTTTATTAGGCGATCGCGCGGCCTCGACCTTAGCCCAGGAAGTACCGCCAGCCCCCGCCACATCAATGATTTGTACCCCCACATCCCGGAGTCGCTGTACCATTCTTACGGAAATTCCATTCCCTACTTCCTTCGCGATTACTGGGACGGGCAGTTGGCGACAAACTTGTTCGATTTTGTCCAAAAGACCTTTAAAATTCGTGTCCCCCTGGGGTTGGATACATTCCTGGAGGGGGTTCAGGTGGAGAATAAGGGCATCTGCCCCCAATAAATCGACTACTTTGTAGCATTCTTCGACACCATAGCCGTAATTGAGCTGTACAGCGCCCATATTGGCAAACAGCAGGGCATCGGGGGCTTTTTGACGCACGGCAAAGGTGGCGGCCACTTCCGGTTTTTCGATTGCTACCCGCTGGGAACCGACCCCCATCGCCAGGCGGTAGGTTTGGGCAATTTCTGCCAAGCGATAGTTAATTTCCTGGGCCTGGGCTGTGCCGCCAGTCATGGAGGAAATTAGAATTGGCGCACCGAGGGTTTTGCCTAAAAAAGGAATGCGCAGGTCAATGTCATCACGGTTTAACTCAGGGAGACAGCAGTGCTCAAAGCGGTACTGTTCAAAACCGGCGCGATTCTGGTGAAATTGGACATCTTCTTCGAGGCAAATGCGGATGTGGTCGGCTTTCCGGACTTGGGTACTGTCAGTCATGGGTTAGGCAAGGTTTAAGCTCCCAAGATTTTACAGAATTCCCTAGTTTTCCTGGCAGTTGGGCAATGGATTGCAATATTT
>JAYKIK010000056.1:0-2976 GCA_035284725.1 Synechococcus sp.
CTTACGAGCCTGGAGAGATTCGAACTCCCGACCTGCTGATCCGTAGTCAGCTGCTCTAATCCGCTGAGCTACAGACCCATGGAGAAGAGTTGTGTTGTTTGACCAACAGTCATCTAATCTAACAGACGTTTTGGATCAATGCAAGAGTTTTCTGAAAAAAAAATTACCCTACCGCCCCTCAGTCACCTCAACGCCCAAGGGGAAGCCCAGATGGTGGATGTTTCCGAAAAAGCAATTACCAAACGGGAGGCGATCGCCACGGGACTGGTTACCATGACCCACGACTGCTTTACGGCGATCCAAGCAGGAGATGCCCCCAAAGGCGATGTATTAGGCACGGCGCGCATTGCGGGAATTATGGCAGCAAAACAAACCTCAAATTTGATCCCCATGTGCCACCCCCTGCCCATTAAGAAAGTGACGGTGAATTTTTACGCCGATGCCCACTTACCCGGTTATCGCATCGAGGCCAGTGTGACGACCAAATCCGAGACGGGGGTGGAGATGGAAGCATTGACGGCGGTATCAGTGGCGGCCCTGACCCTCTACGATATGGCCAAGGCAATGGATAAGGGGATGGTGATTTCTGAGATTCAACTGCAGAAAAAAACGGGCGGCAAATCCGGTGATTACACCCGACAAGCCTGAGGAAAAGCCTTGTGATAGGATCACCTGTGTTCCGTAAATGTGATGGGTAAAACCTATGCCTCGCAGTTGGCCGCGCAAACCCGACCGTAAAACTGATCCTGAATTCCGTCGCGCCGAAGACCGGATGAATTTTATTGTCCATGTCATGGTTTACCTGGCGATCAACTCCCCCATTTGGTTTGTGTCGCTGATTCAGACCACCGTGGAGCGGCCCTGGGTTAAACCCTTTAGCCTTGTGTGGCTCGGTATTTTGGGGCTTCACCTGCTCTACATTACGGCGATCGCCGACTATTCGGAGGCATCCAATGGCTAGCACGATCCAGATTGAAAAACTCGCCGCAGAAATTGGCGAAAACATTTACATCGATGTATCCGGTTGGCATTTGTATTTAGCCGATGCCCACTTGCATACCACCATCGCCGAAAAAATTGCCCCGACCCTTGAAGACCGTGGGGTTAACGAAACGGCAGTAACAACGGTTTTGCGATCTATTCAAGTTCCCCTCGGTGGCAAACAGGTCTTTGTATCCCTTGCTCACCTAATTCCCACGGCGGTACAAGGGGATCTGCTCAAACTCCTCGAAGAAACTCAAGACAATTGGTAAGCGGGTTCCACCATGGCAACTCCCACAGAATTGAATGATTGAATCTATGGCTGAGGTCATTATTTTTGAAAATGTGGCGGCAACCCAGGCTTTCGGCGTCAAACTGGGGCAAATCCTGCCGGCAAATACAGTCATTTTGCTCAAGGGGGATCTAGGCGCTGGCAAAACCACCCTCACCCAGGGCATCGGCTTAGGTTTAGGGATCACTGAGGCGATCGCCAGTCCCACCTTTACCCTCGTCAACGAATATCACAACGGCCGAATTCCCCTATATCACCTCGATTTATACCGCCTCGAACCGGAGCAAGTGGATAGCCTCTACCCGGAAACCTACTGGGAGGGGGAAGAATGTGACCCCGGCATCACCGTCATTGAATGGTCAGAGCGGCTGCCCTACCTCCCCGAAAGCTATTACCAAATTGAACTGAGCCACACCAAAAACGACCAGCGTCAGGCGACCTTGTCGGCAGTGAAGGCGGATCTCGGGCTGATTACGCCCTGATTGTTACGGTAAATTTTTCGGTAAAGTTGAAGAACAAACCATTGCCCTGGGGAGCACCATGGAATTTCTCGCAATTTTGATGTCTGGCCTACTCACTGCCCTTGCCCCCGTGGGTCTAATCATCGAACAGGTCAGCGGTAAACGCATTGGCGATCGCCTCCAAGCTGCCGAAACTTTCGAAGTACGCATTGATAACGTCCCCAGTCACCAGATCCTCGATGGAAAAATTGATCGCGTCCAGATTGCCAGCCGTGGGGTAGAATTCTTTCCTGGGTTGCGTTTTGCCGCCTTCGAAGTGGAAACAGACCCCCTGAGCTTTGATCTGGCCAAACTCCGTAGTGGGAAACCCGGCCCTGGGGTTTTCGAAGAACCACTCCAAGCCGGTGTGCGTTTTGTCCTCACGGAAGCAGACCTCAACCAAGCCCTCGCCTCCCCCCAAGTCGCTAATCTTATCCAACCCCTCATCAACCGTCTATTAACCCGTCCTGGCAGCACTAATCCACCCCGGTTTCAATTAGACAATGCCACCCTTGACTTCCTTGGGGAAAACCGGATTCAGTTTATTGGCCAACTTTCCCATGTCAATCCCGAAACCGACACACCTGAAAAATCTACGCTTAAACTGACGTTCACCCTCGGTCTTGCTTCCGGTAGCCAATTCCAACTGACTGACTTTGAAGGCACGATTAACGAACAAGTCCTACCTGCCCCTTTGTTGAATGGTTTTGCCCAGGCCTTTAGTCGTCGTCTGAACCTCCGCATTTTCCAAGACCGGGGCATCACTGCTCGCTTCCTCCAGCTACAAGCCGAAACCGACCAACTCGAAGGGGCGATGTTTGTCCAATTTACCCCCCAAGCTGTCGAGCAATCATCTCCCTAGGCCACAACCAACGCCAATCTCTATCCCTACAAATCCCCAAGGGTAAAATAGGCTTTTCCATTCAAAAAACAGAGCCTATTCGGCCTCATCGAAACCTGTTGTTTTTCCTTAAATTCCATAAAAAAAGCCCGCCCCAATGGAAAAAATTAGGACGGAATCTGTTTGATAGAGGAAACTTTTAATTGATACTATGCTGCGTCGTCGTGGGCGAAACGGTTGTAGAGGAAATCGAGGGCATAGTTACGAAGTTCGTAATAGGTAGGATCTTCCATAATCCGGTCGCGATCGCGGGGACGGGGGAAGGGAATTTTCATGATTTCACCGATGTTGGCGTGGGGCCC
>JAYKIK010000057.1:0-4387 GCA_035284725.1 Synechococcus sp.
TGGATGATGGTGCGATTATTTTGCTCAGTGACAGTAATTCCCAGGTAGGGCAAATCTTTTTGCTCATAGTTGGGCTTAAGGAGTAACCCAAAGGTTTCGAGGGCTTCGGCCAGGGGCAGTTCGGTGGTGGTGTGAAGATAGGTTTGGAAAAAGTCTGTTAAATCTTCCCCCGCCACGTCGCTGATAACCTGTTCTACTTCAGCGGGCATAAAGCCAATTTCCGCTTTGCCAAAGTCTTCCCACATGCGCCGCATCACGTCATCGAGGGATTTTTTGTTGTGGTGGCGATCGCGAATTTTGAGATCCAGCAGGAGGGCAACCAGGGCGCCTTTGAGGTAGTAGGACATCTGGTTATTATTGCTGTGGGCCTCGCGGCGGTAGAGCTTAATCCAGGCATCAAAACTCGATTCGGCCAGGGGCTGCACCAAACGCCCCGGCGTCAAGAGATAGCGGGTGATGTCCTTACTGAGGCTCTCCAGGAAAAAACTTTTGTCATAAACCCCAGCCCAGAGAGGAATAAGCAAGTCGTAGTAACTGGTGACCCCTTCAGCAAACCAGAGGGAGGGGGTGTAATTTTCTGTTTCGTAGTCAAAGGTTTCCAGTTCCTTGGGGCGGATTCGTTTCACGTTCCACAGGTGGAAAAACTCGTGGGCCACCAATTGCATGAAGCGGTTGTATTGGTCGGGTTTCTGAAAACCGAAACGGGGATAGTTGAGGGAACAGCTTTCTTTGTGTTCTAGGCCACCATAGCCACTGCCAGACAGGTGCAGCAGGAACATATATTCGTCGTAGGGGAGTTCCCCACCAAAAATTTTTGCCTCAGTTTGGATGATTTTTTGCGTGTCGGCGATCGCCTTTTCCGGATCAAAATTACCCTCGCCCCAGACGACCCAACGGTGGGGTTTGCCTTCGCAGAGAAATTCATGGTTTTCGTGGAGACCCACTTCCACAGGGCTATCCACTAGCACGTCGAAATTTTCTACCCAAAAACAATTTTCCTGATCTTCGAGGAGGGGCAGGGTAGTATTCACTTCCCAAGCGATGTGGGGCGGCTCCACGGTCAGGGTACAGGCTTGGTTTTGGTAACCTGGCACAAAACAGAAAAGGGCGGCGCCGTTGAAATAGCCGTGGGTGCTGTCGAGGTGGTTAGTGCGGACGGTGAGATCGTTGGCATAGACCCGGTAATAGACGGCGATTTCTGGGATATCGACGGTTTCAATTTGCCAGTGATTTTTACTCACCTTGCGCCAGGAGAGCGGTTCTCCAGTGGGGGTTGTGGCCCGAAAGTCCTGGAGATGGCGAGAGTATTCCCGCACCATATAGGAACCAGGCGTCCACACGGGCATTTTGAGGTCAAGGACTGCGGCTTCCCATTGGCTAATGTGGATCGTCACTTCAAATAGGTGGGTTTGGGGTTGGGGCATGGCCACTCGATAGGCGATCGCCACCGTATCTGGAGCCGGGGAGGAAGTTTTTGCCATAGGAGTCGTGCTGTGAACCATCAAAAATCTGGGACTAAGAGCGGTTTGCTAAATTTGTCAGCTGCTTGAAATTAACCAAATGAATCCGACCGTCGCCCACCTCAATCCAGTCTTTCCCGGTCAGTTTCCCCAAAATCATTTCCACTTCCTTGGGGGTAATATCCGCCACATCGGCTAAATCTGGGACGGATAGCTGAATGATTTCCATGCCGACATCGGTGGGTTGTCCATAGTTTTCCGCCAGAAGGAGCAGGGTTTTGACTAACTTCAGGGCGGGGGGCTGTTTGCGCCAGTAGAACCTGGCATTGGCATTCCGCAGACGCCGCACCATCAGTTGCAACATTTTGTGGTGTAGCTGCGGATCCTTAAAGAGCAATTGAATGAAGCGTTGGGCCGAAACACTCAGGAGTTTTACGGGAGATAGGGCGACCACATCTGTAGATCGAGGCGATTCGTCCAGAACAGACATTTCTCCGAAAAAATCTCCTTTGCCCATAATCGCGAGGGTCAGGGTTTCATCTTCCCCCGTGAGGCGGCGCACTTTCACCCAACCGGATTCGATGAAATAAACGGCATTGCCCCAGGAGTCTTCCATCAACACAGTGCGGTCGGCGGGGTATTCATGCTCGGTGGTGACGGACAAAAGCCACTCGATGGTTTCGGGGTTTGCGGTGCTAAAGAGGGGAAAAAGCTCGCTAAAAGCTTCGGTGTCCATGAAGTATTGCTAGGATATGCGGGATAAAATAGTACGGAATTATTGAAAATTAAGCATTATTCTCGCACGTTTTCCCTTCAGAATAGCTCACTTTCTGCCTGGGACTAAATGGGGCGATCGCCTGGGTTACCTTAGGTTACATTTTTCGGTCTATTGGCCGTGGCGAGGAGCCCCTTCGGCATAATTTGGGTTGAAACCCATCACAGGACATTGCAACGGCCCGTGTTAAATACCCTTGATTTAGAGCGATCGCTGGCAAAGGACACTTACAAAGAGCAACTGGAGGAACTGATGCAGCAGTTGCGCGACCTCCAAGAAGCCTGCTGGCAACACCAGTTACCGGTGACTGTTGTCCTCGAAGGTTGGGCCGCAGCAGGGAAGGGAGCATTGGTAAAGAAAATGACCAACTACATGGATCCCCGGGGTTTCTCGGTGCTGCCGATTTTTGAACCGTCCTCCCGGGAAGAGCATTATCCGTTTCTGTGGCGGTTTTGGCATAAACTCCCGGCCCGGGGGAGCATCGCCTTTTTCTACCACAGTTGGTACACCCATGTGCTGGAAGATCGTCTTTTTGAACGGGTGGATCCGGCAGAAGTACCGTTGATCATGCGGGAAATCAATGGTTTCGAGCGGCAACTAGTGGATGATGGCATGGCGATCGCCAAATTTTGGATCCACCTCTCCCAAAAGGAACTGAAAAAACGTCTGAAAAAAGCCGAAGCCGACGAACTAGAAGCCTGGCGGGTACGCCCCGAAGATTGGCAACAGGCGAAAAACTATAAAGAATACTGCCACCTGGCCGAAGAAATGCTGATCTACACCAGTACCGGCACCGCCCCTTGGATTCTGGTGGAGGGGAATGATTACCGTTGGTCAGAAATTAAAGTCCTTTCCCAGTTGGTGGCCACCATCGTCGAAGCCCTCGATCGCCGCAAAATTACAATCCCCGAAGCTGTCAACATTAAACCCCAGTCCCAACTCCTGCCCACGGAACCGGATTTCCTCGCCAAGGTCGACCTGACCCTGAAACTAGACCCAAAAGAGTATAAAAAACGACTCCGGGCTGCCCAGATTAAACTGCGCCAACTGCAACTGAAGATTCACCAGGAACAGTTACCGGTTTTACTGCTCTTTGAAGGGTGGGATGCTGCTGGCAAAGGAGGCGCCATTAAACGTTTAACCGATGTCCTCGACCCCCGTAGTTATAAGGTTGATGCTTTCGGGGCCCCCATAGAAGAAGAGAAGCGTTACCATTACCTCTGGCGTTTTTCCCGTCATCTGCCGGGCATGGGCACCATTGGTATTTTTGACCGCAGCTGGTATGGACGGGTCTTGGTGGAACGGGTGGAAGGGTTTGCCACAGAAGCGGAATGGAAGCGAGCCTACCGGGAAATCAATGAATTTGAGGCCCAGCTCGTTCACAAAGGCTATGTCCTCGTCAAGTTTTGGCTCCACATCGACCCCGATGAACAACTGCAACGGTTCGAGCAGCGCAAACAGAGTAATTTCAAGCAATATAAACTCACCGATGAGGATTGGCGGAATCGGGAAAAATGGCCGGAATATGCAGTCGCCATCAATCAGGCGATCGCCCGCACCAGCACCCCCGCCGCTCCCTGGACCATTGTGCCCGCCAATGACAAGCTCTACGCTCGGGTCTTTGTAATTGAGACGGTGATCGAAGCGATCGAATACAAACTCAAACGCCTGAAAAATGGCGAGGTGATCGCCTAATCTGGACTTAACTGATAATCCCCAACGGTTGCACATCTGCGGTAGAAAGCTGGGCTTTGAGTGCCTGGATCGTTTGTTGACTGCGAGGTTCCTGCCAATGGGGGGCAATTTCAGCGAGGGGCACCAACACAAAAGCACGCTCCTGCATCCGGGGGTGGGGCACTTGCAGATGGGGCAGCTCAATTATTTCCTCACCGTACAAAATCAAATCCAAATCCAACGTCCGGGCCCCCCAATGCTCCCGCCGTTCCCGCCCAAACATATGTTCAATCTCTAAAAGAATTTCCAACAGCCTCTCCGGCATTAGATCAAGCACCCGACAGGTAATGCAGCCATTGATATAGTCCGGTTGGGGGGGGCCAATGGGGGCTGTGCGATACCAGCTGGACTGGGCGGTGAGAGTCATCGCAGTCTGTTGTCCCAGATGATCAATCGCCCCTTCTAAGATTGCTAAGGA
>JAYKIK010000058.1:0-15074 GCA_035284725.1 Synechococcus sp.
TGGAAAATCCCCCCCAGGAGGCTGGTCATGGTCATCAGGAAAACACCGATGGCAATTAAATTCAGGGCGGTGGGTTGCATGGCAAGGAGCAGTGACGGTTTAGAGGTGGGTCTTCAAGGTAGCGAAATCGGCGGGGGTGTTGCAATTAAATAACATCTCTGGGTTGGCGATCGCCAAAGAAAAAACTGGCACCGTAGCTAACCATTTCTGAAAAGATCGACCTCCCCGGGCGATAAATTGCTGGAGGGATGTTTGGGCTGTACTCCGGTAAAAACCACAGCAGGGTTCGTAAAATTTTCCCTGGTTAACGAGGGCCGCTGGGTAGGGTGGGGGGATTGTTTCTAATTCCTGAATCCATTGTTGTAACTGGGTTAGCTCAAGGTGCGGTAAATCACAGGCCAGCAGCAAAACCCAGTCGGCAGGACTCACCGTTTCTAGGCCGTGGTGCAGGGCCACCAGTCCCCCCTGTTGATAGGGGTCATTGAGCCAACGGACGGTTGGACTAAAAAAAGGCTGATAGCGATCGCGCCAGGGGGTCAGGAGATAAATTTCGTCACTGAGGGCCGTGGCAATCTCTAGGGTGCATTGGAGAATGGTTTGCTCGCCGATGGACAAAAGAGCTTTGTCGGTGCCCATGCGCTGGCTTTTTCCCCCCAGCAAAATAAAAATTGGCAGTTCTGACCTAGACATGGAGCGGTTGGAGGGCATTCATCAGGGCTTGCACCTTGGTCACATCCTTAATCCCGGGACTTGTTTCAACGCCGCTCGACAGATCAATGCCGTCGGGGTTTAACTGGCTGAGGGCCGTTTGGATATTGTCAGGATTTAATCCCCCCGCCAGAAACCAGGGCACCGCAGGACGAAATTGCTGTAAATCTGACCAGTTAATTTGATGACCGGTGCCGCCCAATTGTTTCGGGTCATAGGCATCGAGTAAGAGGGCATCCACCACGGATTCATAGTTTTTCGCCGCTGCTAGGGAAGGGCGATCGCGAATCCGCAGGGCTTTAATAATTTCCAGGTCGGGCCGCTGGTGACGCAGTTGTTGGCAAAATTTAGGAGACTCATCACCGTGGAGTTGGGCTGTAGTTAGGTTCCCTTGGTCAATGGTCATGAGAATTTCCGTAATAGCCTGATTCGCAAACACCCCCACTTTGCCAACGGTTTCAGGTAGGACGGCGGTGAGGATCGCAATTTGGGCCGGGGTGACGTAGCGGGGGGATTTTTGCACGCAGATAAACCCAATATCGGTCGCGCCGAGACTGGCGATCGCCTTTGCCTGTTCCACCTGGGTTAGTCCGCAAATTTTAATCCGCATTTATATTCCCCTGTTGCCCGAAACGATGGTGCGAATGTAGCACAATTTCCGCCCCAAAATTTTTTCAAAAAAAAACGAGGGCGATCGTCCCCAGAAAAATTTATATGCGCCAAATTTTTTAGGGATGTTACTCGAGAATGTCGCAGGCTTCCGGCTTTAGATCCCGTTCCATGAGATTACTGACCGCTTCGGCCGGGGTAATTTTTCCCTTTAGCAAGCGATACACCTGGCGAGCAATGGGGATGGGGATTTGTTCGCGGTTGGCAATTTCAATCAAGACAGAAGTCGTGTTGACCCCTTCGGCGGTGCTGCCCAGTTCCCCGAGAATTTGTTCTAGGCTTTTACCCTGGGCCAGGCCGTAACCCACCCGATAGTTACGACTGAGGGGACTGGTGCAGGTGGCGAGCATATCCCCTAGTCCCGCTAGACCGAGGAAGGTTTCCGGTTGGGCCCCCAGGTGGGTACCGATGCGGATCATCTCCGGCAAGGCGCGGGTAATTAGAGCGGATTTGGCGTTGGTACCGAGCTTTAGTCCTTCGCAGACCCCCACGGCGATCGCCATCACATTTTTTAACGTGCCCCCCAATTCTGTACCTAGGGGATCATTGTTGGTATAAACCCGGAAACAATCGGAAGCAAAGACCGTTTGGATCGTTTCGGCGGCGGCCAGATCCGTACTCGCCACCACGGTGGCGGCGGGTAGACCTGCTTCAATTTCCTTGGAAAGGTTCGGCCCCGAGAGGACAACAATGGGATTTTCGGGGAAGGTTTCCTGCCAAATTTGGGAGGGAGTACGGGTGGTTTTGGGGTCTAAGCCTTTGGTGGCAGTGACGATAATAGTTTCCTTTGGTAACGCCAGGGCCTTGAGTTGGGCAGCAACATCGGCAACTCCCTTCATGGAAATGGCAGAAATGATGATGTCTGCATTGGCGATTGCCTCCTGGAGGGAAAGATCACCCCGACGGGACCACAGACGCAGGGTATGGTCATTGACGGTGGCCAAAGTCGTCAGGGCAGAACCCCAGGCACCGGCCCCTAACATCGCAATGGTTTTACTGTTTGTATTCACGGAATTTTGGCCTGTCCTCGGGAAAACGGCGTTACGGATTTGGATAGGTTGATTCGATCGGGTGGGAGAGATGGTTTTCATTTTCTCAGATACTTCGTCAAACAAGCGGACAATAAACAGCAGGAAAAACTTTTTAGGTCAAAAAAAGGGAACAGTGTTAGAGATCCCAGCTTAGGCAATGGCCCCGGGAAAAATCGTTAGGAATAAACTTCTGTCTTGGATAAATCCGATTGTGCATCGATGCAATAGTCCGGTAAACAGTTTTGCTCGATGAAGCTTTTGTAAGCAGCCACTTGGCGATCGCCTTTTGCTTTGTCCCAACTGCAATGGGTTTGTAGGGTTTCTACTAAAGCGGGCAAGGCATCATAACCATAGTTCGCCAGCATGGATAGGGTGGTTCGCCGCCGGCAAATATCCTTGAGGGTGTGGGCCAGTTCAAAACGCACCGCATAAACCGCCTGGGCTTTGATATCTGGGAGATAGGGCACCAGGCGATCGCCTAAATCAGGGGCTTCATCCACCAGGGCCAGAACCGCGGGGGCCTTGGCACCATAGACTCGGAACAAATGCTGAATCGAGGCCCGTTCTACCGTCGGGCTGTAGTGGTGAATCATGGTTTCAATCAGCGAGGAATCCGCCGCCATCGCTCCGGGGAGGGGTTGCTTGCGGGTCGGACAGGGGGGCGCTGAACGGTTTAACTTGCGGTACACCAAATCCACCATCTCTTCCCCCACTTGGCGATAAGTCGTGAGTTTGCCGCCGATCAGGGAAATGAGATTTTTCACCCCTTCGCGGCTGTGGTCAAAGAGGATATGGCTGCGGGTGATGCTACCGGGATTTTTATCCCCCACGTAGGGCAGGGGTCGCACCCCGGAATAGGTAAATTTCACATCATCCCGGGTCAGTTGGGCTGTGGGCAAAATGCGATTGGTTTCCGCCAGAAGATAGTCAATTTCGTCATTGTCAGCCTTCACCTGATCCAGACTGCCGGTATATTTCAAATCCGTCGTCCCAATCAGATATTTCCCCAGCCAGGGAATGATGAAATAAGGGCGATTGTCGCTGGCAGCTTCCACATAGAGGGCAGCCTGGGGCGCACCAGGGAACGGATCAACGACGATGTGACTGCCTTTGGTTCCCCCCATTTTGGGCTCTGTACCAATGGGTTTGGGTTGATTGTGGGCGCGACCTAAATGACAAATTTCATCCACCCAGGGGCCAGAGGTGTTTACCACAATGCTTTGACTCGCTTGCACGGTAAAAGTCTCCCCGGTGAGCTGATCCCGACCAGCGATCGCCTTAATGGTGTTTGTGGCTTCATCCCGTTCCAAAGCCGTCACAGCGGTGTAATTTAAAACCGTGGCGCCAGCGGCCTGGGCATCAAGGATATTTTCTAAACAAAGCCGTTCGGCATATTCCACCTGACCGTCGTAGTATTGGGCCGCGCCGACTAAATTAGGAGATCGCACCGTGCGGAATAAATTCTTAAACTTACTAGCACTCAACATCCGATGGGAGGGTACAGTCTTATCGAAACTGAGGATGTCATAGAGCAACATCCCCGCTTGAATGAGCCAGTAACCCCGGGCGGCTCCTTTGTAGAGGGGAATAGTCATCTGCAACGGTTGCACCAAGTGGGGAGCCGTATGTAAAAGCACTTCCCGTTCATGGAGAGACTCCCGCACCAAATGAAATTCCAAATATTCCAGATAACGCAACCCCCCATGGATCAAGCGGGTCGACCAACTGGTGGTGCCACTGGCGAAATCATCTTTCTCAATCAATAACGTTTTTAGGCCCCGCAGCGCCCCATCCCGGGCAATCCCAGCACCGTTAATGCCACCCCCAATAATGATCAAATCGTAAATTGTGTTTTGAATGGTTTGAAAATCTCGCATTATTCAAAATTCAGGAATAAAGATCAAACTCGTATGGCGATGTAATCCCGGCCGGGATCAACCCAGGGAAGAAAGGCTTTCCGGGGTGAATCCTGGGAATTTACACGAGGGCGGGTTCCTTGCCTAATACAGCGGTCGCTTTAGCTTCCCGGAACATATGATTCGCCCACTGCTGCACGTCATAGCGCTGAATGGCTTCATACATACTCTTCATCCGCCGTTGTTGTTCTTCCACAGGCATGGCGATCGCCTCATCGATGGATTCATCCATGCGTTTAGCCGCATAGGGATTGGTGAGGATCGCATCCTTCAGTTCCACAGCCGATCCCGCAAATTCCGAGAGGATCAAGACCCCATCATTGCAACCATGGGCGACGACATATTCCTTGGCAACCAGATTTAGGCCATCCCGCAGGGGGGTAACCCAGGCAATGTCCGCAGCACCAAAGAAACCGAGTAATTCCTCATAGGACAGAGCACTCGTAAACAAGAGAATCGGTGTCCAATTGAGCTTGGCAAAACGACCATTGATCCGACCCACCAGCCGCTCAATTTCACTCTGGGCATTTTTATAGACCCGCATTCCTGAGGCCGCCTTAGCCGCCGCCACCACCAGATTAACTTTGGTTTGGAGTTCTGGACGCCGCTCCAGGAGGCGTTCATAGCAAAGAAGCATTTCCTTGGTGCCCTTAACATAGTCCACCCGACCTGCTGACAGGATGAGTTTGTTGCTGCCAAGCTCCTGACGAATCCTCGCAATCTGGGCTTGGGTTTCGGGGGTTTCCACCTGGGCGCGAATGTGGGCCGGGTTGGTACCGACGGGAAAGGCATCAAGGTTAATCAAGTGGCCTTTGTAACGTAATTGGGTGGTGATTTCCGGTTCAGCGAGGGCCGTACCGACCCGGGTGAAAGCATGGTCATCGACGGGGACTTGGCGGGTCACTTCCACATCCCGCAGGCTACGGGCCACGGCCACAAAATTTTGGACATAACGGGGTAGGTGAAAGCCGCAGAGGTCGCAGCACAGCAGACTATCAACGATCGCTTCACGCCACGGCAGAATGTTGAAGATATCAACACTCGGAAATGGCGTGTGGTGGAAAAAGGCAATTTTAGCGTTGGGTTTCCGCTGACGAATGAAGTAAGGGGTTAACCACAGGTTATAGTCATGGATCCAAAAAAGGGCGTCATCGTCGGCATCTTCACAGGCGGCTTCGGCGAACATTTCGTTAATTTGCTTGAAGTTATCCCAGTCGGAGGAGTCATAGGTGAACTGCCAAGGGAAGGAGTGCAGAATCGGCCAGAAGGCTTCTTTGGAGGTGATGTGATAGAAGTTTTTGACCTGCTCGGCGCTGAGGGGAATCCGGTGGACAACGGAGTTTTCTTGACCGGGGTAGGCCATTTTTGCCTGGAATGCTTCCTGTTGTTTACCAGAGACTTGCTTCCATGCAACCCAGGTACTTTGTTCGGCATTGGCAAAGAAGCTTTTGAGGGTGGGCATAATCCCGTTGGGGCTTTTCTTATCGCGGTAAAAGGTTTTACCGTTTTCGCGCACCTCATCATAGGGTTCCCTATGGTAGAGAATGACGAGAGAAGATTTCATTCAGACCTCCGCAAGGTAGATGTAATTAGTAAAAAGACCGATTGCAATGGGGCAAGGGCCAGTGTCTAGGGGCAAAGTTTTGGTGGGGGGGTACTTGGGAAAAAACGATTGTTTTTTGGGGTTAGGGGCGATGTGTAGGGATGGAGTAGGGCCTTGTATTCGCAACTCTCGAGGGAAAGACAAAAGGCGATCGCCATAACCATTGTGATCAGCACCCACCGACCATTTGATTGCGTCATTCAGGACATCAAATCATCGGGAAACCCCTAGGGGGACCAAGATAAAAAGCCAAAGATCTAGATGCCCGATAGTACAGACCATCCCTGTTGTTTTCCATGGGGTCGCAAGGGAAAAAGATTAAGAACCTGCGTCGGAAAACTTAGTTTTGAAACACTCTCGGGGAGGTTTCATGGGCAGCAAAGAATGACAAAATAATTGATCAAATAGACATGTGTTTAACTAGACACTTTTATATTATAGCATTTATTCGAGGATATGTTTTGGGGATAATTTGTGATGACTTGCTCCTGGGAAAGGAAATGCTTTATCATGGGTGGGACTTTCTATTTAAAGCCTGTTCCAAGGATAGCCAAGCCATAGCAAGTCAATCTTCTGACGTAATTTTAGTGGCAAATCAAGATCAATTTAAGTATGAAAAAGCCGCGAATTTCTTGGATTAATGGCGCATTTGAAAGGAATTAAAGCGTTAATGCTAAAATTTTTCGTGGAACTTTGTTGAGCGATCGCCATTTAGTTGATTACGGAATAACTGGTTTGATTCTGTCAGGAGATACTGATTTATCCCAGGAAATCATTAATTTTTTTGGGTTTCTTGATTGCGAGGTAAGTCAATAACTGGGTTGGCCATGGAGACTATCCTTGGGAACCATTGTTGTTACGGTCAAGTAAATAGTGAATACGGCATCTCACCCCCAGCTCATTGAAGCAGATACCCAAGTATTGTTAGATTGGGTGACCCAAGTTACCCATGCCGATGATAGTTATTTCCATCGGGGACAGCGCTTGGCCCGACGCTTAGGAGCCCATTACCGTCCAGATGGTCTCACGGAGATTGGGTTCTGGACACCGGAATTGGCGGGAGAAGTTATTCAAACAAACCGGGATATTTTTCTCGAGATTTTTACGCCCTTGGAGTCTGTGGATTTCTCGGCTCCGACCCAAGTGATTAAATGTCGGCGAGACTGTGTGGAACTGAAACAGCAGGGGGAATTTTGTTGGGGGGTGGTTGCTGGGATGCGCCCTGGTAGTCGTAGGGCCTTGGGGTCTTTGTATTGGTTGCGCTATTGCGATCGCCTCCAGGATCAGGTATCGATTATCCGGGATGTGTTGGCCTATTCCCTACCCTACGGGGTGTTTGGCCCAGCAGAATTGTATGATATCGATAAAATGCAGCGAGAACGGGCAGATTTAGCTTATTTTGCTGTAAATTCTCAACAAGCGGCAAGGGATCAAGCGCCTTGGGATCGTCCCATCTTGGAAAATGCCGATCAGGTTATCCCCCGGGTGCCAGCCCCCCTAAATATTCTCCAAGTCCACCTCAAAACCGCCTCACCGGAAGGAACCCTGGCCGGTTTGACCAAGATTTACCAAACCCTATCGGCAAAGTTGGCTACCGGGGAAGCCCTGAGTCCCGCCGAACAAAACTATGTGGGTTACGATGCCCTGCAATTACTCCCCATTGAACCTACCATTGAATATCGCCTCGAGGGAGACAATCGGCACCATGAATTTTTGGCGATCGCCCCCAATGAACTGATCGAAACGGGTCAAATTGCCTCTGGCCTAGAAGTAGAAGTCACCCTACGCAAGCCAAAAACCCAGAATTGGGGCTATGATGTGCCGATCTTAGGCTCAGCAGCGACAAATCCGACGATTCTCGAGAGTTTGCGCCCCGATGAACTCGTTGATTTCATTGCCACCCTCCATAACTTTTCCACCGGGCCGATCCAGGTGATTTATGACCTTGTTTATGGCCATGCCGACAACCAGGCCATGGAACTCATCAATTCCCAGTATCTCAAGGGGCCAAATATGTATGGCCAAGACCTGAACCACCAGTTACCCCAGGTACGGGCGGTTCTCTTGGAGCTCCAACGACGGCGTATTAACTCTGGGGCCGATGGCATTCGCATTGATGGGGGCCAAGATTTCCGCTTCTTCAATCCCCTGTCTGGCCGAGTAGAGCAGGACGATGCCTACTTGCTGGGGATGAGTGATGTGGTCCAAGAAATTAATGGCCAGCAACGGCTCCTGTTTACCATTTTTGAGGATGGTCGTCCCTGGCCGGAGGAGGGGTGGGAACAGTCCTCCACCTACCGAGACTTAATTGAGTTGCGTCCGGATTCTTACCAATGGGGGCCGTTGATCTTTGCCCACAATACCCCCACTTTAGAAGGTTTTTGGGATTACAAATGGAACCGGATTATTGAGGTGATGTTCCAGGGCGATCGCTGGATTACGGGCTGTGCCAACCACGATACGGTGCGGCGGGGGAATCAGATTGATGCCAAAACCGCTGCTATTAACTGGCATCTGGGCTCAACCCTTAATGAAGTAATCCTGAAGGCCTATGACAATCCAGCGACGACGCTATGGGTCTATGGGTTCATGCCGGGTCTGCCGATGGATTTTATCAATGCCCTGATGCATACCCCCTGGGGATTTTTCCGCAATACTGATGAGTTATATGGGGTGAAGGTGGCCGCCGAGGAGGTGGGCTTTTTAGAGTGGCAAATTACCCCGGCATTGTTTGATCAACCTTGGGCTTTCCGGCATCTTAAGCAGTTGGGCTTTCAAGATTTAGACTTGCTCCAACGCTTTATGGGGGCCCTGAATGAGGCGATGATCGTCACGGACTATGATTTACAGAAAACCGCTGATCTTTGCCAACGGTGCATCGGTAATCCCGAAGGACATTGTGAGGTCAAACCAATGCAGGACATTGGCGAAACAGATCACCAAGCATTTTTAGACCACTTGACGGTGGCAAAACTGAAAACCATTGCGATGGCCTTTATGGAGGATGGGCATGAAACCTGTCGCGTCTCCCATTACCATGACCAGGTCAAACCGGCCCAAGCGGCGTTTAATCTGGCGTTGCGTCACTATCGCCATGGCCACCCTTGGCTCCGGGAAAATCTCCAGGAAGGCGATCGCTTTAATCGCCTTAGTAACGATGACCACACTATTTTCTACGGTCTGCGCACCGAGCCCCTCCCCCCAGACCGTGAAACAACCCCGGAACAAATCGTGATGGTGGCCCACATGGGCGGTAAACCGACGACTGTCACGTTAGGGGATTGGTTGCAATTGGATTTAGATGAGTGGCGTGTGGCGATCGCCACCCCCGGTTTAAACATTGGCCAAACCAAGGATGAGTTACAGGTCTTTGAACTACAAGATAGCCAGGGTCTCATCCTAGAGCGCATTCGCTAAACTCCTCGTTTACTAAACTCTGCTGGTGGTGTGGGATTTGGAGTGGGAAATCAGGGCAAGAACCGTGGCGATCGCCAAACATAGCACTCCCATAAAACTTCGCAAAAGCTGTGCTTCTGACGGGATCCATTGGGACAAAACCAGACCAGCAAGACCCGACACTCCAAAAAAGACACCAATACCTAGACCAGCCCAATCCCCTGGAATCGTATCAAAAATGTAGGGCAAAGTGCCGTTTCTAACGGTAGCAATAGCCCAGGCCCACAGCACAGCGATCACCACATAACCACCATCCTGGGTCGGGATTCCTAACAATAGCAAGAGAATGACGGTTAACCAACCAAAGGCCACGCCTAATAGGGGATAACGACGCCACCGGAGCGCCAACCACCCTACGGGAATCGCCAAGGTTGTCACGAGCAAACTTAGCCCCTGGCCCACTGTGAGCCCTAACGTCAATGGCATCGAACCAAATAAACCTAACCACCGTTGTAAAACAATGGCACTGCCCCAAGTAAAAGCGATCGCCATTAGGATAGTTTGCAAAAAACCCAACCAGGGTAAGGGACTTGGGGATGGGGTTTCAGCTTCAGGGGGAACAGCAGGCGACGGCAAAATCCTCCCTAAACCCAGGGAAGCAGTCAACAACGTCACTGACCCGATTAAAAAAGCAGGGAAAGCCCCCACCGCTAATAACCCGTTTTGGAGACTCGGTTTCAGGAGATCCATCACGCCGATCACTAGGGTGAGTACCGATAAGGCCAGGGGCAACTCTGTGCGACTGGGGGTACTTTTGAGGAGCAGCACATAGACCGGCGTCCGAAACATCGTCATCGCCAGGGCCCAGGCAATGGCAACCATGGGCAGTAGCCACCGCACTGGCAATTGAAACACCCCTAAGATGGGTAACCCAATAAAAATGGCCGCCGCTAAAATTACCCCCAGGCTAATTAAGGGGAGTCGACTACCCAGAAAACGCTGTTGGCGATCGCTCAAGGCCCCAAACAAAGGTTCCATCACCACAGCGAGGCAAACTTCTACCGCCAGGAGTTGCGCTGTAAAATCTTCTGAAAAGCCCCAGTTCCCCAACAATCTACCCAGATAAGCCCGATAAACAATCCACATCAAAGTAATCGCCGCCTGGATTGCTGCAATCACCATGACCCGTTGCCAAAGGATATTGATTTGTTTCGTGACCATACATTTTGTGTGATGCCGCCATAATTTTTTTCACCATAGCGAAGAACCTTTAGCCCACGACAAAAGCCTTACATCTTGACATCTTTTTACAAAACCCGAAGAGAGGAGTGTCAATTGTCTTGTCGGGAAAGGCGATCGCCCGCTTGGAGTTTACGGCGAATCTCCGCGTGAAAAGTTTGGGTAATAGGGTAAAAATAAGCCAGTGCCAAACCGCCCAACAGTAACACTGTCCCCAGGGGGCCAATCACTAGACGAATCACCCACAGGGCCGAATCCGGCTGCACGGCGGCGGGCATCCCCGGCACTCGCTCAATGTACCCTGCCCAATCGAGGGCCTTCCCGACGATATAAATGCCAAAGGCAATGCCCAGTTTTTGCAGCATCACCATAAACGCATAGAAAACCCCTTCCCGCCGTTGACCTGTGCGCAGTTCATCCAGTTCAATCACATCGGGCAGCATCGACCAGGGAATCAAGTAGGCCGTCGAAACCCCCACACCCGCCATAAAGCCCAGCAAAAACATCAATTTCCCTTGACCCGGTTGGAGGAAAAACAGACCCGCCTGGGCAATAATCCAAAAACCCATCCCCAGGCCATAGACCATACGTTTTCCCCAAAGACGACTGAGACGACTCCAGACAAAGAGCATTAACAGGGCTGTTCCCTGCACCACCAGGGCAAATTGGGTAAAGACAAAATCCGATAGTCCCATCCAGCTGACCACAAAATATTGCATCACCACCGCCGTGAGTTGGGCCCCCAACCAGGAACACAGGTAAATGCCCATCACCAACAAAAAAGGCCGATTGCTAAAAACCACCCGCAACTGTTGCAGCAGAGAAAGGTGGGGTTGATGGCGCTGTTGATGCACCTGGCGGTATTGTTCCATGGCCTGCACCCGTTCCCAGGTTCCCCGCACGCACCAGTACATTGTCCCCAAGGCGATCGCCGCTGTGATCACCGCAAGGATTAGATATCTCTGGGCGACATCCGGCACAAAGCGAAAAATCCCCTGGGCGAGGGCGAGGGCTAAAATACTGCTGCCAATGGCGAAGGTAAACCGAAAACCATTCAGTTGGGTGCGCTCGTGGTAGTCGAAGGTCAGTTCCGGGGTGAGGGCCACATAGGGCAAAAAAATGATCGTGTAGGCGGTATTAAAAATCAGGGCCAGCACCATGTAATAGATTAAAAGCACAGTGCTGTTACTGGTGGGAATACTCCACATGGCCACAAAACAGAGGGCAAAGGGTACCACCCCAAAGATCATCCAGGGAAACCGTCGTCCCCAGCGGGATTGGGTATGGTCACTGAGCCAGCCCACCGCAGGGTCACTAATGGCATCCATCACCTTCCCCACCATCAAAATTAGGGCGCTTTGATCCGCCGGCAGACCCGCCACGTCGGTGAAAAAATACAGCACAAAAAAAACCAGAATATTTCCCGTCATCGAAACGCCCACGGTACCAGCCCCATAGGCCAGTTGGGTGCGTAAATTCAGGGGCGCGACTTGGGTTGAGGAGGAAGGAGAGGAGAGGGGGGCCATTAACAATTCCATGCGACAGTTAAAAAACTAACATTGTTTTTCTGTCAGTAGCGGTTCACTTGTTGGGGCGATCGCCTGCCACCTTTCCAAAAAAAAAGTGTAATTTACCCCTTAAGGTCGACATAGTAAAATAGCGACTGTAGCAAGTATTGGGTAAGTTTTCTAGGACGATCTAGCGCTGCTTTACCCGCAAGTGTGAGTGAATATTTCCGCCGCCATTCAACTGGCCGACACTGAAACAAAAGCATTACTCTCCTGGGCCGAGGCGATCGCCAAAAATATTGCTGATCCTTTTTGTCAGGGACAAGCATTCGCACCAAAGTTAGGAGCCCACTACCAAGCCGATGGACTGACACAGTTTGGCTTTTGGAAACCGAATCTTAAAGAAAAAACCGTTGAATTAGAAATTTTTACCCCTGTCGATGCCATTGATTTTCGTGTGGCGGATCAGGTGATTCCATTCCGTCGGGAGGTGGTGACCTTACGCCGTCAAGGGGAGTTTGTGTGGGGCGTTGTCGCGGGTTTAAAGGCCGGAACCCGTACCCAAGCGGGATCATTTTACTGGTTGCGCAGTGGGGAACAGATTATGCGAGATGTCTTGGCATATTCTTTGCCCTATGGCGTATTTGCCCCCGCCGAACTCTATGACATGGCACAACTGCAACGGGACAGAGGCGATCTGGCCTATTTCCAGGAGCAAACGGTGGTCACTCCACCCCGCAATATCTTACAAATCCATGTGGGCACTGCCTCCGAGACAGGAACTTTTGAAGGCTTAAGTCGCATTTATCAGCAAATCTCCAAAAAAATCGCCACCAGGCAACCCCTTACCGCCGCCGAAAAAAATTATGTAGGCTTTGATGCCATTGAATTGCTGCCCATTGAACCCACCGTCGAATTTCGCCCCGCAGCGAATGAAACCGCCCATGCCTTTTGGCAAATCCTCTCCAGATCGCCATCAGAAGTACACATTCACCTGAAAAAACCAGACACCCAAAACTGGGGCTATGACGATTTAATTTTGGGGGCAGCGGCGACAAATCCTGCCTTATTAAGTACCCTCAGACCTGCTGAAATCGTCGATTTTATTGCGACTTTGCACAACTTTTCGGAACGACCAATCCAAATTATTTTTGACCTTGTGTATGGACATATTCATCATCAAGCCTTGGGTTTAATTAACCCCACATTTTTCCGTGGCAAAAACATGTATGGGCATGATACAAACCAACAGCACCCCATGGTACGCGCCATTTTGCTAGAGGCACAGCGGCGGAAAATCAACCTCGGGGCGGATGGAATTCGGGTCGATGGCGGACAGGATTTTCAAATTGTGGATACCAGTGGGAATTTAAGCTATGACGATGATTTTCTCTTGAAGATGGGGACAGTCAAGCAAACCATTGGGGGAGTAGAACGACAGTTATTGACAATCTATGAGGATGGTCGTCCGTGGCCGAATGCCGGTTGGGAAGATCAGGCAACCCACCGCGATTTAATTCAGCTAAACCCCGATTGTTTTCAGTGGAGTCCGCTAATTTTTGAGCATAATACGCCCACTTTGCAGGGCTTTTGGCAACGGGAATGGCGAGATGTTTTTAAAATTATGCTAAAAGGCGATCGCTGGATTACGGGTTGTGCGAACCATGACACGGTGCGCAAGGGAAATCATATTAATACAGCCGCGATTCGGATTAATGAATATTTGGGTGATTCTTTGCCGGAAATTTTACAAAATGCCTACGACAATCCGGCAACGCAACTGTGGATTTATGGGTTTAGTCCGGGCACACCGATGGATTTCCTTAATGCTCTCATGCACACCCCTTGGGGCTTTTTTCGGAATACGGATGATCAATATGCGGTCAAAATTATGGCGGAGGAAATTGGGTTTCTCTATTGGCAAATCACCCCAGAAATCTATCGACAAGCATGGGCATTTCGACGCTTAAAAAAAATCGGCTTTGCCAATCTAAAAATAACAAGATCTTTCTTTAAAGCGGTTGAACAAGCAATCGAAAAAATCGACTATGAACTCGTGAAGCTTGCCATATTTTTGCATGTTGAACTTGATGATCAGTTTAAGTTTTTAAAGCCCATCACAATTGCCAATCTTAAACAAATTGCGATGGCATTTATGGCGGATGGTCATGAGGCTTGTCGGGTATCCCATTATCTGCGAAATGTGCGGGATGATCGCGCTAGTTTTAATTTATGCTTGCGGCACTATCGACAACAAAATACTTGGTTGCGGGACAATTTAAATTTCCAAAAGGGCGATCGCCTGCATCATTGGTCGGATGACAAACGCACCATTTTCTATGGGATGCGTACCAATCCCGAAACCCAGCAACGGACTGTATTGGTTGCCCACATGGCAGGCGCACCAAAAACCGTTGAAATTGGGAAATGGCTCGCCCTCGATTTAAGCCGCTGGCAGTTGGCGATCGCCACCCCCGATTTAAATGTCAAAAATATCAATGATTTAGCAGTAATTCAATTGCATAATGGGCAGGGATTTATTCTGTCAGAAATTCCACCTTAAGTGAGCAAAAATGCAGTGGAATTAATCCCAATAAAATTTTCTTTTTAACACTTTTTAAAAACCTTAAACAACATTACTTTCAATCACAATGATTCATCAAAAATATATCCTTGCTTTAGACCTTGGCACGACTGGAAATCGCGCCCTATTGTTTAACCATAAAGGCGATATTGTTGCCCAAGCCTATAAAGAATTAACCCAATATTATCCGCAGCCCGGTTGGGTGGAACATGATGCCGAGGAAATTTGGCATGATACAAAAGCGGTGATGCAGCAGGTGGTGAACAATAGCAACATTGATGCCCAAGATATCGCGGCGATCGGGCTGACGGTGCAACGGGAAACCTGTGTGCTGTGGGATAAAACCACCGGAAAACCCCTCCATAAAGCCATTGTCTGGCAGGATCGGCGGACGGCTCCCCTCTGTCAAAGCCTCAGTGC
>JAYKIK010000059.1:0-11129 GCA_035284725.1 Synechococcus sp.
CGAATAGTTTTCCGTGAGGGGATTATTCCCTTTCATTTCAAACTGGGTTTGGCTGTGGCGCACTAGATTATGGAAAAAACAAGCTTCCTCCACAGCGGAGACAAGGGCGTGACCAATGCCGCCGAGCATCCCATGGTAGGGCCAGATGGTGAGGGGATATTTTCCGGTTTGGCTTAGTTGGGCGGTGTAATGGAGGGCATAGGTTTGCAGATCAGCGTAATCCCTTCCCAGGCTAAAGGCGATCGCCGGATTCACCCGCCAAACCCCCTGGTCCACATCCGCAAAAGAAATCTGACTAGCCGCTTGGGGATGTTCACCCGCTGCGTTGATCCAGAATATCGGGTGAAAAATCTGCATGGCAGTGTGGGTATCTAAGGTCGGCACAATCTTTGTAATCACCCCAAGGTTGCGGTAGATAAACTCGCATAGGCGCCGGTTATCTTCCGCAGCACCCAAGCCCGACTGACCCTCCACAAATAGTTCAAAACCGGGAATGCAGAAGGTATTTTGCACATCGATCAACAGCAGACAAATGCGCCTTCGGTCATCGGCCGCCGGTTGAATTTGATGGGCATTAGTCCAGGTTGCCGCGGCGATCGCCCTTTCTTGATAAGGCACTCGCCAAATTTGATCAACGGCCTGGGGATTGAAAAAGGCAGGGATCGGCAATTGTTTCGCCATGGAGCTGACCTCGCGCACAAAATGTGTTACATAAACTTTTATTTTTGTGTACTGAACACACATTGTCAAGGGGGTTCAACCGTTAGGGAAAGGCGATCGCTTTGGGTCAACGGCAATCACCGCGGATGAATTTTTAGATTATGTAGTTTGCGAATGAATCTAATGTGAGGAGAAGATTAATTTTCGATTTAAGGCAGAATTTACCACCTTAAAAATATAAGTTTGGTCTACTGTAAAAGTATATTTAATTACAATCTGCAAATTTTTTAAGGCATTTAATCATTTCAGGTTTTAAAGACGTTCCTAACGCCCTAGCGCTAGAAAATAGCTTGTCTACTCCATAAATTTCCGTATTTGACAGATTCTTCCTCAAATCGAGATAAAGGCTTCATTTGGCGGACTGGCGGGGCGTTGATCGCTGAAATTAAAAGTTTGATGTACATAAAAAATCCCTAGCTCTTTTACGGAAACTAGGGATTTTTCTTGGGAAGATGGGATTTTTATTTGAATTTTCCTAGGAAATTTCTAGGGATTAGAAGTGGCGACTTGACTCTGGGCTTCCCGCAGTTTTTCTTGGTCCTGGCGTCGTTTCTTCGCATAGAGTTGGATGGCTGCTGCCATAAAAACAATCAACAATAGGATCAGACCACCAGTCCAATTGAGGGGCAAACTATTTTTAAAGACCGCCAACATCACGATGGTGACTAAAAGCAGGGTCGGGGCTTCGTTAAGGGCGCGGAACTGCTGACCCGTCCAGGTGCAGGTACCGGCTTCGAGTTTGCGCATAATCCGCCCACAGAAAAAGTGATAAATCAGTAGCAAGGCAACCAGGGCAAGTTTAGCGTGGAGCCACCAGGATTTCAGCACATCAGGCTCGGTACTAATCACGGCGATCGCCATGGCGACAGTTACGAACATCCCCGGTTGGGTAATGATGTTGTAGAGGCGTTTTTCCATCAATTCATATTGCTTTTTCAGGATGCCGCGGGCGGGTTCGGGTTCCTTTTCAGCTTCGGCATGGTAAACGAACAGACGCACTAAATAAAACAGCCCGGCAAACCAAACCACCACACCAATAATATGGAAGGCCTTAAACCAAAAATAAGCCTGGGGGGCAATCTCTGACCAAAACTGTGTCATAGCAAGTTTCGATAAAAATCTCTATATCATTTTCAGTCAGTGTAAAAGGCTCCGGCGGCGATCGCCGTAGTTTTTTGCCAACTTGAAATTAAATGTTAAAAATCCCCGTTATTCCCGGACCAGGCGTAGGACAGAATCTCCCCATAGACCACCCCGTATCTTTCCGTGGTGAGATTGGTATCACCGTTGGGGCTAACCCGCCAGATCGGCCAGTGTTCTTCCCCCATAATGCCCGTCTGAAATAGTACGTCTCCGGCATATTGCTCACTCCAACCCAGCAAAATAGCGTGGCTATATTCATCTTCGATGTTGGGCTGGAGGGTCACACTTTTGCGAGTTTGGGCATCCCAGATCACCGCATAATCTGACATGTATCCGCTATTGAAGACCCCTTCAAATTGGCGGGCGAGGAGTTGCTGACCATTGGCCGACCAGGATACAGGAATCAGTAAAGAAATGAGGCCAGCGGTGGTGGTTGCAGCAACTTCCTGGAAGGGTTGGGGGGCCAAAGGCGATCGCGCCATGACCGTACTTAACATTCCTGTGCGGCGGTTTTCGACAAAAAGTACACTGCTCACATGGCTCTCGTGCAGGGTAGGACACATCTCTAGGTGAATGCGACTGTAGGCGGCGTATTGTTGATAACCATTGTCGAGGGAAGGACTGCGATAAACCTCTGAGCCCGGGTGGGTGCCAGCGGTGACGGCAGCTTGGGTCTCTAAAATCCACTGCCAGGGGACAGGAAAAGGACTGTGGAGGGGATCCGTGATCAGCTGGGGAAAGGAGGCAGAGATAGACATGGTCTCGGTGGGAAAAGAGCTGGGGAACGGGAATTAATGAGACGGGTCGGACGTTTGGAAAAACCCTAACGGCGATGGCAATGGAGCATTAGAATGAACGATAAAATAAACTGTGTAACTGGCAATGACTGCTGTGAGTTCATCTTCACCCCACCCCCCTGTGCCGTCAACGACATCCCGCTTTTCTGTAACAAATTGGATCATCGCGCTTCTCGGCCGGAGTTTAGTGCTCCTGGGTGCTGGGGCGGGGGCGATCGCCTTGGGGGTGTTAGGGGGTCATTTTATGCCACGGGCAAACCCCAATCCGCCATTATTTTTACGGTTGTGGGCCACAAAATCTGTACCAGGGGCAAATCTCCGCCTAAATCAAGCCATCGCCCAATTATCTAGTGAAGAACGGGCCGCCATCGCGCAAGAAATTGCCGGCATCCAAGCCCAACTGGATGTCCTTGAGGCACGCACCCAACAGTTAGAAACAGAATTAGACCTGGGTTTCCAGTCGGTTACCCTCGGCGATCGCCTCCAAAATCTCACAGCACTGCTCGCCGCTGACCCCAGCACCTTCGACCCCACCGCAGTGCCGACCAATGATACTTCCGATTTGCAACCCCTAAAAATTACTTTGCCGAGTAACGCCCTGTTTGGGACAGATGGCCAACTATCCACCGATGCCACAGATATCCTCGGGGTGATCGCCATGGATCTTCAGCAACAAAAACCCCGCACCATTATGATCACCAGTCACCAGCCCGGAGCAGATTCCCTAAAAAGCACGAGCCTCGCCCGCCAACAAGCCCAAGCCGTGCAAACCTACCTCGCCCAAGCCCTCCCCGGGGACTATCGCTGGTTAGTAGTCGGCTATGGAGAAGCGATCCCAACTAACGCCACCGCAGAAAATAACCAAGCCCGCATTGAAATCAGCACCCAGTAACGGTCATTCTCGCCGTCTTTACCCCATGGATATTCTCGACATTCTGCGCCAGGATTACCGTCATTTTCCCCAGGCACAAACCTTTAGCATCTACAGTGCTGATGTCTTTTTCAAAGATCCCTTAAATCAATTTCGGGGTCGGGAACGCTATGAAAAAATGATTGTTTTCCTGGGGCGCTGGTTTCGCAATATCCACCTAGAACTCCATGATCTCCAGCAAAACGAAAAAACGATCCGCAGCGACTGGACGTTATCGATGACCTGTCCCCTACCTTGGCAACCCCATCTCCGCATTTCGGGCTACAGTATTTTAGAACTGAACGACGAGAATTTAATCACGTCCCACATTGACCATTGGCAAGCGCCACCTTTACAGGTTTTTCTCCAGATTTTTCAGGGCCAAAAATAAAATTAGCTGGGGTTTTATCCCAGGGATCTACAGTCTGTTTCCGCAGTAAATTCAGCCAACACCTTTCCTAAATACTCACTGAGGGTCACCCCATCTACTCCGGCGAGAGTCCGTTCCTGGGCCGCTAAAATTCCCGCTTGGCCATGCCACCAGGCAGCGGTTGCCGTCACCTCTAGGGGCATTTCTGGGTGTTGGGCCAGAAGACCACCAATCACCCCCAAAAGCACATCTCCACTGCCTCCCCGGGCCAAGGCTGGGGTACTTTCCATCACACAATGGGTCACGCCATCGGGCCGGGCAATCACAGTTTTCGCTCCCTTCAGCAAGGCGATCGCCCCGGTAATTTGTGCCGCCTTCTGGGTCATCCGTAAGCGGTCAGGCATAATCGGTATCTCATCGGCAAAAAGTCGTTTAAATTCACCAAGGTGGGGGGTTAGCACTGTGGGAAAATTGCGATTTTGTACGACTTCTAAATCTTCCTCCACTAACCAATTTAGGGCATCGGCATCCAACACGAGGGGCACTTCCCTGGGCATCAAATCCGGCATGAGGTTCTCTGCGCCCGCCAAGGTTAAACCACAGCCACAGGCCACCGCTTGGTACCGGGAAAAATCAAGACTTGGTAGTTGGGCGATCGCCCCTGTTTCATCTTCAGGGCAACCAATCACCAACGCCTCCGGTAGTTGCGCTACCACCAATAGTTTTAAGGATTCCGGCACTGCCACCGTGAGCATCCCAATTCCCGTTGCCCTTGCCCCCAAAGCCGCCAATAAGACGCTCCCCAGGTAGGTTTGGGAACCACCAATGAGTAATAAATGCCCCTGATAATATTTGTGGGTCAAAGGCGATCGCCGCACCGGGAGAAAACCCCGTAACATATCCCGAGGAATCCCTTGTACTGTATTTTTTGGGGACAATAACTCCCTGACTACAACGGGTGGCACCCCAAAATCAAGGCGACTTATTTTTCCCAGGTAAGGAATCGCCCCATCTTGCCCAAAGGCCCGCTTCCATAGTCCCAGGCACAACGTTTCCGTTGCTTGGATAGCCGTCCCTAAAGCCTCACCGGTATCCGTGTGTATCCCCGAAGGCAGATCAATGCTAATAATCGGCTTCTCAGATTCATTCATCTCGTCAATTACCAAGGATAAATTCCCTGTAATCGGACGTGTTAGCCCAAACCCAAATAACCCATCAATTAGCAAATCGCTTTCCAGAAGAAGATCAAGGTCTTGTGTGTGAGTAATCCCCAAAAAACAAGCATAATTCCAATGGCTTTGGGTTAGAGATTTGAGTTTCTCTAGGGGACGAAATAACAGAACTTTATAACCACTAAAACATAGCTCTCTGGCCACAATTAGGGCATCGCCACCATTATGGCCAGGCCCCATCAAAATACCAATTTTAGAGTAATCCTTTAAGGGGTAGTTTTTTTGAATATATTCAGCGATTAAGCCCGCCGCTTTTTCCATGAGAGCAGGTATAGGCATTCCCTGATTAAAAATTTCTGTTTCCAGATCTTGCATCTGGGCGGCACTAACAAAGATGTGATTAGGGTCAAGCATTAGTTTGATGGCAAATTACAGGTAGTCAACGGCAATAAAACCGTTTTTTGAAGAATCAAAGTATTATTTTTCAGTGATACCATGGCTTTTCCCAAGCACCCAATGGCGGCGAAAAAACCGATACAAAGAAGTTTCCTCCAAGGCGAGATAAATCGGGCGACCATGGGGACAGGTACTTGGATTTTCACACCGTTGCCAGCGGTCAATAATTGTCTGCATTTTTTGTAAATCTAAGGGTGTGCCGTTGCGGACAGCGATACGACAGGCGATCGCCACTTGGGCTGCTCCCAGATCTCCACCCAGACTGAGTTCTAGAAGACTCTCCTCTAGTTCAGGGGCATTTTGTAGCGCTTTAGGGATCGTATTGATTCGCCAAAGCTTTTCCCCGAAAGGCTCCAGTTCAAGGCCAAGACATTCTGTCAGTTGCTCTATTTGTTTAGGAGATAAATTGCTTAAAAGGATAGGCTGAGGGAGAGGAACAAGCTGCCAATTTTTGGATAAATCTTCATAGATTGCCCGCTCGTCAGCAATATGTTGTTCCACAAGCCAAATTCCATCTGGGTGTTCTGTAATGATGTAAGTATTCCGAGCCTGACCAATTACTTTTAAGGTTCTGTGAAATGGATTTTTAGATGGCAAATCAGTAATGTTTTTAGATGTTTCAAAGGAATAATCTCCTTTTTTTTCTGCTACTTGAATTAGGCTTAAAACCCGTTGGTTTTCTAGTCTGGGTAGACTAGCATCACTAAAGCTTAAGCTTTTGGTGATCGCCTTTGGGATGATTTCTTGCCAGAGGGCTTGATTTTGCAGATAAATTTCACTTTTTGCTGGGTGACGATTCCAATCAATTTGCTCTGGTGGTACATGGAGATGGACAAAACAAACGGGATGGCGATCGCGGGGTAAAGTTCGACTAAAGCCTTTCATTATTGCCTGTTCTAGGGCAGGAAATCTGACAATACGGCCGTTAATGCCAAGCTTTAACCAATCCGCTTGATGGCGGTGACAACGGTCTGGTAAACCGAGGACTAATTCTAAACTGCCCTGAGAGAAACTAGATTGATTGTCGGCTAAGAATTCTGAGGCTTGATAGGATCGATAAATCAAGTCTTGAATATTAATTGATTTAAGCAGTTGTGGGAAGATTTCCTGGGCGTTTTTCCCTGCACTAATGGCAAACCAAGGCTGATTATTTTGGGTGATTTGCCAGGTGATTTGTGGATGGCCCAGGGCCAAGTGATAGATAATCTGCTGGACTGTTTTAAGTTGTTGGGCGATCGCCGGTAGCGCATGACGCCGCACCGGGAAATCTTGGAAAATTTCGGCCACAGTCACCATTGTCCCCATCGCCATCGGTTTGAGAGTCGGGATAGAAAAATAGTCTTGATGCCCTGTGAGCTGATAACCAGGCTGGCCTTGCGGACAACTGGCAATGGTTAACCGAGCCACCTGGGCAATGCTATGGAGAGCTTCTCCGCGAAATCCGAGGCTTTTAATCTGGGCTAGGTCTTGGCGATCACCAATTTTGCTTGTTCGGTGGGGGAGGGCGCATTGTTGAAGATCTTCCAGATCCATGCCTTGGCCATTATCTACTACCCGAATTTGCCAGCGTTGGGGCTGAATATCGATATTAATGCGTGTCGACCCAGCATCAATGGCATTTTCAGCGAGTTCCCGCACCACTGCCCCCAGAGAGTCAATCACTTCACCTGCCGCAATCAACTGAATCACATCATTGGGAAGCGGTTTGATGCTGGCCATATAATAAAATCATTTCTCTTAGAATTTACTCGGTTGTCTTGATTAAAAAATTAACGGCTTGAGCTTTGCTTGCACTTCTTCAACAATATTTTGGGGAACTGTTTCCACAAACTGGACTTGTCGGACTTGCCAATCTAAACATTTAATTTGATCAACTAAGATCACCCCTTGAATTTGTAAATCAGGTGGCAGTGGCACTTCAAAAGGATAACCTTTTTGCTGTTTTGTAATCGGAATCAGTAATGCTAAGGAAGTTCTGGCATTATAGGTTTGGGGCGAGATGACGCAAGCAGGTCGGTGACCACTTTGTTCATGACCTTTGGTCGGGTTGAAATCCAGAAAAACCAGATCGCCGCGGCGGGGAATATACACTTGATTACGTTTCACCACACTTCATTTCCCGTGGCGAGGCCGCTGTCAACTTCTCTGTGAAGATTGCCCGGTGTAATTGCTTCTAGAAGTTCTTCTAGGGAATAACTGGGAGCTGTTTTTGGCGTGATCACAATTTTTCCCTCAACCACACTCAAATCGACAGTTGATTTTTCAGTGAGAGCAAGCTCCTCAGCCAAATTTTTAGGGATCCGAATGGCAAGGCTATTGCCCCACTTTGCAGTTGTTGTGATCATGGCGAAGCCTGTTGAAATGTGTATATACAATGTTGCTACATTGTAGCCCAAGCATTGGAATATTGATTATGTGACCAGTTGTCAAATAGCAATCTAAAAAATCAGTTACAAAAAAGGCGCGTCACTACTTAATGACGCACCCCACCGTGAATCGAAGATTAATTAGCCTAGATTAGAACAGATCCATATCGGTTACGGCACCTTTACTACTGGTGGAAACAACTTTGGCATACTTACCGAGGACACCACGCTTATAACGGGGTTCACGGGGTTGCCATGCCGCACGACGTTTGGCTAATTCTTCGTCGGAAACATTGATCTGTAAGAGAAGTTGATTCGCATCAATAGTAATGCTGTCGCCTTCTTCAACAAGGGCAATATTTCCACCGACAAAGGCTTCGGGGGCAACGTGACCGACCACGAGACCGTAGGTTCCGCCGGAGAAACGGCCATCGGTGATCAGACCCACGGAATCGCCAAGACCTGCACCAATGATGGCAGAGGTGGGGGCGAGCATTTCCCGCATACCGGGGCCACCTTTCGGGCCTTCATAACGGACAATCACCACATCACCTGCTTTGATTTTGCCGGCGAGGATCGCATCGAGACATTCTTCCTCAGACTCGAAGACGCGGGCAGGGCCCGTGATGCTGGGCTTTTTCACGCCACTGATCTTAGCCACGGAACCTTCTTGGGCAAGATTGCCTTTGAGGATGGCGAGGTGACCGACTTGATAGAGGGGGTTATCGAATTTACGAATGACATCCTGATCGGGAGAGGGTTCGCTGGGGATGTCGGCAAGGTTTTCGGCGACGGTTTTGCCGGTGATCGTGATGCAATCGCCGTGGAGTAAGCCTTGGTCGAGGAGGATCTTCATCACTTGGGGGATGCCGCCTGCTTTGTGGAGATCGGTGGCAACGTAACGACCGGAGGGCTTGAGGTCACAGAAAACAGGAACGCGCTGACGGATTTCTTCAAAATCATCGAGGGTTAGTTCTACGCCGATGGTATTGGCGATCGCCAACAGGTGTAGTACCGAGTTAGTCGATCCACCCACAGCCATAATGACGGAAATCGCATTCTCAAACGCCTTACGGGTCAGGATATCCTTCGGCAAAATCTGTTGTTTGATCGCATTCACTAACGCACGGGCTGATTCCTCAGTACTGATCGCTTTTTCCTCATCTTCCGCCGCCATCGTGGAAGAGTAGGGAAGACTGATCCCCATTGCTTCAAAAGCTGAAGACATGGTATTCGCCGTAAACATTCCACCACAGGAACCCGCACCGGGACAAGCATGTTTTTCGATGGCCAGCAATCTTTCTTCGTCAATCTTGCCTGCACTAAACTCACCCACCGCCTCAAACGCACTGACCACGGTGAGATCTTCCCCATCGAGATGACCCGGTTTGATCGTGCCACCATAGACGAAAATTGCGGGAATATTCATCCGGGCGATCGCCAACACTGCCCCCGGCATATTCTTATCACAACCCCCAATCGCCAGCACCGCATCCATGCTCTGACCATTACAAGCCGTCTCAATAGAATCCGCGATTACATCCCGAGAAACAAGGGAATATTTCATCCCCTCAGTTCCCATGGAGATCCCATCACTAATGGTGATTGTGCCAAACATCTGGGGCATTGCTCCCGCTTCCCGGATGGCCTTATCCGCCCGTTGGGCTAGATCATTAATCCCCATATTGCATGGCGTAATCGTACTGTACCCATTCGCCACACCCACAATTGGTTTGTTAAAATCATCATCCCCAAAACCCACAGCCCGGAGCATGGCACGGTTTGGACTCCGTTGATGACCTTGGGTGACCACACGGCTACGTCGATTGTCGCTCATAACAAATAGAAGTCAGAAATTTACATTAAGAAAGTTTCTTCATTGTCCTTTGTTTTCGAGCTTTTGGGTAGAGAGACCGCTACGGTGTTGATTGGGGACGGTGCAATGGGTGCAACCAAGGCGAGAATGACCTGGATAGTTTCAAAAAATCCCTTTAACCACTGGCACTCGTCCTTTGGATCATCTTGGTATTGACCTAGTAAATTGCCCAGGGCCTTGAGGAGGGCGCCGTAGTTTTCTGGGGAAATCAAGACAAGCTTAAATAGGAGAATGCTGAGGGTGAGATATTCCCGTTGCACCATTAGTACGGGCAAGGGATGGGACAAATCCTGCATGTGACAGGGGTTGAGTAAATAATCAATTAAAACTCGACAGGCTGAAGAAATCATCGCTGGGTCTAGGGCCACAGTGCTCCGATGGGGATAACGCTTAGCCAGGTATTGATCCAGTTTTTCTGGTAGCCACCGCAAACGCCTAGGGGAGGGCATTGACCAAAATAAGTAATCCATAAAATGAGATTGCCAGTCGGCGAGGGTCAACTCCTTTAATTGGGCCGAAAGCTGGGCGGCCATTTCAAGGTAACTCGGTTTTTTCTTGACCACTAGGCGGTGGATTAACCCGAGGGTGACATCTTCAATAAGGGTGGGATTTTGGGTGGCTCTACCTGCTGCAGTCATTTTGCCCTTAGTGGAAAGGTACATGACTAGGCGAAACCGAAACCGATTGTGCAGGAGTTGATAGAGGGCCGCTGAAACACGCCGTTGTTCTAGGGGTAGATCCGAGTTAACAGATTGGGCAAAAAGGAGAAAAGCCAGATAGCGATCGCCCCAACGATGGGGATTCATTTCGCTAGGAGGAGCCAGAGCGCGGAGGATCCGACCTTCATCATTGTGGGTGAATTCCTGTACCCAGGTGCAGGCTTTTTTAAGTACCAAAGGCGATCGCCCATCGTTCATTTCAGATGGCGCAATGAGCCTATGGACAAGATCAGTAATCCGGAGGGGCTTATTTTGTTCTAAACAATGGCCAATGAAATGATAACAGCAGTACTTCAATAAGCGAACAAATTTTTCCTGCTGGTTAGTAATAAGTATTTGTCTACTAACTTGCCGCATCACCTCTGGCAATGGCTCGGCTCCAGCCTCAAGAAAAAAAGCACACAATAAATCTAAAAATATTTGAGGAGAGGCCGTCTTAAGTTGTCCCGTAAAAAAACTCAAAATATCCTTTTCTGGGACTTCGTCTATTGGTATAGCGAGACTACCCATAGTTGGATTTGTTAGCTTTCGAGAGTCCTGATCAGTAGAGATTGTCATCGTACTTTGAGCGCATTGAATGGAGGTTGTATTGTAGTGAGA
>JAYKIK010000060.1:0-79704 GCA_035284725.1 Synechococcus sp.
GCTTGAGTCATTAGGGTTTTCTCCGTTTCCATGAATGCTGAATGCTTAATTGAAAGCCATAGTAAACAGTTCCAAAAAGGCCGTCAATCATACCCGATAAAAAAAGTCGGGATTAAATAAAGTTAAAAAGAAAGAGGCGATCGCCTCTTTCTCTCCTCATTTCCAAAAACAATAATTTTTTTCAATCCCTAAACAAATATTTTCTCTTAGGGGAGATACCCGAAGGGTAGAAGGGTTACTCCGGTAAGGTCTTATCCTGAACTCCCCGCATAATCCGGGACAATTCCGTTTTCTCGTCCACTGCAATCCGGGTCGGCGAACCACTAATGATCCGCTCATAGTTCCGGAAAGAATCCTTGATGGCGGCTCCACCTTCGCTGATGGTGTATTCTCGAATGCCTTTATCGTGCCAGGATCCCCGCATCTTAAAGACGTTAATCGCCCGGGACATTTCCCCACGGATTTCCACGTACTGCAGCATTAGAATCGTATCCGTGATCGTCGAAATATGGGATTCCGTAATCGAGTGGGCGCCCATAAACTGATCCGTTGTATTTGTGAAAAAGCCCGTAATTTCTTCCTGCTTGGCATAACCCGTTACCCCAATTACAAATTGCCGGAAAGCGTTATTGGTTACCCCCCGTGCTAGGGCGGAGAGGGAATCAATGGCAATGCGCGAAGGCTTAAACTCAGAAATTTCGGACTTGATCATCTGCAGATGATCCTCAAGGCCCGCCGATTCCGGATAGGAACAGAGCAATTTCAACAGACCCTTCCGTTCCATCTCTTCGAAATCAATCCCCCAGGAGGAGGCGTTTCGAGATAACTGGGCGCGAGATTCCTCATAGGCAAATAAGATCGCCCGTTCCCCGCGCCGACAGCCTTCCTCTAGGAACTTACTGACCAATAGGGTTTTTCCAGTACCCGTTGCCCCTGTTGCCAAAATAATCGAATCCTTGAAGAAGCCACCGCCACACATTTTGTCGAGGGTTTCCACGCCCGAAGAAATCCGCGCATTAGAAGACCGCTGGGTAAGACGCATTGCCCCCAAGGGAAAGATATTGATCCCGTCGTTGGTGATCGTGAAAGGATATTCTCCCTTCATATGGGTCGTGCCCCGGAGCTTGAGGATCTCAATCGTGCGGCGGCGTCGTTCGCCCTCCAGAACGTTACGCAGGATCACGACGTTATCCGATACAAATTCCTCTACCCCAAAGCGTGCCACCGGGCCATATTCATCCAGTCTTTCAGTGGTCATGATCGAAGTAACGGCTAGGTGTTTCAAGCGTGCCACCAGACGGAAGATTTCACGACGGACGACAGGAGCCGCATCATACTGTTGGAACACGGCCGTCACAGAATCGATGGAAACAAGTCGCGCCTTGTACTTCCGGATCGCATACTGAATCCGCTCAATCAGGGCAGAGAGATCAAAATTGCCGACTACTTCTTGGCCATCAGGGTCGGGGGAAGCATCCAGAATAAATAACTTACCCTCATCGACAAGACTCTGTAGATCCCAACCAAAGCTATGGGCATTTTGGATAATATCCCGGGGAGATTCTTCAAAGGTGACGAAAAGGCCAGGATAGTCGAAGTGTTTGATCCCGTGGTACAGAAATTGGATCGCTAATAATGTTTTCCCAGTCCCTGACGTGCCACTGACGAGGGTTGTTCTGCCTGCGGGCAAACCACCATGACTGATCTCATCAAGACCTTCAATAAGGGTACGAATTTTCTGGACACCTTTGATGGCACCGTTATTAGGGGAGATGGGCTGATTCATTACAATTTAGTAACTGGAGGTATTGAAAACGAGGCGTAAATTAGGGGTTTGTCTGGTGACGATGGGAGGAGATCTAACAAGTGATTCTCATGGGACATCTCTGGATGGGACGGGGCAGATTCCTAATTAAATGGCTTTATCCTACTAGAAATTGTTCCTTTGCTTAAAGATCTTCTTCCCGTTCTAAGAATTCTTCGTAAAGTAGATCTAGGCCAATCAAGACTTTTTCGCGGTCGGAGAGGTCACCAATAATTTTCCTGACAGGGGGGGGCAATACCTTAGAAAGGGTTGGTGTCGCCAAAATCTTATCTTCTTCAGCCAATTGAGGATTCTGTAAAACATCAATGACCTTAAGGGCGTAGACTCCTTTAAAGTCAGTTTCTAAAATATTCTTTAAGGTTTTGAGGGCTCTGACGGAGTTTGGGGTGTTGCCAGCCACATAAAGCTTTAAAACATAGGTTTTCTTCAAGAGGTTCATAGATAAGGCTGATGTGGGTAGGAATAGAGTTGGGTTTTGGGAACCTTAGTGGAGAGTAGTTTCATCCTAGTCTATCCGAAATAGAAGTTCAAAAGGTAAATCTTCTCGGGGGATAGAACGACGATACATTTCACAGAGGTGAGCAACAATATCAATGAGGGTTAAACGGTAGTCGAGAAGAATTTCTTCACTGCGTCCTTCGAGTTTAAGTTGTTGAGAAAATTCGTCCATTAATTTCATATGGGTTTCTAGAATGTATGAGACAGAAACATCGGCAAAGAAAGCTTGGTTGACGAATTGATCAATTGCTTGATTTGTAGGGAGATCGCCATGGAAATAACTAAGAACAATATCCCGATAATCGTTGGCAAATTGCGCACGAAATTCTTCTTGTTCTTCGGGAGAAAGATTACGGTAAAAATATTTGGGATTGCGTTTGTAATAAACTCCCAGATACCCTAATCGTTCCCGGAGTTTTTCGGCTAGGCGACGCTGTTGCAGCAGTAAAAAAGCCTGGTGTGTTTTGTCAGGATCGCTATTTTGGGGATCCTGGGGTTTGTCGCTCAGGGCGCAGCTGGGAGCGAGGTGGAGGAACTGGGCGATCGCCTGATCGATGCTCAGAGGTAGGTTTTCTAGATCGTTTAGATCGAGGTATTGTTCTGCATGATGATAAAGCTGAATTATTTCATTTTTTTCGGCATCAGCACAGGGTTTTGGGGTGTCAAGGAAAACGGTAGGTAGTAAGATTCCACTCTGGGCTAAACCCTGGAAATATTGGCGGTTTTCTTCGGCATGAACGGCGATTAGGCAATCGATTTGTTCTTTATCGCCTTCTAGGGCATTAAGGAATTTTTCGCTGTAATCAAAATGCTGGATTTGGTAGCGATCGCCTGTGAGTTGGGCATTGATTTCTCCTGACGAAAAATTCGGAGGGGCAACAAGATATAGGGAGAGTTTAGAAACCAAAGTAGACCGACCAATATCACAATGGACTTAGATTAAAGGATAGCTTTCTTTTAATACGGGGACAATTATAAAAATAAGCTTAATTTTTTTCGCCTGACCTCGACAGTAATACGCCTTAAGGAAATTTGCTTTGTTTTCCTGAGTATGAGGGGCGATCGCCTTTATTGTACCCGCAGCAGCTGGTAGGGCGTTCTCTCCAGAAGCAAATTGACGGTTTTATTTGCTAAGGGGAGTTCTTCCCGGGCTTGATCGCGCACCACCAGGAGAAAGGATGGGGTTGTCGGGCCTAGGGTGCTTTCAAGGAGGGCCATTTCGTCCTCTTTATCATCATCGATGAAGTTGATGTTTTGTTTGGTGTAGAACACGAGGCTGGGCTTCTCAAAGCCAACCATCAGGATCGGTTCGTTGGGCCGTTGGGTCGTGAGGATGGTGCTGGCGATGTCCCGGAGACCTGCTTGGCGAGCTTGATCCAACAGACTACTAGCGGGGATCAGAACCCCAATAATAAAGGCAACCATCACAGCGCCATTGATTAACCAAATGATGAGGCGCGATTGCCAAATCCCCAAACCTAACAACACCGCACCTGTGAGCCAAATGCCAGAACCCCACCAGGCAAGGTTAGACTGGGCGTAGATTTGCGCTAGGTGAGGCGCCGCTGGATCATAGCCGATCACCCGAGGACTGTAGAGCATAAAGCCACTGAGAATTAGCAAGAAAACTAGATTGGCGATCGCACTGCCCCGGAATCCCTGGGAAGGTTGTTGGGGTTCCGCCATTAGCTGACTCCAGAATAGGGCCACTAAAATCGCCGCAGCGGGCAACAGGGGAATGGTATAGCTTGGTAGTTTCGTGACAGCGATCGTAAAAAAACCAAAGACCACCCCAAACCAAACACTGGCAAAAACAGCGAGGTGGGCCATTCGTGGTTCCTGACGCCAGAGGAGGGGACGGTGGAGTTGCAGACGGGCGATCGCCGCTGGTAGATACACAGACCAGGGCAAAAAGCCAATCAAGACCACAGGAAAATAAAAATACCAAGGCGCATCATGGCCATTGACCACCCCCGTAAAGCGATCAAAGTTGTGATAGCCAAAAAAACTATCAATGTAAGCTTCCCCATTGCGGAGGGTCACCAAAATGAACCAAGGCACGGCGATCACCGAAAAAATAATCGCACCGGTGAGGGGTTTTGTCTCCAGTAAAACCTCCCGCAACTTACCCACATAGGCCAAAAAAATGAGGATAATCAGTCCCGGCAGAACGATCCCCACAGGCCCCTTGGTTAAAACCGCACAGGCAAGCAAGATATAAGCCGCAATGTACCAACCATTAGGAAACCAGCGGTTTATCGCCTTGCCACCACTACCATAGCCATAGAAAAAACAAATTAAACCACTGCTAAAACAACCATTGAGGAGCATATCGGAGACCCCCTGCCGTGCCCAGACGATGGTTTGCAGATTTAAGGCCAGCAGGCTACTGCCAATCCAGGCCGCCAGCCATAGTTTCCGCTGATTCTGGGGGGCTTCTGGGTTCTGGGCCGCCGCCGCCGTCCCGAAACCAAATTGGCGTAACAGCATAAATAGCAACACCATCAAGGCCAGGGCTGCAAAGGCAGAGGGTAAGCGGGCCCCCCAAGCATTGACCCCAACAATTTTGTAGGCGATCGCCATGAGCCAGTAAACCAGGGGGGGCTTATCAAAACGGGTGGCATCGTTATAGTAGGGCGTAATCCAATCCCCAGTGGCAAGCATGCGCTGGGCTGCATCAGCAAACATTGGTTCCGTTTCATCGACCAAGCCCACGGTGCCCAGGTGCCAAACAAAGGCAATGATCCCCAGGAGCCCTAGGGCGATCGCCGAGATGACCCCGGTGATCTGGGGAGATTTTTCATAGGTTTGGTACCAACTGCGGAGAGACTCAAGGGGAGACATGGGGGGACAGAATCCTTAGACAAAACTTCAGCGATTGTAACCTGCCCAGCGAAAAACTAATTGGCATCCGTCGACAGGGCCTCGGGATCAAGGAGTTCCACTTGACCTAAGCGACCATCTAGACGTACCCACTGACCCGGTTGTAAGGCATCAAGGGCGATCGCCACCTGGGTCACCATGGGAATCTGCCGCTGCCGAGCTAAGCTGGCTCCCTGGGACAGCATGCCCCCTTGGGTGGTAATAATGCCTTTGATTGCATCGAGATGACCAAAGAAATTTTCATGGAGGAAAGGCGTTACCAAAATATCGTTCGGGCCCCAGTTGGGGAGATGTTCCGGGTGAGGACAAAGGCATACCCGTCCGATTACTGAACCGCTACTCACCCCTTGGCCCTGGAGTTTCTGGAGGGAGCAACTGCTTGACACATCTTCCCTAATGTTCAGTTGGCCGTAGATAATCTCCGGTGGCGGCCCCTGTTCCTGGGTTAAGGCCCATTGTGATCGCCGGTATTGAATTTTTAATTGGAGGCGAGAAAATTCCTGGGATTGGGGGGCGGTGATCAGCACTTTCACTTCCGACAGCTTGAGCCAAAAAATATCCTCGGCCTGAGCCAAATAACCCCGTTGTTGCCAAATGCGGGCGATCGCCAAAAAATGTCCCCGGAGCTGAGCCAAAAAAGTCTCGCAGAGACTAAATACTTCCCCCTGGCAAAAATAAAGTGCCTGAAGTTTAGTCTGGGTGGTGTTTAAAGCTGTGGGCGGAATAATCGTCCGGGGATGATTGAGCAGATCCGTTAGTTGCTGCCGAATGGGACTGGAGTCTTCCCACCAACGTTTTTGGGCCAATTCCCACGGTACCGTCGCCCCATCACCGTAATCCTTCAGCCAACCATTTAATCGTCCTAGGAAATTTTCTTCGTCAGGCAATTCTGCAAGTTGGGCAAACAAGGCAGACCGTGTCAGGGGCTTGAGATCTCTAGGTAGAGCCGCCGTTTGGGTGCGGAGGGTGGTGCGAATATCGATCGCTAATTGGTTTAAATGCTGGAATTGCGGCAAAAGGGGCGGCAAAAAATCTGTTAATCCCGTAGTCAACCGCCAGCGCCAAAGAATTATTTCTCCCCGGATCCAATCGGTGCAAAGTAATTCCAAAATGTCCGTAATCTGCTCCACATTCTGTACCAGATCCACCAGGCTCAGGGTCGATAGATCGTTGCGGCTAATCATCCTGATGGTTTTGAGCAGAGGGTGATAAAGACGCTCAACATTTTGTTGAAAATCTGTGTACCATTGTCGTTCCCAGCGCAGGTAACGATAACAAAACACCGGATGACGGAAAATGAACAACCATCTTGCTTTCCGGGACTGGAGGTCGCTGAAGTGTAGATTAGCCCGTCGTCGAATCCGTCGCCAAAAACTGCGATTGAGATAACTATAGCCCCGGTGATGGGAAATAAGCGTCAGGTTACTGAGGTTTTCGCGGCCGTCCCCTAGGGCATTGTAAATACTGGCGATCGCCCCTGGGACAATCACTTCCAAAAGGGAGGTACTGAGAGTGGAGAGGGGTTGGGGTAAATGAGTGGCGACCCATTCCCGTGTCCAAACCGGATGGAGATGATAGACCGGCCGCACCCGCAAAATCCAGAGATTTACCCCCGTAAAACACCATTCCACGGCCTGGGGACTGCCCTGGTGATGTTCCAATTGGCGACTGAGCTGGGCCACTTCCCGCAGTAGATCGAGGGGAGGTTGGTCTGTGGGGGTCACTTCACCAATGGCTTGGGGAGACTCTAAGCCGTAAAACAAAGGGGCTTTACCTTCACCGATGATTAGTGGGGAAATCCAGCCGGGGGCCGCTTCTGTTATGGGTTCTTGGCGACTGTAGGGGAGGGGGGGACGACTGTAGGTAATCCCAGACCAGAGGGCGTTGGGGAGATTTTGGACAATGAGGGCTTGCTTCCCGAGGGGAGTGTGACTAAAGCCTTGGGTAAGGGCGGTGTCTAAATCGTCTCGCGTGGAAAAGGGACCCTGGGGAATGTGAAAGGTGGGGGCTGGTGTTTCGCTGGAGAGACGGACGCTATAAAGGCGATCGCCACTGGGTTTCACAAAAGTGACAAATTTAGGCAAATCATCCCCGGGCTTCAGAACCCAACCCGGCAGTACAGGGTAACCGAGGGCTTTTAATTGGCTCAGGGTGGCCGCATCTTGACCCACCTGGGACGCATTAAGGGGACGATCGAGGGTTAAAAATCCTGCTTCTGGGCGAAATAACTGCCAGAGTTGTCGATTGTGAGGGGTCTGTTGATTGAACCAACCCAGGACGGCTCCCAAGGCGATCGCCGTCACCCAGTAACCGGGAATTGCTCCGTGACGCAAACCGAGGGCGAAGAAAATTGTCCCTAAAATGACCCAAGTACCCCAACGGATTTGTCGAAATAGAGTGAGACTGACTATCCCCAAAAAACTCGCGATCAGGGTAATCTGCCAATCGTGGATCAGCAAACCCCCAAGAATTTTCCCGTAGGTGATCTGCCGGTGGCGCCAATACTGCCCTATGGTCAGCGCCAGGAGACTCAGCAGTTCCCAGGGGGAATAGGGAGGGAAAAAAAGCTGGGCCAGCAAGACCGCTAGGCCCCCGAGGGTCAGATCCCAAAACAATCCGCCCCAGGGATGGCGATCGCCCCAGGGGAACTGCAAAAATGCGCCCAGGGTCGGCAGCATTGTCAAAATCAACAGACAACCCCAGACCTGCGTCAATGTCATGGTTGCGACAGAAGAAAGGTGTGAAGGCGATGGACTGCTTCCTTGAGTACCGAGGGTTCCCGCACCAGGGCAAAGCGCACATAACCTTCCCCTGTTTTACCAAATCCCGATCCGGGGGAAAGGGCAACTCCTGTTTGCGCCACCAGTGCCGTACAAAATTCTAGAGATGTCCCACGCCAGGTATCCGGTAACTTTGCCCACACATATAGAGTTGCCCCTGGCTTAGGTACGTCCCAACCCAGATCATTGAGGGCCTCCAGCAACGCATCCCGCCGGGCTTGGTAAACGGCGACATTTTTGTGGATGGTGTCTTGGTCTTGTTGGAGAGCGGCGATCGCCCCCATTAAAATCCCCTGGTACTGGTTAAAGTCCACCACCGCTTTAATCTGGCGTAGGGCTGCAATTAACTGGGCATTGCCCACTGCAAAGGCTACGCGAAAGCCACCCATATTAAAGGATTTAGAAAAAGTAAAAAATTCAATACTGCAGGTTTTCTCAGGATCCGCCTGGAGCACAGAAGGAGGTTCTGGACTCCCGGAAAAATACATATCGTTGTAGGGAAAATCGTGCACCAAAACTAAATCATGGGCCTGGCAAAACCGTACCGCTTCCTGGAAAAATTTGCGGGTTGCCATGGCCGTCGTCGGGTTGTGGGGATAGCTGAGAATCATTAGCCGACTCTTGGCCAGGATCTCCCCAGGGATTGCCTCAAATTGCGGCAAAAAACCATGGTCAGCAGTAAGGGGCATAAAATAGCTTTCTCCCCCCGCTAAGGCAACACCACCAACATAGGAGGGATAACCGGGATCCGGCAGCAGGGCATAATCCCCCGGTTCCAGCACCGCTAAGGGTAAGTGGGCTGTGCCTTCCTGGGAACCGATGAGCGCGAGAACTTCCGTCTCCGGATCTACGGCAACACCATAGCGCTTTTCAAACCAACTGGCGATCGCCTCCCGAAACTCTTGGGTATTGCGGTGCAACACATAGCCATGGGTGTTGGGATCTTGAAGGGCTTGCCCCATGGTGGCGATCGCCATGGGCGATGCGGGGAGGTCAGAGGATCCCAGGGATAGATCAATGAGATCTTGACCTGCTGCCACCGCCTTGGCCTTGGCCCGGTCCATATCAGCAAACACATTCGCCGCAAGCCTTGATAACCGCTGGGAAAAACGCATAGGGGCAAATTTAATGATTAGGAAAAAATATTACAGTTGGGCTTCAACAAAGTCCTTGAGGGCTTGTTTTGTGATCGCCCCTTCATGGCTCGCTACAACTTTTTGATCTTTGAAGAAACGCAGGGCAGGAACCCCTTCCACTTGGCATTGGGCAACGGCATTGGGGTTGGGATCCACTTCGAGCTTGACCACCTTGAGGCGATCGCCATATTCCTGGGCAGCCCAGTTAATGGAGGGCGAAACTAACCGACAGGGGCCGCACCAGTTAGCCCAAAAATAAACCAAAATCGCTTGATTGACATCAAGGACTTCCTGTTCAAACTGGGAATCGGTAATTTCCAAAACGCTGCCACTCACAGGGGATGAACTCCTTGCTTACTTACAAAATAAAAGACAACTTCCTACGTTAACAGTTTTCGGCGATCGCTGGATCAACGGATTTACGAAGAGCGACAAAGGACGAACGGCTAGAACCGAGTCGCAGTCGTAATGCTCTACCCAGCCTAGCCACGGTGCAATTTGCAAATGTGAAACCAAAACCCAGAGGAATCTGTCCCTAAAGGTTTTTCATTTGAGTGCGCAGGGCTTCTAATTCGGCATCCACCGCCGCAAAGTCAGCATCCGTGGGGGCATGGGTTGCCACGGGGGTATCAGAAACTTCTTCCATTTCTTCGGCCATTTTTGCCGCTTCCAAGGCCGGGGTCTGTTGGGAAGCCGCCTTCAGCATTGCTAATTCTTGGTCGATGGAACTGGACGCTTCGAGTTGAGCAAATTCCTGATCTAGGCTGGCACTCCCGAGAACATTGGTCGCTTCGGACTGGGCCTCGAGTTCCATGATCTTGTCTTCCATCCGCTCGAAGGCACTCATGGCACTACTGGTATCAATGCTGTTCATGGTGCTCTGGAGTTGGGCATTGGCTTTGGCAGCGTTGGCCCGGGCCTTGAGCATATCTTTCTTGGTCTTGGCCTCTTGGATCTTGCTTTCTAGGGCCAGGAGATTTTCCTTGAGGGTTTTGACCTGGGCACTTTGCTGGGTGAACTGTTGTTGAAGAATCGCTGCGGTATCGGCAAAAGTTTTTTTGCGCACCAGGGCTTCCCGGGCTAGGTCTTCTCTACCATTTTTGATGGCAAGCTCTGCTTTCTTTTGCCAAGTAGTTGCTTCGGTCTGGTTTTTAATCAGTTGCTGTTCTGTTTTATTTTGCGCCGCGATCGCCCGGGCCACCGATTGGCGTAACTGCACCAAACTTTCCCCCATATCGGCAACGGCTTGTTCCAAGATTTTTTCGGGGTCTTCGGCCTTACTGACCATGTCATTGAGGTTGGCTTTGACGACGCGACCAAGACGATCTAAAAATCCCATGATGCTCTATCTCTATACGTAGTTTAAGTTTAAGGGCAAGATTAACTGTGACTTACTCTGGCAAAGGGGTAAGCATGTTTCTTTACATTTTAATCATTCCTTTGGTTTTCCATGGCGATCGCCCCAAAGCCTGAGATGATTTGTCAAAAAAGATGGGACAGTGGCCGTGACAAAGTAAAAAGATCCATTTCCCTCCCCAGGGGAAACCCCAGCTTCAGGAAAATCAACCCCAAGGGCTAGTCCCATACCGAAAGCCAGCCATAGCCAAAACCCCGTTAAAACCGTTTTCATCAAGCCTTTGATCCTGTGGTGTGCAGGGGGGTGATCATCTGGATAGAGAGGAGGAAATCGGTTTAAAATTAAAAAAATAGGATTTCTTAAGCAGTTGAAAAATTAACGAATCGCACCTAATTGGCAAGGGTTAGTCCTAGGGTGGGTAAATCTACGTTTGTCTGACAAATTTGACATTGCTCCCTCCTGGGCGGCGGCGACACTATGCACTTAGATGATTTACATATTCTGCTTATCGAGGATAATTTGGCGGAAGCTGAGTTGCTGGGGGATCTGTTGGTGGACATCGAAATGGTGCGGTGTGATATCGTCCACTTTGCCCGCCTCGAAACGGCGATCGCCTGCCTGGAAAAACGATCCTTTGATGTCATTTTGCTTGATCTGAGCCTGCCGGATAGCCAAGGACTCAGCTCTTTACCCATGTTGATGGGAGTAGCACCCGATGTACCAATTGTGGTGCTAACTAATACTAACGATGCGGAACTCGCCCTAGAAGCAGTACACCAGGGGGCCCAGGATTATCTCATTAAAAAAAATATTGCCTTTGATAAGGAAACACTCCTGCGTTCTATGCTCTATGCCATTGAACGAAAACGTAATCAGCAGGCCCTCAAGATCGCCAATGACCGACTCCGCCAAGAAATGAAGGCCCGAGAATCCATGCAACTCCGGCTCGAGCAGTCCAATCAGGAATTGGAACAATTTGCCTACATTGCTTCCCATGATTTAAAGCAACCCCTAGCAAGCATTTATTCCTGGTCTCAATTACTCCAGGTGCGCTATGGTGATCGCCTTGATGAAAAGGGGGGCACTTACCTCCAGGCAATCCAGGATTCCGTCCGTCAGATGACCCAACTCATCGAAGATCTTTTAACCTATTCCCGGGTGGATCGGATGGAAAATACAACGGTGGATGTGGACTGTAATTTAATCGTGCATCAGGTTTGTAACCGCCTCAGTTCGGCGATCGCCGCTAAAGATGCCAAAATCACCCTGGAACCCCTGCCAACGATCCAAGGTAATCCCCTGCAAATTAGCCAAATTTTTCAAAATCTCATCGAAAACGCCCTCAAATATTCCCAGGAGAATCTCGCCCCCCAAATTCGGATCAGTGCCAACCCCCAGCACAAAGAATGGATTTTTAGCTGTCGGGACAACGGCATCGGGATTGAACCGGAATACTTCGAGCAAATTTTTTATGCTTTTAAACGGCTCCACTCCCAGAGTCAATATAGTGGTACCGGCATTGGGTTGGCAGTTTGTAAAAAAATTGTGCAACGTTATGGCGGTAGGATTTGGGTGACATCAATTCTAGGGGAGGGATCAAATTTTTCGTTCTCTTTTCCACGGCGATCGCCTTCCCCCGCCGAACCCACAGAATCTACAGGGGAAAGAGATTGATCAAGCTACAATAAATTCCTACCCAGACTTATTGATTTCACCTGAATACAGACACCGTGACTATTTCCCCCATTTCCCCCAAAAACACCACCTTTGAACCCAATGTACCGGATGCCTTTGGGCGTTTTGGGCAGTATGGTGGCAAGTATGTACCAGAAACTTTAATGCCGGCCCTCGCGGAATTGGAAGCAGCCTATGCCCAGTATCGTAATGATCCTGAGTTTCAAGCGGAACTGGCCGGTCTGCTCAAAGATTACGTCGGTCGCCCCAGTCCCCTTTATTTCGCTGAACGGTTAACGGCCCGCTATGCTCGCCCCGATGGTTCTGGGCCCCAAATTTATCTTAAACGGGAAGATCTCAACCACACCGGCGCCCACAAAATCAACAATGCGATCGCCCAAGCTCTCCTCGCCAAACGCATGGGCAAAAAACGGATCATCGCCGAAACCGGTGCGGGTCAACATGGGGTCGCCACAGCAACGGTCTGTGCTCGTTTTGGCTTGGAATGCATCATCTATATGGGGGTGCAAGATATGGAACGCCAGGCCCTGAATGTTTTTCGGATGAAATTACTGGGAGCAACTGTCCAACCCGTGGCAGCCGGTACCGGTACCCTCAAAGATGCCACCTCTGAAGCGATCCGCGACTGGGTCACCAACGTTGAAACCACCCACTACATTCTGGGTTCCGTGGCTGGCCCCCACCCTTACCCAATGATGGTGCGAGATTTCCATGCAGTGATTGGGGCAGAAACCCGCTTACAGTGTCAGGAAAAATGGGGCGGTCTGCCGGATATTTTGGTTGCCTGTGTGGGCGGTGGTTCCAATGCCATGGGTCTGTTCCACGAATTTGTCCAGGATCCAAGTGTCCGCTTAATCGGCGTCGAAGCAGAAGGTTCTGGGATTGCCAGTGGTCACCATGCCGCCACCCTCACCCAAGGGAAACCTGGGGTTCTACACGGAGCCATGAGCTATCTGCTCCAAGATACGGAAGGACAAGTAGTAGAAGCCCATTCCATTAGTGCAGGCCTAGATTACCCTGGGGTCGGCCCAGAACATAGTTATCTCAAGGATACTGCCCGGGCGGAATACTATAGTGTCACAGACCAAGATGCAGTGGCGGCTTTCCGCAGAGTGTCTGAGCTCGAAGGGATTATTCCTGCCCTCGAAACCTCCCATGCCTTTGCCTATCTTGAAACCCTCTGTCCTCAGCTATCGGGTAGCCCCCGCATTGTGATTAATAGTTCCGGTCGGGGTGACAAGGACGTGCAGACGGTGGCGAAGTACCTAGATACCCATGGTTGGGATTAAATCAGCCGTTTTTTAATTGAATTATTTTGAAGGGAGGGGAAATTGTCAACTTAGGCGATCGCCCCTCCTATTTTCATTTTGATTGTGGTGGTCTTGGCCAAAAAATTGGTTAATCTTCTCCCGGCTCTAGGACCTGCACTTCCACGGTTTTAACTTCGGTTGTGTCACCATCCTGGGGGACATCCACTTCTACGGCGGCCACTTCCACGGTACCTTCAGGGGTCTGTCGCTCAAATTTTTTCCCGGTAATCTGCACCACTTCCCCACAACTCGGACAGCGGGCCATGGAATTATTTAACCCCGTAAAGCCATAGCCACAGACCGGACAGTCCGCTTCCACTAAATTACGCTTGAGCCACCATTGAAAGCCCACCACTCCTAAGGTGATCGCCACAGGAATGAGCAAAATGAGAATAATAAATCCATTGACGATCCAGCCTAATCCCACGGAGGTCAAGAGGGCCGCAATCAAAATAAAGGAGAGGACACAACCTAAGCCCGAAGAAGAGAATTGAATATTACGAGAGAAGGGATCGTTCACAATATTTCTTAATAATTGTTAACTGCCGACGCTAGTGCCCTAAGTTTATTTCACAAACCGAGATGATAAGCTTACAAATGCACAAAAATTATTTTAATAAATCATGTCGGAAAGCAATAATACACCTCTTTTATTGAGGGCTGCACGGGGGGAAAAAGTTGAGCGGACACCGGTTTGGATGATGCGCCAAGCTGGACGTTATATGAAAATTTATCGCGATCTGCGGGATAAATACCCGAGCTTTCGGGAGCGTTCCGAAAACCCCGATCTTGCCATCGAAATTTCGCTCCAACCTTGGCACGCATTCCAGCCTGACGGTGTAATTATGTTTTCGGATATTCTCACGCCCCTACCCGGGATGGGGATTCCCTTCGACATCATCGAGAGTAAAGGGCCAATCATCGAAAACCCGATCCGCACCCAGGCCCAGGTGGATGCCATGACGCCCTTCGATCCGGCAACCTCCTTACCGTTTATCAAAACCATCTTAGAAACCCTCCGTAAGGAAGTAGGCAACGCCTCGACCGTGTTGGGTTTTGTCGGCGCTCCTTGGACTTTGGCTGCCTATGCCATTGAAGGGAAAAGCTCGAAGAACTACGCTGTGATTAAAAACATGGCCTTCTCGGAACCGGCGATCCTCCACAGCTTCCTCGGAAAAATTGCCGATGCGATCGCCGATTACGTTTGCTACCAGATTGAATGCGGTGCCCAGGTAATCCAGATGTTCGACTCCTGGGCAGGCCAACTGAGTCCCCAGGATTACGACATGTTTGCCTTGCCCTACCAAAAACGGGTGGTGGATAAAGTCAAAGCGAAATATCCTGACTTCCCCCTGATTCTCTATATCAGTGGTAGTGCTGGGGTATTGGAAAGAATGGGTAAATCCGGTGTCGATATTGTTAGCGTGGACTGGACTGTTGACATGGCCGATGCCCGTCATCGCCTCGGGAAAGACATGAAAGTACAAGGGAATATTGATCCCGGTGTGCTGTTCGGCTCCCAGGACTTTATTAAGGCCCGCATCATTGATACTGTCCGTAAAGCGGGCAATTGGGGTCATATCCTTAACCTCGGCCATGGTGTCTTAGTGGGAACCCCTGAGGATAACGTTCGTTTCTTCTTTGAAACCTGTAAAAACGTCCAAAGCTTTCTCTAGGTTTTAGCCTTTGCAAATTTTCAAGAAGCGTTTCAGGTTATACACCACAAACCTGGGGCGCTTTTTTTGGGGTCTGCATAGGCAGGGCCAACATTTCTCGATAGAATTTCCTAGCGTTTGCTTTTCTTTAAATTTCTAGATTCTGGGGAAAATCGGGATGACAGTTCAACCCAAATTAATTATTCACGGCGGTGCCGGTAGTTCCCTCAAGGGCAAAGGAGGCTTGGTTGCGGTGCGGGAGTCGCTCCATCGTATTGTCAGTGAAATTTATCAGCTCCTTGAGCAGGGGAGCAGTGCTGTGGATGCCGTTATCCTCGGCGCAAAGTTATTAGAAGATGAACCCCGATTTAACGCTGGCACAGGGTCTGTGCTGCAATCCGATGGTCAGATTCGCATGAGCGCGTCCTTGATGGATGGAACGGCCCAACGGTTTAGCGGCGTGATCAATGTGGGTCGGATTAAAAACCCCATCGAAGTGGCCCAGGCCTTACAAAAAGAAGATGACCGGGTGCTATCTGACATTGGGGCGGCGGAGATGGTGCGGGTGTTGCAAATGCCTATCCACGATCCCCTGACAGATTTACGCTTAGAGGAATGGATGGCGGAACGCAAAGGAAATTTCAGCAGCAGTATGGCTGGGGTGGTTGCTGAGGATCAGATGGCCCGTCGGGGCACCATTGGGGTGGTGGCTCTGGATCAAGAGGGTCGTGTGGCCGCTGCGACGTCCACCGGTGGGAAGGGTTTAGAACGCATTGGTCGGGTGAGTGATTCAGCCATGCCTGCGGGGAACTATGCGACCAAGGTTGCGGGGGTGAGTTGTACCGGCATTGGGGAAGACATCATTGAGGAATGCTTAGCAGCCAAGGTTGTGATCCGGGTCGCCGATGGTTTAGGGCTGCACCAGGCCATGGAGAAATCTATTCAAGAAGCCACAACCAATCAGCGGGATCTGGGGGCGATCGCCTTGGATGCCCAAGGGAATATTGTCTGGGGAAAAACCAGTGAAGTGCTTTTGGCGGCCTACCATGACGGCACTACGCTGGGCGATACCCTGGAATGGCAACTGGAACCGGGGGTCGGCTCCCTTTAGGGAGTAAGGACGGATGGTACGCACCCTCCTGAAACGTTTGGCGATCGCCTTGGGGACATTACTAGCGATCAGTTTTGTGATCTTCACGATCTTGGCCCTAGCCCCGGGGGATCCCCTCAGTGAATTCGCTAACAATCCCGCAATTACAGCAGCAGTCCGGGAAAATATTCGGCGATCGCTCGGTCTGGATCAGCCCTTTTACCTCCGCTATTTTAAATGGCTCTGGGCTTTGTGTCAGGGGAATTTAGGTTATTCCTTTACCAGTAAAAGTCCCGTTTTGGGCCTAATTTTACAGCGACTGCCAACGACGTTGTGGGTGGTGGGGATTTCCTATGTTTTGAGCGTGGCGATCGCCTTACCCCTGGGGATTATTTCGGCCCTGCGCCGCAATTCTGTCTTGGATCAACTGGTGACGACCTTTGCGTTCTTGGGTTATTCCCTACCCACCTTTTTTACGGGATTGCTCGCCATTATTGTGTTTAGCGTGAAGTTGCAGTGGCTGCCTTCCCTCTACAACAGCACCCTTGTCGTTAACAGTCTCCCAACCCTCTGGCAGCAGATCCAGCAATCCATTCTTCCCATCGCGGTGCTAGCTTTGTACCAAACGGCCATTTTGACCCGCTTCGTGCGCAATGCCATCCTGGAAGAACTACCCCAAGATTATGTGCGTACAGCCTATGCGAAGGGATTGGAAGAGTTTGCAGTACTCCGAAACCATATTTTGCGTAATGCCCTGATTCCCGTCGTGACTCTGATTGCCCTCGATGTGCCCAGCATTTTTACAGGGGCCTTGATCACTGAGCAAATTTTTCGGGTACCGGGTATTGGCGCACTGTTAATCGAATCCATCAACCGCAGTGATACCCCAGTGATTATGGGGATCACGATGATCTACGCGGTGTTGGTGGTGATTTTTAATGCGATCGCCGATCTCAGTTATCGCTTTCTTGACCCACGCATTAAGTGACAAAAAAATCCTCCCTTGAGGGAGGGTGGCTGAAGCGTTTCCCTAAAGTTAACACTCCCGTTCGGCTGAGCTCACGCCGAAGTCTAACCCCTCCCAAGAGGGGAATAGTTGGCCGGTGTGTTGGCAAGTTCCACAAAATTCTCCCTTAGAGGGGTGTTCCTGAGGGGTATTTATTCTTCTTCAGCAGTCATGTCCGCAGTTGCTAAACTGTCTTCGGCTGGTGTGGGTACTAGGGCCACCGCCACAATTGCATCATCCCCATCAAGGCGCTGGACTCTGACCCCAGTGGCATTTCGGGACTGGAGAGAGATAGATTCCACCGCTTGGCGAATCATAATCCCCCGGCCTGTTACGAGCATCAGTTCATCTTCAGGGTTAACAATCCGCAGGGAGGCAAGACGGTCATCTTTGGACTTGAATTTAATCGCCCGCAGACCGACCCCAGCGCGATTTTGAAGACGGAAACGGCCCACCGGCACCCGCTTCCCAAAGCCTTTGGTTGTTACAGCAATGATCCAGGGCCCCTGGTCAACGCTTTCGGTGACTTCTTCACTATCGTCATCTTCCTCGGCATTATCCGCAGAGGCGATCGCCGCTGTAATTTGGGCCGAAACAATGTCCATACTCACTAACTTGTCATCGTCGGACTTGAGTTTCATCGCCCGCACCCCCCGGGTAGAACGGCCTAGGGGACGCAATTGGCTATGGTCGGCCTGGAAGTGGATTGCCATCCCTTCACTACTGGCGACGATAATACTGTCTTCCTCGCGGGCAAGACGCACCCAGCGCAACTCATCTCCATCTTCAAGGGAAATGGCAATTAGGCCATTGGCGCGAATCTTCGCAAAGGCCGAAAGGGCTGTTTTCTTGATGTAGCCATTTTGGGTGAGCATTACGAGGTATTCATCCTCCGTAAACTCGCTCACCGCTAGCATTGCCGTAATTTTTTCTTCCTTCGGGATGGGCAGCAGCTGGATCGCCGGTAAACCCCTCGCTGTGCGGGAAGCCTGGGGAATTTGGTAGGCACTGATGGAATACACCACCCCCCGGTCGGTGAAAAAGAGCACATGGTCATGGTCACAACAGGTGAGGAAGTGATCTACCCCATCGTCCTCCTTCATTTTGGTGGCAGCTTTGCCGCGGGTAGCCCGGTTTTGGGCGTCGAAGGTGGCCACGGGCATCCGCTTAATATAGCCTTGCTCCGTTAATAAAATCGCAGATTGTTCATTGGCAATCAGGTCAATATCCTGCAAATCACCGTCATCGAGGACTAATTCCGTGCGGCGATCGCTTTGGTGGATGGCTTTAAGTTCTGCCAATTCATCTTCGATAATCGCGTTGACCCGTTCCCGACGGGCGAGGATATCTTCAAGGTCGGTGATTTTAAGTAGTAAATCCTGGTGTTCCGCTTCAATTTTGTCCGCTTCTAGGGCAGTGAGTCGCCGCAGTTGCATCTGTAAAATCGCATCGGCCTGGGCTTGGCTGAGGTTATAACCATCCATCAGTCCTTGGCGAGCGGTAATCGTATCGGCGGCCTGGCGAATTAAATGAATTACCGCATCGAGATTCCCCAGGGCAATCAACAAACCCTGAAGGATGTGATCCCGTTCCTGGGCTTTGCGCAGTTCGTAACGGGTGCGGCGGGTGATTACTTCGACGCGGAAATCGAGGAAAACCTGGAGAAACTGCTTAAGGTTTAGTAATTGGGGTTCTCCATTCACCAGGGCCAACATATTCGCGCCAAAGTTGGCCTGGAGGGGGGTGTGCTTGTAGAGATTATTTAAAACCACCCGTGGGTAGGCATCCCGCTTCAGTTCGATGACGATGCGCATCCCTTGGCGATCGCTTTCATCGCGGATATCAGAGATTCCATCAAGTTTTTTGTCGTTGACCATCTCAGCGATCCGTTCGATCAAGGCCGCTTTGTTGGTCTGATAGGGAAGTTGGGTCACCACAATCGCTTCCTTTTCCCGGCCATTTTGACGGAGAGTTTCAATTTCTGCGACCCCCCGCATGGTGATTGAGCCGCGCCCCGTCATGTAGGCGTCCTTAATGCCGGAACGGCCAAGGATTTGCGCCCCTGTCGGAAAATCCGGTGCGGGAATAAACTGCATTAATTCTTTAATGGTGACCTCTGGGTTATGGATCAGAGCCGTCACCCCATCGATAATTTCTCCGAGGTTGTGGGGAGGAATATTTGTGGCCATCCCTACGGCAATCCCTGAGGAACCATTCACCAGAAGTTGAGGGATCCGGGACGGGAGAACCACCGGTTCCTGTTGGGAGCCATCGAAGTTATCCGCAAAATCAACGGTTTCCGCTTCGATATCCCGCAATAGGGCATTGGTAGCGAGGGATTGGAGCCGACATTCGGTGTAACGCATCGCCGCGGCCGGATCGTTATCAATGGAGCCAAAGTTTCCGTGGCCATTGATCAGTGGATCCCGCATGGAAAAATCCTGGGCCATCCGCACCAGGGCATCGTAAACCGCAGTATCCCCGTGGGGGTGGTATTTACCGAGCACTTCCCCGACAACCCGCGCACATTTCCGAAAAGGGCGATCGGGAGTCAAGCCCAGCTCATACATGGCGTAGAGGATCCGGCGGTGTACGGGTTTTAGGCCATCCCGCGCATCGGGTAACGCCCGCCCCACAATCACACTCATGGCGTACTCGAGGTACGAGCGTGACATTTCATTGCTTAAATCGGTGGGAATAATGCGCTCCTGGGGGGAGGTCATAGGGTTTCGGCTCCGCTAGGTCAAAAGGGGTCAAAAAACAGTAAAAACGGCGTCAAAGCGAATTATCTTGCGTTTTTTAACTGGATTTTTTTGTCAAATAGACTCTTATTTTACCACAGTCTCCGGGGCATAAACTGGCTCTGGAAAAGGCTTTGGGCCTAGGGCAGATCCGGCGCAAGACTGGTCAAACCTTTTCGGGGTGTCCATTGCATCGTGCCGTCGGTTTCGCTCCAGTAAACAATCCGGTTGGGGGCGAGAAAATGACCTTGGGGAGAACCAATAGCGATCGCCTTTTGGGGTTTGAGGGTCTGCCAAATTTTGAAATCAAGATCGTTGGCTCTGGCGATCAGGATGGCGGGATTCCACTGGGCGATAAAGTCCGCGTCAGGATTCTGCTTGCTGAGGAGATAAAAGGATTGGCTTTTGAGGCGAATTTCCAAGATATGCAAGTCTTCTTGAAGCAGTTGTAAAGTAATCGGGCCGAGGCGGTGGGGTTCTAGGGGACGCAAAATAATCTCCCCGGGATGTTGGGATTGGGGCAGGCCAAAACGCTGTTGAATAGATAGTTCACTGGCAAAATCAGCCTTGCCGTTTTCGGGGTTTGGAGTCGTGAAAGACAAAAACCCATCGATCGTATTCAGGCCACTGCGGCGCAGGAAAGGTTCGAGGGTATATTCCTTAAATCCAGGGGATTCACCGTTAATCACCAGGGTTTTCCCCCCAGCTTGGGCAACAATGACAGGGGTCTGGCGATCGCCAAAAATCGTCACCTGGGTGGTATTAAAATGGCGATAAACCGAGACCACCAGAAAGAGAATGAGTAAGCTCCCGATGAGGGGTTTGGCCTGTTTCTGAGCGCGCTTGGTACACCAAATCAAGAGCATGACCCCATAGAACAGCACCACCTGGGGCCAGGGCAATGCCGCCACACTCGCCTGACTGCCGGGTAAAGCCACAACCTGCTCCACGACCCAGATCATCCCCTGTAGAGGCCAACCCACCCCGTAGGCGATCGCCCCACCTAATTCTGGGCTGAGTAGACCCACCGCGCCGCTAACCATCCCGCCCAAACTCACTAAGCCAATCATCGGGGACAAAATGATACTGAGGGGAATGGAGTAGGTGGCGATTACATTGAATTTGTAAGCCAATAGGGGCAATGTCCAAATACTTGCCGCGATGGGAATGGCGATCGCCGTCGTGATCCTTGGGGGCAAAAAGTCCAGTTTTTTCTGGATGGGTTCTAGGGTACTAAAGAGGCCGAAGGTTGCCAGGAAACTGAGTTGAAAGCCCAAATCCCAGAGCCACAGCGGTTTAATCAGTAGCAGTATCGTCGCTGTCACCAGCAAAAGGCCAATGGGCTTCACCTTACGGTCAAGAATCAGGGCCACCAATCCCCCCATCCCCATCAAGGCAGCCCGGAGTACAGAGGCCTGAAAACCCGTGAGCAGCACATAACCCAACAAGATTCCCCCAGCAAAATAGACCTGAGTTTTAACATCCCGATTGCGCAACAGCCACAGCACCACCCCCAGCAATAGCGAAACATGGAACCCAGACGCCGCAACGGTATAAGCCAAGCCTGCTTTTACCCAAAGGTCATAGATTGCTGGATCTAAATTGGCTGCCTGACGCCCCAGCACCATAGAGCTAAGCAAGCTAGCCGCTTGGTCGGGCAAGAATTCCCGGTGACTCTTTTGAATCCGTTGCCGTAATTGTTCTGTTAGGGGCTGTTCCCGTCGGCTTAGGGTCGCTTCCCAGGCACTGAACCCCAGAAAAGTATTGTTTTGGCGTAGATAATCTGGAAAGCTGAAGGCCAAGTTGTTTTGGGGTGGCTGGGGTTTGTAGAGGCGGCCCGTCAACTGGAGGCGATCGCCCAGTTTGAAAGGGGGAAAATTACCCGTTAAAGTGACATATAAATTCTCTTTTTTCGGAGTGATCTTTGGGCCGATTTGTAATTGCTCTACCTTCAACCAAAATCGTTGTTTATCCTCATCTTTAGCGGTGGTGGTGCGATAAACTTTTCCTTGAATTTCCACGGGGTTTTGTAAAAGACTCGGCTGGCTCTGGGTAAGACCATACAGAGCATTGGCAGCGGGACGGGGGAGACGCACCTGAGCATAAATGGCAGCGAGAAGTATCACCAACCCCAGGATCAGCCAGAAGCGGCGTGGTACCTGCCAAAGGAAACGAGGGAAAAAAATTGCTGCAAGGGTTGTCCCCAGGGCGATCGCCCCGATGAAAATTCCCCACTGGAGTACCGTCGGATCGGGATTAAAAGGCCCCCAGAATCCAGCCAGAGCCAGGCCGAAAACGTAACTCAAGCAGAGCCAAACACCACGTTGAAAAATCATAGGCAATCTGGGTTGATTGGTAGAAAAGAAAACAAAAATTAACCAATCGCCTTAGGCTAAAATAGCAAGGCCACGCAAAATTTTAGAAAAAATCACGTTAATGATGGGATTTGCTTACGATTTCAGCCACCTGCCAAAGTATCTAGAAATCCTCCGTGAAAAATTAAGAATTGCCGTCATTTATGGAGGAGATAAAACAGCGCCAGGGGCCGTTATCTACCAGACCCATAATCCTCGCTCTACTAAAACCTATGAACTGGTTGCCCATGACATTGCCGCCGCCCTCAAGGACTTAGGTTTCCAGCAAGTTTTCGTTTTGCCCGATGATGCTACCCTCGGCGATCGCCTCCGGGACAATCAAATTCATCTGGCCTGGCTGAATACTGGTGGCGTTCAGGGTTACAATCCCGTGTGCCACACCCCCGCAATCCTGGAAATGTTGGGGGTTCCTTACATTGGTCATAATCCTTTAAATAGCTCAATTTTAGATAATAAGCATTCTTTTAAGCGGGAATTACAGGGACTCGGCTTTCCCACGGCGCCTTTTATGATTTGGCATCCAGCCCAAGGAAAATTTACCGCCAAAAATAACGCCCGTTTCCAACAAACCTTTGAGAATTACCAAGGGGCTTTTCTCGTTAAACCCGTGTCCGGTCGGGCCTCTTTAAACATCCATTTTGTAGATGATCCCGCCGATCTTGGTGAGGCGATCGCCAACATTCATCAGCAGACCCACAACACCGCCTTGATTGAACCCTTCCTGACGGGGCGAGAATTTTGTGTATCCGTTTGTGGTTATGTGCGGCAACGCCAGGGTCAATTAGAAAAGCTAGATTCTCCCTTCACATTTTCTATTTTGGAACGCCTTTTAGAACCCGATGAAAAGATTTTCACATCCATGGATAAAAAGGCAATTACGGGCCAAAGAATTCGCTTTTTAAATGATCAGGATCCGGCTAAAGTACAACTGACAAAACTCGCCCAGCAAGTCTACTGGGAGTTCAGTTTAAATGCTTTAATTCGTATCGATGCCCGGATGGATGAAGCCGGTAATATTCAAATTTTAGAGGCCAATCCGAAGCCCGATCTCAAGCGACCCACCGCCAATGTCACCAGCCTTGTTGCCCAGGGGCTGTCCGAGCAGGGGATGACCTACGAAGACTTAATTCTCTCTCTGATTGGCGATCGCCTTGATTATTTGTTCACCAACCACGCTCAAATTATTCCCCACATCACGGATCTGCTCGGGGTCTAGGAAAATAATTTACAATTTACAACGGGGGCGATCGCCTGCTATATAATTAAACCTTGATAATTAAAATCAGTTCGGTTTTACCGGGGATCAGCCGGTAAAAGCAATGGGGAAAGAACGGTGAAAATCCGTCGCTGTCCCGCAGCTGTAAGGAAATTTACGTAATTTCTAAGTCAGAATGCCCGCCGAGCCAACGTTACAAACCCTTCAACCATCTGCGCGGTACAGATGTCAACCATGAATAATCTCATCTTTTCTGCCCATAGCCTGTATTTACTGAGACTGCAATATCGCCACAACCAGCCTCGGTCTCGCTAAGGCTTAAATTCTTTAAATTCTTTAAATTCTTAGACCTAAGAAAAATTTTTAGGGACATATTTTATCCAGGCTTCCAATAGAAACTGGAAAGGCTCTTTTTCGCAAACTTCCTTGGATTTTAGATTTTTATCCGGGAAAACGATAAAAAATCGCCCAATGACATCCTCAAAAATTTTCTCGTCTCCCTATTGCCATTATTTAGTTTTTATTCTCTTTAATGACTCAGAATTTTCTTTTTAAAACATTAACTCTATCTGCTTTTTGCTTGGCTTGCAGTCCAATTGTCGTTATTGCCCAAGAAACAGTAAATCTTGAGGAAGACCAAGAAACAGTTGATTTTGAATTAACCGTTATCGACGAATTATTAAACCAACCCGTCTATGGCCCTTCCCGCCAAGAAGAAACCGTCCAAGATGCGACTCGCGCCGCCTATGTGATTACCCGCGAGCAAATTGAAGCCCAGGGTTATCGCACTGTCAATGAGGCGCTGAAATATTTTCCCGGAGTTTTGCTTGATAGCACGGCAGGCTCTCGACTGGGTGCCCAAAGTTCACAAATTCTGCGGGGAGCAAATAATTCTTCCCAAACCTTAATTTTGTTAGATGGAAGACCCCTCAACCGTTTTGATTCCGGTGGTTTCGATCTATCGACTTTGACGACGGACAATGTGGAGCGTATCGAGTTGATCTCTGGGGGAAGTTCGGTGTTATTCGGTTCCAATGCCATTGGCGGCGTGATTAATATCGTGACGCGGCAACCGGGCTTTGGGCAACCCATTGCAGTGGCAGTGGGGGCCGATCTGGGGAGCTTTGGCTATAACCGTCAAAAAGTCGGAGTCAGTTTTGGCTCTGAAACCCAGGCAGTCCGCCTAGCCTATGACCGTGCCGTTGCGGAAAATGATTTTGAATATGACATTCCAGCACGGGGTCTGTCGGGTATCCGGGATAATGCGGCAACAAATATCCAAAACGTAAATCTCCAGGTGGTTAATCAGTTGGGCGATCGCCATCGGTTGCGCTTTAACGGAATCTATAGTAGTAAAGATCTCGAAATTCCAGGAGGCGTTGATTCCCCGAGCCCGAACGCGACGCAATATGACAATAATTGGCTACTTTCCCTGGATTTAGAGTCTCGCCTGGGGAATAGCGATGATTCTTTACTAACGACAAGATTATTTGCAGATCTGAATGATTTTCGTTTCTTTGATGAGAATCAATTTGGGACAACCGATGCCCGCTATGAAAACAATTCTTTTGGTGCCCAGATTCAGCACAATTGGCAACTAAATGAAACCCAAAATCTCACCTATGGTTTTGATTACCGCTATTTGACCGCAAAAGCAGAGGATCCTGGTGTATTTGGCTTTAGTTACGACGAAAACCTCGGTCAAGGGGCCATTTTTGCCCGCTATGGCTGGGATGTCGCCCCGGAACTCGCTCTGAATTTTGGGCTGCGCCAGGATTTTAATAGTTTGGCTGATGGTTCTGTCACATCACCCAGCGCAGGGTTTGCCTGGCAAGTGGGAGACTCGACCCGAATTCGGGGGAACTATGCCCGCAACTTCCGGGTGCCAACTGCCGTGGATCTCTATTTCCCTGGGTTTAGCAATCCTGATTTAGTGCCGGAGATTGGGAATAGCTTTGATCTGGGTGTTGACCGCCGTTTTTCGGATCGTGCTTTGGTGCGTCTAACCTACTTCAATAACACCCTTGATGATGCCATCGTCTTTGATCTTGGGACATTCACTCCCCAAAATGTCCGGAAAGCCCGCAATCAAGGTTTAGAAGCAGAGTTAACTGTCCAACTGGCGTCTTCTCTTTCTGCCTTTGCTAACTACACTTGGAACAACTCTAAAATTCTTGCCGATGCTGATCCGACGGTAGTTGGTAATGAGGTCGCCTTTGCGGGTACAGATTATTTCAATGTGGGTCTCGCCTACGAAAATCCCCAGGGAGTTTATGCCGGGATTTTCTTGAAACGGGTGGGCGATCGCCTGATTAACAATGCCAATACCGATTCCCTCGAAGCCTACACAAACCTTGATCTGCGGGCGCGCTATCCCATCAGTGATACCGTAAATTTAACAGCGAGTGTCGAAAATTTATTTGATGCGGATTTTGAAACATTCCCGGCTTACCCTGGTGTGGGGCGCAGGTTTCAGATCGGTGTCAATGCCCAATTCCGTTAAGCCGCGTCGTTTAATTCTCTATTTGCCCACTGTTGCCCATGGTTCTCATTGCCCAGATTACCGATACCCACCTCCTCGACCATCCCGATGCCGAAATGCGGGGCGTAAAAACGGATGCGTCGTTTCAGGCAGTATTGGCGGCGGTGCAACGGTTTAAACCGGATCGCTTGATTTTGACCGGGGATTTAGCCCACCACGGTGAGGCGATCACCTATGAACGGTTGCGGGATTTAGTCGAGGCAACGCAGATTCCCAGTTATTGGCTACCAGGAAACCATGATGATCCCGAGGCCATGGCGGAGATTTTGCAGGGGGATTACCTTTCAACGGAAAAGAGCGTTTCCCTGGGTGAATGGCAACTGCTGCTGTTGGATTCGTTCCTCGAAAATCCGAAATATGGCGAGGGCTTTTTAAGTACGTCTCAACTGGCTTGGCTGGCGGAAAACCTCGAGCGACATCAAACTGCTCCGGTGGCGATCGCTTTACATCACCATGTGGTGCCGGCGGGCATTGATTGGCTGGATCAAATTGATGTGATCAACCGCGCCGAATTTTGGGAGATTGTCCAAAACCATCCCCAGGTGAAGACGATTTTCTTTGGCCATGTCCATCTGGAATATACCGTCACCCAAGGGGACATTGCCTGTTTTGGCAGCCCGTCCACCTGCACCCAGGTCACTCCGCCCGATCAAGAATCCATTGAAGGCGATCGCCAACTGTGGGAACAACCGGGTTTTCGCCTGTTTGAGCTCCATGGTGATGGTCGTTTCCAAACCCAAGTGCAACGTATTCCGTGGTTTGGGTAGGTGAGAAAGATGGGATTTTTCAGCCACCGATATTGCGCCTTATCCTTTGTGGGCTTGGGGTTGTCCCTATGGTTAGCAAGTTGTGGCCCCACCCAACCCATCGCAGAAATCGCGACGCCGACAACGGCAGCCTGTGTGGAAAATTACGATCCGGCGGCGGATTATTTTCCCGATAAGGTCACCCCGGAATTTGCAACGGGATTCCGGGTGGAATACTACAACCATTACAAAGTGGTGACGGTGCGGCAACCCTGGGAAACGGCCCGGCGGGATTTGACCTATGTTTTCGTGCAGTGTGGCACACCGATTCCAGAGGATTATCCAGGGGCGACCATCGTTGAAGTGCCCGTCAACCGGGTGATTGCCCTTTCGACGACCTATTTACCTCACCTGGATGTTTTAGGTCATTTAGAAAATTTAATTGGGGTTGGCGATCGCCAACTGATCTATAGTCCTGAAATCCGGGCAGCCATTGAAGCAGGCGCTATCAAAGAAGTCGGCAACCTCCAGTTAGACCGGGAAGCGATGTTGAGTCTCCAGCCTGACGTGATTTTGAACTATCGTCTCGATGCCAGCGAGGGGAACAATACCAGCGCCCTCGATTCTCTGGGATTAACAGTGGTGTTAGATGCCGCCCACCTGGAACCGACCCCCTTAGGCCGGGCGGAATGGCTTAAGTTTACGGCCCTGTTATTCAACGAAGAAAAAAACGCGAACGAAATTTTTGGGGCGATCGCCAACCGTTACCAAGCCCTCGTGAACCAAGTCCAAGATTTAGAAACAACGCCGACGGTGCTGAGTGGGTCGCCTTACCAGGGGGTCTGGTATGTGCCGGGGGGCGAAAGCTATGTAGCTCAACTGTTTCGGGATGCAAACGTGAATTATCCTTGGGCAGAAACCAAGGCTCGCCTCAGTTTACCCCTGGATTTTGAAGCGGTCTTAAACCGGGCAAAGGATGCGGATCTTTGGCTTAATGTGAATCCTGATTGGCAAACCACCGCTAATATTTTCCAGGAAGACCAACGCTACACCCTCTTTACCGCCGCACAAAAACAGCAGGTCTATGCCGCTAACAAACGGGTCTTCCCAGGGGGAGGCAATGATTTTTGGGAAGGGGGCACGTTAAATCCCGATGTGGTCCTCGCTGATGTGATTAAAATTGCCCACCCCGACCAGCTTCCCGACCACGAGCTTTTCTATTACCATCACCTGTCAGATTCCCCGTGAAAATTCCTTATACCACTAGCCCTTTAAGTTTTTTCGCGTTGCCCAATGTCCGTTGGCGATCGCCTTCCTTGTTTGTCTGCCTTGGGGTGCTTTGGGGAAGTTTATTTTTCCTGAATTTGGGCTTAGGTTCGACGGTGATTCCCTGGGATCAACTGCTTGCCATTGCTCTGGGTCAACCCGTGGATAATCCCGTTTGGGCGGAAATTGTCTGGCAACTGCGCTTACCAAGGGCGATCGCTGCCACCTTTGCCGGAGCGGCCCTAGGCATTAGTGGCCTCCAGATGCAAACTTTATTTAACAATCCTCTCGCTGGTCCCTTTGTGTTGGGTATCAACTCCGGTGCGAGTTTGGGGGTGGCTCTTGTTCTGTTGGGCACGGGGTTTATGGGCGGTGTTCTCGGTAATTTGAGTGTGGCGATGGCCGCGAGCTTAGGGGCGGTAGCAGTTTTATTGCTCATTTTGGCGATCGCCCGTCGGGTGTCTCACAACGCAACCCTCTTAATTTTGGGTTTGATGCTCGGCTATGTCAGTAATTCCCTTGTCACTTTACTGCTGCACTTTAGCCCCACCGAAGCACTGCGTCTGTATCTGAGTTGGACCTTTGGCAGCTTTGCTGAAATCCAGCGGGAACAGTTGCCCATTTTTATCGGGTTAATTGTTGCGGGAGGTCTTCTGGCCTTTTTCCAGGCGAAACCTCTCAATGCACTTCTCCTCGGTAAGCAATATGCCCAGAGCGTTGGCCTCGATCTCAAAGCAACCCGTCGCCACATTATCGTTAGCACAGCCCTCTTAGCGGGATCGGTAACGGCCTTTTGTGGCCCGATTTCTTTTCTGGGAATTGCAGTGCCCCACCTTTGTCGAGGCTTACTGAAAACCGTTGATCATCGCCTTTTGGTGCCAGCAGTAACTTTATTGGGGTCTAGCCTGGCCTTGCTTGCGGATATTATTGTGCAACTGCCAGGGAGTGAACTAACCTTACCTCTAAATACGGTAACAGCGATGTTTGGGGCACCGATTATTGTGATTTTAATTTTGCGGCGTCTTCCCTGAGACAATGGCTGATTTGCCGAAATCATTCAACCTAAACCCCCCAGCCGAACGTCCAGACACTTTTTCTAAGGGGAAAGAGTCCAGTACACTGAACATGCTGTTGGATGTAGTGATAGTGACTAGTCGTGGTTAATGCGTTAAAGATCAGTCGGTGGTGTTTCAGTGCTTTGCTGGCCGTTAATTTAATTGGCTGCAATCCTTGGACGGTGCTTTCTCAGCAGGAACAAGGGGCCCAGCGGACTATCGCCAGCTTAGGTACATTAACACCGGGCGTTGAAGTGAAAGTCCAGGGGATTGTCACCCAACGGGTTCCTCTGTTGGAACAGGGCGCCTATGAAATAGAAGATGGTACAGGCCGCATTTGGGTCATCACAGAATCACCGTTGCCAGAACAGGGAATGGCCCTTGCCGTATCCGGTCAACTCCAAGTCCATGAGTTACAGCTCCAGCAACAGGATTTTAGGGAATTATTTATCCAGGAACAGACAAGCACTGATTTGCTAGATATCGGTGAAATTTCACTACCCCAACCCCCCATAAAGGAACACCTCGATCTCCAGTTTTTGCCCCACAAGGAAAATCAAAAGTTCTGAATCTCAAGGTGTTAATAAAGGAAAAGTTCGAGGTTTCGCACAGAAAAGTTTAGCTATCCGAGCCGGATTCAGTGGTTTCCTTGGTTTCGCTATCTGTTGTTTCTGCGGTCTGAGCTTTCGCTTCTTCTTTTTCCCGACGTTTCCGTTCGGCCAGCAGAGCATCTTCTAACACTGCTAAAACCTGGTTCATTTTTTCCAGATTGCTGCGATAAAGATCAAGATCTTTTTGCATTTTTTCGGCGGGAAGCTTGAGACCAGTGGTCACAGTAGCCAGCATTTCATCTCGCTTTTCGGTGTCCTCAAGCAGCTTCGGTTCAGATTCTCCGAGGAAGGTGTAGATCCCGATGGCAAACAACCGGCTGTACTTGAAATGATCATTTTTGGCGATCGCCTCAATTTTTTCCCAGAGTTCTTGGGCACCTTCGGGGGGGACATCCTGACGGAAACAATTGATGAGTTGTTCACCAGAACAGCGTTTAGCTAGCTCTACCAAAGCCATAGCGTCCCGTTTGTAGGCTTCAGCTTCGCCACCAATAGCCTGACACATGCTCTGGAAAATCGAATCCTTGTCCGCTTCCGGGCGATACCCCTGCATAAATCGTTCAAAGGAAGTGACTACCCCCAGGGCATAGAAGGGGTCGTAGCGGAAATCCACATTTACCGACAGCAAATGCATTTCTACTAATAATTCTTCGACCACCCGCCGAAAAATAGAATTAATGGGTCGGGTATGGTGCGTATAAAAATCACGCTTGGTATCGGAAACTGTGCGAACTTGACTCACAAATGGAACCCACGATTGACATTTCAGTATTCTATTTTGACGTTTCTAGAAGCGTTTGCCAAGGTAATAGCCCCAGGGATCGACTAAAGGAATAGTTTTTTCAGTCTAAAAAGTTCTAAGCCAAAATTTGGGTGCTGTCATGCTTAGACGAAAAGATCACAGAAAAATATTTTGGCGATCGCCTTAATTTTCTTCTTCCTTGCTAATAGCTCAAATCAATCATTAAACAAAAAAGAGTGGCACCGAAATACCACCCTTCAGGTCTAAAAGATAAAACAATTTAAAATAGTTTTTCACAACAAAACGCAACGAATACTTGTGGTATTCCTATAGAGCATTAGCTCCGGCAACTACCTCGAGAAGTTCTTGGGTAATCGCCGCCTGTCGTGCTTTGTTGTAGGACAGGGTGAGGGTTTTCATCAGTTCAGAAGCGTTGTCGCTGGCATTGTTCATCGCGGTCATCCGTGCCGCCAACTCACTAGCTGCACCTTCCTGTAGGGCCCGCAGTAATTGGTTACTGAGGTACAAGGGCAACAAAGCATTAAGAATATCCTTGGGATCCTGTTCAAAGATCATATCCGCCGGTAATTCTTTGACTTCCGTAGAAACCTTTTCCCGTTCTACCTGGAACTTACCACCCCGGGTGATGAGGTTAAAGGTTTCATCCTCAGGATTTGTTAAGGCCTCAGGAACCAAAGGTAGCAGGGTTTGGATAACGGGCTGGGAGCTAATCAAAGACACAAAACGGGTATAGATTAGCTCAATTTTGTCGACTTCTTCCGAGAGGAAAAGAGAGAGCAATTCGTCGGCGATATCAGAGGCTTCCGCAGCCGAAGGAATTTGTTCTAACCCGAAATAGGTCTTCGCAATGGGGGCCTGACGGTTTTGGAAATATTGCACCGCTTTACGGCCCACCAGAACAAACTTGTAGTTAATGCCCGCCGCTGCTAATTCCTTAGCCCGTTGTTCTGCCTTACGGATAATGTTGGCGTTATAACCACCACAAAGACCGCGATCGCCTGTAATGACCAACAGACCGACACACTTTACTTCCCGTTGTTTGAGGAGGGGGAGATCCGCTTCCTCGAGACGGAGCCGGCTCTTGAGACCATAAAGAACCTGCAAGAGGGTATTAGCAAAGGGACGGGTAGAAGTCACCTGCTCTTGGGCACGACGTACTTTTGCCGCGGCCACCAAACGCATCGCTTCAGTAATTTTCTTGGTATTTTTGACGGATTGAATCCGGTCGCGAATCCCCTTTAGGTTTGGCATGAGTAATATCCCTTAGTTCGATTCTGGGTCGCCTGAGACCCCTAAGATTCTTAGGTTTAGTTCCAGGCGACGGGTAATCTGCTTAGGCCGCAGCGGCAAAACTTTGCTTGTGCTCGGCGATCGCCTCTTTGAGGAGGGTTTCAGCTTCGTCCGTTAAAGCCTTATCGTTGGCGATGATTTCACCGTACCGGGCTTTGCTGGTAGCGAGGTACTGGCGGAGACCTGTGGTGAACTCAACAACGCGATCCACAGGAATTTCATCGAGGTAACCATTCAGACCAGCGTACACAATTGCCACCTGTTCTGCTACAGAGAGAGGAGAATTTTGCGCTTGCTTAAGGATCTGACGGAGGCGCTGACCCCGGGCCAACTGGTTTTGGGTTGCAGCATCAAGGTCAGAGGCGAACTGAGCAAATGCTTCCAGTTCCGCAAACTGAGCTAATTCGAGCTTCAGCTTACCAGCAACCTTCTTCATTGCTTTGGTTTGGGCCGCAGAACCAACGCGAGATACGGAAATACCTGCGTTAATTGCCGGACGGAAACCGGCGTTGAACAGGTCAGAGGACAGGAAGATCTGGCCGTCAGTAATCGAAATTACGTTGGTAGGGATGTAAGCAGAAACGTCACCCGCTTGGGTTTCGATGATCGGCAGGGCCGTCATGCTACCACCACCGAGTTCATCGCTAAGTTTAGCGGCACGCTCCAGCAAACGGGAGTGCAAGTAGAATACGTCACCGGGGTAAGCTTCACGACCGGGGGGACGACGGAGCAGCAGGGACATCTGACGGTATGCTTGGGCTTGCTTGGAAAGGTCATCGTACACAATCAGAGTTGCTTTGCCTTGGTACATAAAGTACTCGGCGATCGCCGCACCGGTGTAGGGGGCGAGATACTGTAAAGTTGCCGGGTCATTCGCGTTGGCTGCGACAACCACGGTGTAATCCATGGCACCCTTGGATTCGAGGGTAGAAATCACCTGGGCAACGGTGGAAGCCTTTTGGCCCACAGCAACGTACACACAAATTACGTCTTCGCCTTTTTGGTTAATGATGGTGTCTACGGCAACGGCAGTTTTACCGGTTTGACGGTCACCAATGATCAACTCCCGCTGACCACGGCCGACGGGAATCATCGCGTCAATAGCGGTAATCCCGGTCTGCATCGGTTCATGGACAGAACGACGGGCAATAATCCCAGGGGCCATGAATTCGATCAGGCGGCTATCAGTGGCGGCAATGTCACCTTTACCGTCGATGGGACGAGCCAGAGCATCGACAACGCGACCGACAATGGCTTCACCAACGGGGATTTCAGCAATCCGACCAGTGGCTTTGACGCTGCTACCTTCTTGGATATCGCGGCCATCACCCATCAATACGGCACCGACGTTATCTTCTTCGAGGTTGAGGGCGATCCCTACGGTGCCGTCTTCAAACTCAAGGAGCTCACCAGCCATGGCTTGCTCAAGACCGTAGATCCGCGCAATACCATCACCAACTTGGAGTACGGTACCGACGTTATCAACTTGAACTTTTTGGTCGTAAGACTCAATTTGCTGACGAATAATGCTACTAATTTCGTCGGGTCTGATACTAATCATGTCTGTACTGTTAAATAAGGTTAATTCTAGGGACAGTCTATTGAGACACTTTCACAAAATTAAGGGGTCGGCCTTAGGACTGGCCAGGGATTCTATCCCGGTTAAACCAGCTTAGTTAGAACCCAAGAGGTCCATGCTAATGCGACGGAGTTGGCCCCGCAGGCTTGCATCGAATACCTTAGAACCGACTTTAATTACCACGCCACCAATCAAATCGGCATCAGTGCTGATGTTCAACTCGACGGCATTGGCCCCGGTCATTTGTTTGACTTGATCGGCGATCGCCTTCTCCTGTTCTGCGGTGAGTGTCTGGGCACTGGTTACATCCGCGAGAACGATATTGTTGAGTTTCCGCTGGAGAGCGATGAACTCTTGGCAAATGCCTTCCAGGAAAACGATCCGACGACGGTCAACGAGCAGCAATAAGAAATTGATGAAATAGGTATCGATTTCTTTACCACAAACTTGCTGAAGGACAGCCTTTTTTTCCTCGGCTTTGATCAAGGGATTCAGCACAAATGACCGGAACTCTGCGGACTCTTGGAAGAGTGTGAGCAAAGACCGGGCATTATCAGCGAATACTTCAACTTTGTTTGTCTCCTGTGCCAGGGTCATTAACGCGCCAGCATAGGGCTCAACAACCTGAGCAATCATTGCATTACCCTTCATGCGCCACCTCCCAGTTGTGCAATACTGCGATCTACTAACTTGGCTTGAGCGGACTCATCCAACTCAGACCGCAATTGAGCCTCTACTTTCGCCAGAGCAAGTTCTGCAACTCGCCGTTTGAGTTCGGCAATTACTTTTGCTTGTTCTGTATTCAGTTCTTTCACCGCAGAGGCCTTGAGTTTTTCAACTTCCTCACGACCTTTAGCGAGAATTTCTTGCTTAGTTTTTTCTGCGGCAACCTTAGCATCCTCGCGAATGTTCACCGCCTGGGCTTGGGCTTGTTCCAGGTCTTTTTGGGCTTTTGTCAGTGCTTCTTGGGCGGCCTTTGCGCGGCTTTCGGCATCTTCTAAATCCGCAACAATCTTACTTTTGCGCGTTTCTAAAATATTGCCAATGAACTTGCTCCCATAGACGTACAGAACCCCAATGATGATCGCAAGGTTGATAATGTTTGTTTCTAAAATGTCGAAGTTTAAATGAAAACCACCCTCCGATGCGGTGGCAAGGTAGGAAATAATTCCCATGATATCGATCTACCCCAGCGCTATTTGCTTATGGTGTATACATCTAAAAATGGATAACTCTTTTTCTTAAAGATATAAAAGCTTGAAATCTTCAAGAGTTCCCATCTAGGCAGCGAAAACCGCACTACCCTAAAGCTTGGCCCCGACTAATTTGGAGGCGATCGCCTGGCTGAGAGAATCTACCTGTTGCTCAAGGGACTTGAAGGCAGATTCCCGCTGTGCCTCGATTTCCAGGGCTGCTTTTTCCCGCTCTGCTAAAGCTTCAGCCTGGGCAGACTTGATTTCATCCGCCACAACTTTCTGGGCCTCAGCCTGAGCCGTTGCAATCACATCCTGAGCTTCACGACGCACATTACGGAGTTCCTGCTCATATTGAGAGGCAAGATCTTCCGCTTTCTGCAGACGTTCTTTTGCTTCCACTAAGTTAGTACGAATATATTCGGAACGGTCGTCGATCACTTGACCAATAGGCTTATAGAAAAGCTTATTTAACAACGCCGCTAAGACCAAAAATTGAATGGCCATTACTGGCAGCGTTGCGTCAAAATCAAAAAGACCACCTTCAGCGGTTTTCTCGACTGCTTCAGTTGCTAAAACAATTGTCCAGTGTGTCATTTATCAGTTGACCCCACCGTGTTTGGGTCTTTGTAGAGTTTATACATCTAGGGCTAAAAGCCCTGTAGTCCCATCAGGAAAGAGGGGATAGGTCATCAAGCTAACTATTTTTTAGTCAATCGCCCAATGACCTAAACCCAATCCGGAATCGTTCTATGCAAAGGGGTTTGCGAACAGAAGAACGAGAGCTACAACAAGACCGTAGATGGTGAGAGCTTCCATAAAAGCCAAACTGAGGAGGAGAGTACCGCGGATTTTGCCTTCTGCTTCGGGTTGACGGGCAATCCCTTCAGCCGCACTACCAGCAGCATTACCTTGACCAATACCAGGGCCGATCGCCGCAAGACCTACAGCAAGAGCAGCAGCAATAACAGAAGCAGCAGCAGTTAAAGAATCCATAATTTTTTCCTTTCGATGTTATTGAAGTGGTTATAAACAGGTCTCTAAAACAGATCCCCGTCAAAAAAATTAACAGAAAAAGCGACCAGAAACACAAATAGACTTGAAATTTCTAGTTAGCCTTTGGGCTTTTATCAATAATCCTGAAGATGGTCTGCCTATCTTAGTGATGACCTTCCATCGCTTCAGCAATGTAAGCTGCCGCAAGGGTAGAGAAGATCAGCGCTTGGATCGCACTGGCGAATAAACCCAGAGCCATCAAGGGCAGAGGAATAATCAGGGGAACCAAAAATACCAAAACACCAACCACAAGCTCATCCGCAAGGATGTTTCCGAAAAGACGGAAGCTCAGGGAGAGGGGCTTGGTGAAGTCTTCCAGGATGTTAATCGGTAGGAGGACAGGGGTCGGTTCCAAATATTTTTTCAGGTAACCAATTCCGCGCTTTTTGAACCCGGCGTAGAAGTACGCCAAGGAAGTCAGCAGAGCTAGGGCAACGGTGGTGTTGATGTCGTTAGTGGGTGCTGCTAATTCACCTTCGGGGAGACCAATGATTTTCCAAGGCACCAGGGCACCGGACCAGTTGGCGACGAAAATGAACAGGAACAATGTGCCAATGAAAGGCACCCAAGGACGATACTCCTTTTCTCCCAGTTGGTTTTTCACCAAATCCCGAATGAATTCGAGGGCATATTCCATGAAGTTTTGAAAACCGCTGGGAACACGCTGAACATTGCGGGTTGCGATAAGGGAAGCAATTAGGAGTACAGCAATAACGAACCAAGAGGTCATTAGTACCTGTCCGTGGACTTTTAGACCACCAAGTTCCCAATAGAAATGTTTGCCGACTTCGAGTTCAGCAAGGGGAAATAAACTAAATGTAGTTAAACTATTAAGCATTTCCATTTGATGAGCTTTCCCCGGTTCTTTCGCTGGACAATCTCTCGCTGGGGTGAACTTCTAGTCCGACTTATCTGCCACAAATAGGCTGTTGGGGAGAACATATATGAGAATTGCAAGTTTGTAGGTCAGAAATCCCAGGAAAGTGGGAAGAATTTCCAGTTGCTCCAGCCGGGTTGCCAAGATGATCATGCCCGCAAAGAGAGCTAATCGACCGGAACCGGTTTTAGGATTGTCGCTACTGATTTTCTCGACGCTTCTTGCCAACATTCTCAAATAAATTATCCCGACCCCGGCGCCAATGAGATAGCTCACGGCAGTTTGGGCAGAATAGAAATACCAAACCATGAGGGCGATCGCCCCACTGGCAGCAAGAGTCACAAAAAAAATGGACTTTTTGAGCTGATAATACTCGTCCATTGCATTGTTACTTGCCGCATTCCCGTCACTCTCTAATGGCGTTTTAGAAAGATTTGGGAGAACTGGTTGGCCTTGAGACTCGGATGAATTCACGCTCAGCAGGTTTAACGGATCAAAAGATTTGACCGATTATTTGACTGTCTATGTTGCTTTGTACGAGGGAAACAGTACAAACCACGTGCAATCATATCACGCCATTGTCACAAACCTTAAAAACTTCCTGGGCTTTACTTTGGGTACTCAAACAGCGGCCTGAAATTCCTATTTCCCATTGGTTTCTCGGCCAAGTCGGGCTAATTTAGACAAGGCATAGGACAGCCGTCAAGATGCAGTTCATCACATTTAAAGCACGATGGAAATGGATACTTCAATATTGGATTGGGTGGCGATCACCGGCTATTTTGGGGTCACTCTGCTAGTCTGCTGGCAGATTTTCCTACGCCGTTAGTTAATCTTTTCTGACCTTTTGCCACCGCATTTCCTCATAAAACAACGCCGATGCAAAACCAACTTTCTCTACCGGCCATGGGATGTGGGACTTGGGCCTGGGGCAACCGTTTGCTCTGGGGTTACGAGTCCACTATGGATCAAGATCTCCAACAGGTATTCAATTTTTGCGTTTCCCAGGGCATTACGCTGTTTGACACGGGGGATTCCTACGGTACTGGGAGATTAAGCGGCCGTAGTGAAAGCCTTCTGGGACAATTCTCCCAAGCCTACCAAGGGCACCACCAACAGGAGATTATCCTCGCTACCAAACTGGCCCCCTACCCTTGGCGACTCACATCAGGGGCAATGGAGCGGGCATGCGTAGCTTCTTCTAAACGGTTACAGCGTCCGGTGGATTTGGTGCAAATGCATTGGTCAACGGCCAACTATGCCCCCTGGCAGGAAAAGCGTTTATTGCGGGGACTGGCGAACCTTTACGAAACAGGCCAGGTCAAAGGAATGGGTCTTTCGAATTACGGTGGGAAGCGGCTACGGGAAGTGCACCGTTGGTTTCAGGATTGGGGTGTACCACTCAAAACACTCCAGGTGCAATATTCTCTCCTCTCCACAGATCCAGTCTTGAAATACGACGTTAAAGCCGTATGTGATGAGTTGGGTATCCAGTTGATTGCCTATAGTCCCCTCGCCTTGGGTTTATTGACGGGGAAATATAGTCTTGATCAGCCTTTGCCCAAGGGATTACGTCGGCGGGTTTTTAAAGAAATTTTGCCGAACATGGGTGAATTACAGGGCTGTCTAACGGAGTTAATGGCCCAACATCAAAAAACCATGGCCCAAATCGCTTTGAACTGGTGCATTTGTAAGGGAACAATGCCCATTCCGGGAGCCAAAAATCTTGTCCAAGCCCGGGAAAATGCTGGTGCTTTGGGCTGGCATCTATCATCAGCAGAAGTGGAAGCCCTGGATTGTGCCGCAGGCCAAGCAACAAAAACCATGGTGCAAAATCCGTTCCAATCCCGCTAGGTTTTTTTGATCGTTGCGATCGCCTTTTTGGAGTCCTTGATATTTTGAGGACAGTCCGTAGTTACTGATTTTGTTCTTGCCATGACCATTGCCCCCCAACCCATCCCGGCTATCGAATCCCCCGAACAGTTGGCAGCCTACCTCAACCAAGCAACCACATGGTCAGAAATTGAAGCCCTCACCCAGGCCTACCCCGACTTTAAAGCCACTGCCTGGAAAGGATTATCCCCAGAGCAACAAAATCGTATTCTCAAGCTGAGAGATTTTAAAGATAAGGCGATCGCCCAGGAATTTCCCCTCGGTTGTCTGGTTCAACGTCGCCAGGACCCCGAGCAAAAACAGGGCAAAGTAGTCGACTATTGGGAAGCCTATGGGGTGGAGTATGTGGTGTTTACTGTCGATGGCTTTACCGACTGGTGCCCCGGGACAATGCTCGAAAAGGTTGATTAAAGACCTGTAAATTCCCTGGGAAAATCAATATATATTGCTGCTCCTTAACTCTGAGTGGAGACCATGCTATGAAAAAGGATGTGCCCTTTTAAACTCCAATAAACCCTTGGCCTATGCGTGATACCTCCGAAATTCGTTTTCAGCTCCACCATGAACTGAACCAGTGCTACCAAAAGCTGTTCGACACCCTCGCCAGTCTGGAGATTAAAGAGGGAGATGCGGCCACCGTCGCCCAACTGTTGCTGAATTCCCGCCTGGATGCCCTCAAGCACCTCGTCAGCGAGGCAGAACGTCCCGCCTACGAAGCCCGTTACCCCGAAGATGCCGAAGATTAGTTTTCTGCAAAAAAATAGAGGGGATAAATTCATATCCCCCAAACTAAGTCATTGTTCAGAAAGCTTTTAGTTGTATTTATTGGGGCGGATCAACCCAGCGGCCATCGGCTTTGATGAGGTTAATCAATTCTTCAACGCCTTGATCTTCAGGCACTTTCCGAATTTCTTCCCGACCACGGTATAGAGAGATCACACCGGGGGTTTTACCCACATAGCCATAATCCGCATCGGCCATTTCCCCAGGGCCATTCACAATACAACCCATCACGGCAATATCAAGGCCCGTCAAGTGCTTTGTCGCTTCCCGTACCTTATGAAGCACTTCCTCTAGGTTAAACAGAGTACGACCGCAGGAGGGACAGGCCACATATTCCACCATAGTTTTCCGCAGACCCAGGGCTTGGAGAATGCTGTAACACACGGGGATTTCTTTTTCGGGAGCCTCAGTAAGGGAAACGCGGATTGTGTCGCCAATGCCTTCGGCGAGGAGGGTGGCAATGCCGGCAGTAGATTTGATCCGGCCATATTCCCCATCCCCTGCTTCGGTGACGCCTAGGTGGAGGGGATAGTCCATACCGAGTTCGTCCATGCGTTTGGCCATCAGGCGATAGGCCGCTAACATGACGGGTACCCGGGAGGCCTTCATGGAGATGATTAGGTTATGAAAGTCGAGGGATTGGCAGATGCGAATAAACTCCAGGGCCGACTCGACCATGCCTTCGGGGGTATCACCGTAGGTAAAGAGCATCCGTTCGGCGAGGGAACCGTGGTTAACGCCGATGCGCATTGCCTTCCCCTGATCCCGTAGGGAAACCACCAGGGGTTCAAGGGTTTCGCGGATTTTCTCCCCGATCGCCGCAAATTCTGCTTCGGTGTAGCCGGTGCGATCACCACTGGGTTGCTCAAAGACATAAAGACCGGGGTTGATGCGGACTTTGTCGACATGCTTGGCTACTTCCAGGGCAATTTTCATACCGTTGTGGTGAACATCGGCCACGATGGGAACGGGCTGATAGGTCGCGGCCAATTTTGCCTTGATTTCTGCCAGGGATTTAGCGTGGGCCATGCTGGGAACAGTGACCCGGACAATTTCACAGCCAATCTCGTGGAGGCGACGGATTGCGGCCACAGAACCATCCACATCGAGGGTATCTTCGTTGATCATTGACTGGACAACAACGGGGTAATCACTGCCGATGGTGACATTCCCAATTTTGACGGCTCTGGTTTTGCGCCGGTGGATCGTGGTGTCGACGAGGGAGTCGGTGGGGGACGCTGGACGCTCTAAAGCTTGCATGGGACTCGAGGGTAAGGGATTACAAAAAGTCGCTGATGTTACAAGATCAAGGATAAGCGCTAGAAAAGATCCTAGGCAATGGCAGGGGATAGCTGGGCTTTAAACCTTTCGAAGTCAAAATGCTTCTGGCAGAGGGCCTGGGCCACTTCCACCTTGATCGGTTCCTGGAGGCGCACATGGTCAAAGGCTTGATCAATAATTTCCACGGTGGTCAGGGTGTCATAGTCCACGGAAAGGATCGGAATTTCCAGGTCTTCGGCACGATTTAGGATAATTTCCTGGGGAGCCACATGGCCCGTCAGAATCAAACATTGGGTAGATGTTTCTAAAGCTGCCAACTGGAGATCCGTGCGATCGCCCCCGGTGACCACTGCCATATTTTGTCGTTGTCGGAAATATTTCAGGGCGGAGTTGACATTCATCGCGCCAATGGTCAGGCTTTCCACCATCAGATCAAGGCGGTTGGCGCGACAGAGGACTTCGGCATTGAGACGTTTCACCAGTTCCCGCACAGTCACACTCCGAAGAATGCGGTCCGCAGGCACCATCCCGTAGACATCGATCCCTCGTTGAGCGAGGAAAGGCTTAATCTGGGTTTCCGCGGTTTCAAGGGCTTCAGGGGGAATTTTATTGATTACGACCCCCATCAGGCGATCGCCCAGGAAGCGGTACACCGTCAACAAACTGTCAATAAGGAGTTGGGGGTGATAGGGAATCACCAACAGAATTTGTGCATCGAGGGTCGCCGCGATTTCCCCCGCAGAGAGATTAAATAGGCTCCCTTCCCAGAGACTGTTGGGAGCTTCGATGAAAGTAACATCGCTTCTAATGCCCGCGAGGTCATCCTTGAGCTTTTGGGGGTAGTCCGTCTTATCCTGGCCCGTCAGTCGTTGGGTAACCGTTGCCTCATCCAAAAACAGCACCGGCGATCGCACTTCCATCTCCTTCAGGCCGAAAGCTTCCCCGAGAAACCGTAGATCATCTTCAACCCGGGTGAAACGACCATCCTGTTCGTCATGCCAAACCGTACCGATGGGCTTGCTATAGGCCACAGAGATTCCCTGTTCCCTCAGGCTATGTACCAACCCAAGGAGGACAGCAGATTTACCGCTGTAGGGTTCGGTCGAGGCAACAACGATACACTGGGTTGAATTGGTCACACCCACTACTCCTTTAGAAGCTCATATTCTCAATCCACAATAACGGAATTTCGTAACGGCGCAAACCGTGAGCTTACTCTTTCTTCAGACCCAAGAGTTCTCGATAGAAATCCTTTGGAAAGTCAACGGATCCATCACGGCTAAAGCTCGTCAACAAATCAATGAGATAATCAACGAACTGGTTATTTGGTAGCGTAACGCTGTAGCTAAGATCTGCTTGGGCCGCAAACTGGAGGCGGCAACTGGTCATTTCTGAAGGCAACTTAGACACATACCAGCTCGCGACAAAGGGAATATCTTCCCCGCCATCAATAATTCTTTTCCCTTCGACAGAACCCTTCTGGTATAGTCCAAGGGCCTTGGGGAGCGTTTTTTGCTTGTTTTTGGGATAGTAGGGAGCATAAACCATTACTTCTCCCTTACCCGCCGGTTGAATGTTATCGAGGATGCCCATGGTATCTCGCCAGTAAAGAATCGGTTCGTGTTGGGGATAGATTGCATTGTAGCTTGTCTCTTAGTTCGCCCCGTGTTCCTAATCTAAAAGAATTCCCTGAAAAGCGTTTCTTTGATTCCATTGAAAATGTTGATGACTATGGCCTGTTCCCATTTTTTAAGTGTGGCACCAATGATGGACCGCACTGACCGTCACTTCCGTTACTTCATGCGCCAGATTACCCGGCGGACATTACTTTATACGGAAATGATTACTACCCAGGCGATTATCCATGGTGATCGCCCGAAGCTTTTAAATTTTGAGGCAGCGGAACATCCCATTTCCCTGCAATTGGGAGGCGATAACCCAAAGGAATTAGCGGACTGTGCCAAGGTGGGGGAAGACTGGGGCTATGACGAAATCAACCTGAATGTGGGCTGTCCGAGTCCACGGGTGCAGCAGGGCAATTTTGGTGCTTGTTTGATGACCCAACCGGAACTGGTGGCCGACTGTGTAGCGTCGATGCGGGCGGCAGTGAAAATCCCCGTTACCGTAAAACACCGGATTGGTGTCGATGATCAAGATAGTTACGAAGATCTCTGCCGTTTTATTCAGATTGTTTCCCAAACCGGGTGCGATCGCTTTTCTGTCCATGCTCGCAAAGCCTGGCTTCAAGGCCTGAGTCCCAAGGAAAATCGCACGGTGCCGCCTCTGCGGTACGAAGATGTTTATCGTCTCAAGCAGGATTTCCCCCACCTCTGGATTGAGATCAATGGGGGGATTACAGAATTAGAGCAAATTCAAGGCCATCTAACCCAGGTGGATGCGGTGATGGTGGGGCGGGCGGCCTATGACAATCCCTATCTATTTGCGACGGTGGATCGCGATATCTACGGAGAAGCAGTCCCGCCTAAGAGCCGCCACGAAATTGTCGAGGGGATGCTGCCCTACATTGAACGCCACACCCAAGCCGGGGTGAAACTCCATAGTATTAGTCGCCACATGCTGTCGTTATTTTTGGGACAACCGGGAACGAAAGCCTGGAAACGGTTTATCACCGAGGAAGCCCGGGGAATGACGGTGGGTCGGGAAATCATTGAGCAGGCCCTCGCCCTTGTGCCCCAGATGCCAGAAACTAGCGAGCCGGTGGCCGTAATTTAGGGAAAAATGCCAATGGTGACACCGAAAATAATTGTGCTTGATGATGACCCGACGGGTTCCCAAACGGTTCATAGTTGTCCGTTGCTGCTGCGTTGGGATGTGGATACCCTCCGCCAGGGATTGAGGGATCCAGCCCCCATTCTTTTTGTCCTGGCCAATACCCGGGCGTTAACGGAATCAGAGGCGATCGCCACCACAGAGGAAGTTTGCCAAAACCTAAAAATTGCCCTCACCCGGGAAAACATCCGGAAATACTTTGTGGTTAGCCGTTCGGATTCCACTTTGCGAGGCCATTTCCCCGCAGAAACCGAGGCGATCGCCAAAACACTGGGGCTTTTTGATGCTTGTTTTTTTGCCCCTGCCTTTTTCGAGGGGGGACGGATTACCCGTGGTGGTACCCATTACGTCCGGGAGCATGGGCAGTTGATCCCTGTAGCGGAGACAGAGTTTGCTCAGGATCCTCTATTTAGTTTCCAGGACAGTTTTTTGCCGGATTTCATTGCTCACAAAACCCAGGGCACTGTCACCGCTGATCAAGTGGCTGTTTTAAGCCTCGATCAACCCGTTCAGGAGTTATTGTCTTATTTTTTGGCGCTGCGAGATGGCCAATATGTTGTTTTAAATGGCGAACAACAGGTTGATTTTGATCGTTTAGTACCGGCACTGTTCCAGGCCATTCATCAGGGGAAAAACTTTCTCTTTCGCAGTGCTGCAAGCCTACTGACTTCCCTGGCTGAGCTTAGTCCCCAACCGATTCCGCCGGACAAAAGCTTTACCCTGAGGCGATCGCCCCAACCAGGATTGATCATTGTTGGCTCCCACACCCAAAAAACCACCGCCCAACTGACGGAATTATTGCAGTTAGAAACTGTGGAAGGTATTGAAATCGATGTCCAACAATGCCAAACACTGCAAAGTCGTGATCAACTAAAGAGGTTCACCCTGGCGCAGATCCAACAAATTCGTCAGGCAGGCAGAACACCAGTCTTGTTCACCAGTCGCGCGGTGGTCAAGGATGATGATGCTTCCCGAAATCTCCAATTTGGCGAAAATATCACGGCTTTTTTCCTGGAGGCGATCGCCCAACTGCCCCCAGACCTCGGCTTTATCATCAGCAAAGGGGGGAATACGACCAACGCCATTCTCCAAAGGGGTTTACAGGTTCCTATGATTCGCCTAATCGGCCAAATTATCCCCGGTTGCTGCCTCGTGCAAACCGAAAATGACCACCCGCAATTCCCAGGGTTACCTGTAGTATTGTTTCCCGGCAATGTGGGCGATCGCCACAGTTTAGTCACCGCTTACCAACGGCTCCAAATTCCTTGCCTTTAACAGGTCAGATCCCTTTTTTTCTGTCTATGAACGCCATTGAAACCCAATTTCGTGACCTCTTTAAAAACCATGCCGACCCCCAGCGGTGGCAGCCTAATCCCTCCCATTACCCTGCTCTTGCGACCCTCTACCAAGGTATTTGTGAGGGCAACCAACGGCTCAACCTCACCCGGATTACTTCCTTAGAAGCCTTCTGGGAAAAACACCTGTGGGATTCCTACGCAGCTCTAAGATTGGCTCTCCTGGGGCAACGTTTGACCCAACCCCAAGAACTGATCGATGTAGGGACTGGGGGTGGTTTTCCGGGGTTACCTTTGGCGATCGCCTTTCCCCAGTGGCAAATCACCCTGCTCGATTCCACTCGCAAAAAAATTAATTTCCTTGTTGAACTCAGCCAAACTCTCCAGCTCAATACCCAGGGCATTGCTGACCGGGCCGAAACCCTGGGCCAAAACCCCAACCACCGCGAAACCTACGACATTGCAACGATCCGCGCCGTGGGAAAAGCCTCCCTCTGTGTGGAATACCTTTTGCCCTTACTCAAACTTGGTGGCCTGGCAATCCTCTACCGGGGGCAATGGTCTGAGGCCGAAACGGAACAACTACAAAAGGCGATCGCCCAATGTGGCGGCAAACTTCTGGCCGTAGATCCCTTCGTCACCCCCATCAGCCAGAGCCAGCGCACCTGTCTCTACATTGAAAAAATTGCGCCAACCCCCGACCAATTCCCCCGAGCGATCGGCATTCCCAAACAGTCCCCCCTCGCTCCGGTTTAAGCCTTACATATCAAGCACCCCAGGCCCCTAGGGAATCTTGTTTACTTGATCCCAAGAGATGGTAACCTGAGTATGGCAAATTTTTACATTTGGTTAAAACTTTGGGGCAGCCATTCCGTTCTCCCCTAAGGCAACGCCAAAAGATAATAAAGAAGCATGGTAGCTACACAAGAAAAAACCCTCGGTAAAATTACCCAGATCATTGGGCCTGTTATTGACGCAGAATTTCCCAGTGGCAAAATGCCCCGGATTTATAACGCTTTAAAAATCCAAGGAAAAAATCCTTCTGGTCAAGAAATCAACCTCACCTGTGAAGTGCAACAGCTCCTCGGTGACAACCAAGTGCGCGCCGTTGCCATGAGCAGTACCGATGGACTGGTTCGTGGCATGGATATTCTCGATACTGGTGCGCCCATCAGCGTTCCCGTTGGGAAAAAGACCCTTGGTCGGATCTTCAACGTCCTCGGCGAACCCGTGGACGAAAAAGGTGCCGTTGATGCGGAAGAAACTTCTCCCATCCACCGTCCCGCTCCTAAACTGACTGAACTCGACACTGCTCCCTCTGTATTTGAAACTGGGATCAAAGTCGTTGACCTCCTGACCCCCTACCGTCGTGGTGGCAAAATTGGTCTGTTCGGTGGTGCTGGTGTGGGCAAGACCGTCATCATGATGGAATTGATCAACAACATCGCGACCAAGCACGGTGGTGTATCTGTATTCGCAGGTGTAGGTGAGCGTACCCGTGAAGGAAACGACCTCTACAACGAAATGATTGAATCCGGCGTTATCAACCCCGATAACCTCAACGAATCCAAGATCGCCCTTGTGTACGGTCAGATGAACGAACCCCCCGGCGCCCGGATGCGGGTTGGTCTGTCTGGTTTGACCATGGCGGAATACTTCCGTGATGTGAACAAGCAAGACGTACTGCTCTTTGTTGACAACATCTTCCGTTTCGTCCAAGCCGGTTCTGAGGTATCGGCGCTCCTCGGCCGGATGCCTTCTGCGGTAGGTTACCAGCCCACCCTCGGTACTGACGTAGGGGATCTCCAAGAGCGGATTACCTCCACTAAAGAAGGTTCCATTACCTCTATTCAGGCTGTTTACGTGCCTGCGGATGACTTAACTGACCCCGCACCGGCAACCACCTTCGCTCACCTCGACGGTACAACTGTACTTTCTCGTGCTTTGGCTTCTAAGGGGATTTACCCCGCTGTGGATCCCCTCGATTCCACCAGCACCATGCTTCAGCCCAGCATCGTTGGCGAAGACCACTACAACACTGCTCGCGCAGTACAGTCCACCCTCCAGCGTTATAAGGAACTCCAAGACATCATCGCGATCCTCGGTTTGGATGAATTGTCTGAGGAAGACCGCCTAGTGGTAGACCGTGCCCGTAAGATTGAGCGTTTCTTGTCTCAGCCTTTCTTCGTTGCTGAGGTATTTACGGGTTCCCCTGGTAAGTATGTAACCCTCAAGGACACCATTGATGGCTTTAAGCGTATTCTCTCTGGTGAACTAGATGATTTACCTGAGCAAGCGTTCTACCTTGTTGGTGATATCGAAGAGGCGATCGCCAAAGGGAAGAAACTCAAAGAGCAAGGTTAATTCCGATTTCTCCTAGGTCTCTGGGTTTGGTCAGTACCTGCTTTTGTGGGCTATGGGCCAAGCTCAGAGCCATACTTCTTCATATTTTTCTGAATTAGATTTAAGTAAATGGCTTTAAAAGTACGAGTGATCACCCCCGACCGGACGGTGTTGGATGATAACGTCGAAGAGATCATCCTCCCCAGTAGCTCTGGTCAAGTCGGTATCCTATCTGGTCACGCGCCCCTCCTGACAGCCCTCGAATCTGGTGTTATTCGGGTTCGTACCAACGGCTGGGAGAACATTGCGATTACCGACGGCTTTGCGGAAGTAGAAGCAAATGAAGTTAAAGTGCTGGTCAATGCGGCCGCTAAAGGTCAAGATATCGACCTTGAAGAAGCCCGCCAAGCCTTTGAAGCAGCCAAAGCACAACTCGCTCAGGTTAATGAAGCAGACCGCAAGGCTGTTTTTGATGCCCGCAAGGAACTCAAGCGGACCCGGGCCCGTTACATGGCTGCCGGTGGTATGGCTTAAGATCTTTTTAGGGATTTTTCATTGCCAATAGGCAACACCCTAAAAAAAAGGCAGCTCCTGGGCTGCCCATTTTTTTATCTAAAATTTCAGCTTTATTTAAAAAGCAAAAAATAAGGACCGACAAAAGCTTTGGCCTTCATGCTTTAGAAACTCTGGTTGGTATTAGTTACTACCACTAAAGACCACTTCGGGGAATTTACCCTGAGCTTCGGCCATGCTGGTCTTCTTACCGTTTTCCTGCCAATAGTTAATGACTTCTGTGGCTTGGTTGAGCACTTCAATACGCTCTGCCTCAGAAATCCAGTGTTTCGCTTCTAGCTCGTCTTTTAGTTGTTGCCAAGCGTCGTTGCGGGGCCAGAAGAAATATGCGGTCAAGGGACTGGTGCCTTTCCCAACAACTTGATCTACGGCGATCGCCACGTCTTTATCTAACCAAAGTACCTTTAAAAGAAATCTTTCTGCCAAAGAAGCCTCCAAACCCAAATTTAGACAAATGGTTTCAAAAATTTACAGTCTATCATTTTACATTGAAGCGGGAGGTTTGGTTGCGTTTGTTTTAAATATCCCTGTCCCCGAGGAGTCAGTGTCGGTGGTGACAAGTCGATCGCCCCTGGGTTATGCCATTGGGACGGGCGAATGTTAAACTATTTCAATGTAGGTAAAACTTCTTACCTATGCCACCCCGATTAAGCAATCCTGAAGTGGGCCTGACCCGCTTTTTTTGTTGTCTAGATTCTCCCATGGCTCATCTCCTCATCCCCCAAATCATGACCTGTGCCGAACCCATTGCCGCGGAATTGGGTTTAGAAGTGGTGGACGTGGTGTTCCAGACGAATAAGAAACCACCGGTGCTGAGAATTGATGTGCGGAACCTTTCCCAAGACACTGGCCTCGAGGATTGTGAGCGTTTTAGTCGCCAACTCGATCCCCAACTGGAAGCCCAAAATATCATTCCAGGAGCCTATGTTTTGGAAGTGTCCAGCCCTGGTACAGACCGTAATCTGATCACAGACCGAGAATTTATCGCCTTTCGTGGTTTCCCGGTGCGGGTAAAAACCTACGCCCCCTATAAGGATCAGAAAGAATGGTGCGGCACCCTCAAGGAACGGGATGAGCAGGCCATCCATCTCAATCAAAAAGGTAAGGCGATCGCCATTCCCCGGGAACTCGTCGCCAAGGTGCAACTGGACGACCAAGTCTAAAAGTCCATTGCATACCCAATCCATATTTTTTGTTCATTTACCGATTTTTCTATCCCTAAACATCTATGTCCCTCGTCAGTCTCACTGGTTTAAGTGCCCTCGTTGAAGAAATTAGCGATCGCCACAATTTGCCCCAAAGTGCCGTCCACGAAGCCCTCCGGGAAGCCCTTCTGAAAGGCTATGAACGTTACCGCCGTTCCCTGACCCTCAACCAAACCACCCCTTTTGCCGAAGACTACTTTGATAACTTCGAAGTGGAACTCGACCTTGAAGACGAAGGATTCCGCGTCCTCGCCACGAAGGTCATTGTCGAAGAAGTAGAAAATTCTGACCACCAAATTGCCCTACGGGAAGTGCAAGAAGTGGCTAGCGAAGCCCAATTGGGTGATTCCGTGATTCTTGATGTCACCCCTGAACAGAGCGACTTTGGGCGGATGGCGGCGATTCAAACCAAGCAGGTCTTGCTGCAAAAATTGCGGGATCAACAGCGCAAACTCGTCCAAGAGGAATTCCAAGAGCTAGAAGGGGATGTTCTCCAGGCCCGGGTACTCCGCTTTGAACGAAATTTTGTTGTGATGGCCGTTACTAGTGCCTTTGGTCAGCCGGAAACCGAAGCTGAATTGCCTCGCCGGGAGCAGCTGCCTAATGATAACTACCGCGCCAACACTACCTACAAGGTTTATCTTAAGCAGGTGAAAGAAGGTTCCCACCGGGGGCCCCAGTTGGTCGTTTCCCGTGCGGCGGCAGATTTGGTCGTTTATCTTTTTGCCAATGAAGTGCCAGAAATCGAAGAAGAAATCGTCCGCATTGTGGCCGTTGCCCGGGAGGCAAATCCCCCCAGTCGCTATGTGGGGCCCCGTACAAAAATCGCTGTCGATACCCTAGAGCGGGACGTCGATCCAGTGGGCGCTTGCATTGGTGCCCGGGGTTCCCGGATCCAGGCGGTAGTGAATGAACTGCGTGGGGAAAAAATTGATGTGATCCGTTGGTCTCCGGATCCTGCCACTTACATCGCCAATGCCCTCAGTCCAGCTCGGGTAGATGGGGTAATCCTTGTGGATGCGGAAGAACGCCAGGCGACAGTACTGGTTCCCGAAAATCAGCTCAGCCTCGCCATTGGTAAGGAAGGGCAAAATGTTCGCCTTGCTGCCCGCTTGACCGGTTGGAAAATCGACATCAAAGACAGTGCCAAATACGAAGCGGAACAAGCGGCCCAGACTGCACAAAAGGCCAATGCTCCAGCGGAAACAGAAGTAGAAGAAACTTTACCTGATGCCTTCGAGGTGGAAGAAACGCCCGCAGAGGCTTAATCTTTTTTAGGAAGTCTTGATAAAGAAGATGATTGCCCCAAACCATCACCATGGAGCCAAATCTACGCCGCTGTGTTGCCTGCCGAAAACTTGCCCCCAAACAATCTCTTTGGCGAGTGGTTCGAGTCTACCCGTCCCAACAGGTACAATTAGATGGGGGTATGGGGCGCGCCGCTTATCTCTGTCCGTGCCACAGTTGTTTAGAACTAGCACAACGCAAGGATCGGCTGGGGCGATCGCTCAAAAAAAGTGTTCCTTCTGACATTTACCAAACCCTAAAACAGCGTTTAGACGCCCAAACATAATTTCCCCAAAAGGCCTGTCTAAAGGCAAATTCATTTAAAATCTCCCCAAAATTATTTACCTTAAACCCCGATTAGTAACTGTTGAATTCTAGACCGCCTGGAGGCTCCTCCTTTCCCTATTGCTTCATATTTCTCTGGATTTAGTCTGCCATAATCCACCCTCTTCTCTAACAATCCCACCTACCCATATAGCTAGTAATTAAGGACATTATTGGATGAATAACGAAAAAGTTAGAATTTACGAACTTTCAAAGGAGCTAGAACTCGAAAATAAAGATATCCTTGAATTCTGCGCTCAGCTCTCCATTGACGTGAAGAGCCATAGCAGCACCATCACCATCGAAGAAGCAGATAAAATTCGGGCGATCGCCACACAAAAGCGCCCCTCCAGCCCCAAACCCCAACGTCCCCAGAAAAAGAAAAAACAAGAAATTCTTTCTGTGCAACACCAGCCCCAGCGTCCGAAGCCCCAGGCGGAAAAAAGTCCCGCAGCCAAGCCCCCCAACGTCTCGGCCCAGCCTCCCAAAAAGCTTGAACGGCCTAAGTTGCAGGGCCCTCCTGGCCGCAGCGGGAACGAAGCACCAGCCAAGCAGGAAGTTAACCAACCCACTCCTCCGGCTGTTACTCCCAAAGCAGTCACCCCCCCTCCAGAATCAGCCCCCGCAGCACCCAAGCCCAAACTGATTGGCCCTCCGCCCCGACCGGTCGGCAAGGCCCCTGGACGTTCTGCCGATGTGAGTTCTAATGCTTCCGCCAGTGAAGCAGCCCAGGCAGATGTCCGTGCAAAGTCTCTCTCAAAAACACCCGCCGAAGCCCCCGCAAAGGCGCCAAAACTGAGACCAAAGCCACAAATCGTTGGTACTGTCAGCAAAAAAACAGAAATTAGTCCCATTGCCGAACCAGACATTATCGAAGAGCCCGATGTTGTCATTGATGGAGACGAATCAGCAACCCCAGAGGTACTCCTAGCGCCTCCTAAACGTCCCACTGCCAAACCTAAAAAGGCGATTGGGCCCAAGCCTAGCAAACGTAAAGGCTGGGAAGAGGAAGAAGAGGACGAATCGGAAGCCAACAAGACAAAGACCACAAAACTCAAGCGGCGCCCCGTTGTTATCGATGATGAAGATGATGATGAGTTTGATACTGCACTCAATAGCAATGCTGATGCTCTATCCGTGAGTCTTTCCATTGCACGTCCGCCGAAGCCCAAACAGGCGACAGCAGGCGCTCCCAGTAAACCAGCCCCAGCTCGGCCAAAAAAACCAACGGCGAAAAAATCAGGGGGAGGCAGCCAACAGCAAAAAGAACAACGGCGCGATCGCCCTGATGTGAAAACCCCACCGACGGAGATCACCTTGACCGAAACCATGACCCTCCGGGAAATGGCTGACATCCTCTGCATTGCAGAAACAGACATTATTCGTCGGCTCTTTGGCAAGGGAATTGCCATCAACATCACCCAGACCTTGGATTACGACACGGCCCAAATGGTGGCCGAGGAATTTGAGGTCAAAGTAGTTACCGCCGAAGTGAAATCCGCCGCGGAAAAATCCACCGAGATGCTCGATGCGGCAGATCTAGAGCACCTCCAACACCGTCCTCCGGTAGTGACCATCATGGGTCACGTTGACCACGGGAAGACTACCCTCCTTGACTCCATCCGGGAAACGAAGGTAGCCCAAGGAGAAGCCGGTGGGATTACCCAGCATATCGGTGCCTACCATGTTGACATTGAACACAACGGTAAGCCCGGTCAGATTGTCTTCTTAGATACCCCTGGTCACGAAGCCTTTACCGCGATGCGGGCCCGGGGGGCAAAGGTTACAGATATCGCAGTCCTTGTCGTTGCGGCCGATGACGGTGTCCGTCCCCAGACTCTGGAAGCCATTCGCCACGCCCAAGCGGCGAAGGTACCCATCGTTGTAGCGATTAACAAGATGGACAAACCCACCGCTGAACCTGACCGCGTCAAACAGGAACTCTCTGAACAGGGTCTGGTTCCTGAAGAATGGGGTGGCGAAACGATCATGGTGCCCGTCAGTGCTCTCAAAGGAGAGAATCTCGATACCCTATTGGAGATGATTCTGCTGGTCTCGGAAATCGAAGAACTGTCTGCGAACCCCGACCGTCTGGCGCGTGGCACGATTATCGAAGCTCACCTGGATCGCGCCCGGGGCCCTGTGGCGACACTCTTAGTTCAAAACGGTACTCTGCGGGTTGGGGACATCATTGTTGCGGGTTCCGTGATGGGTAAGATTCGGGCGATGATTAGTGATCGCGGCGAAAAAGTCACCGAAGCCACGCCCTCCTTTGCAGTGGAAATCCTCGGTCTCAGTGAAGTCCCTGCCGCTGGGGACGAATTTGAGGTCTACGCCAGCGAGAAAGAAGCCCGGGCGATCGCCGATGAACGGGCCGAGGGTAAACGCCAATCCCGACTCCAACAGGCCATGTCTTCCCGTCGGGTCAGCCTCAGTAGCCTTTCTGCCCAGGCCCAGGAAGGGGAACTCAAGGAACTCAACCTGGTGCTCAAGGCCGATGTTCAAGGTTCCGTAGAAGCTATTCTCGGGTCTCTGCAACAATTGCCCCAGGATGAAGTACAAATTCGTGTGCTGTTGTCTGCCCCCGGTGAAATCAGTGAAACTGACGTTGACCTCGCTGCGGCCAGTGGTGCGATCATCATTGGTTTCAATACCACCCTCGCCCCCGGTGCCCGCCAAGCTGCGGAACAGGAAGGGGTCGATATCCGTGAGTACAATGTTATCTATCGTTTCCTCGAAGAAATCCAAGGGGCGATGGAAGGTCTCCTCGATCCTGAAGAAGTGGAAGAACCCCTGGGTCAGGCCGAAGTACGGGCCGTCTTCCCCGTGGGCCGTGGCTCCGTTGCCGGCTGCTATGTCCAGTCCGGTAAAGTTGTCCGTAACCGGATGATTCGTGTCCGCCGGGGTAACCAAATTGTCTACGACGGATCTCTGGATTCTCTCAAGCGGATGAAGGAAGACGTTCGAGAAGTGAACTCCGGCTATGAATGCGGTATTGGTGTGGATAAATTTAGCACCTGGCAAGAAGGGGACATCATCGAAGCCTATGAAATGGTCTTCAAACGCCGTACTTTAGCTGGCCGTACCCGTTAATCCTGAGTAACCGTTATTTGTCTGGGCGATCGCCCCAGTCCAAACACAAATAAAAACTTGAACATGATCAGACCTCCTGGGCGACCGGGAGGATTTTTTTGTTACAGGTTAAGCTTCCTGTGCACCAAGATTCTGCCACCATTCACCTCCCGGCAGGTTTCAAGATAAGATATGGGATGATTAATGCGTAGTGATTAAAGGCGTTATTTAGCAATGGATGTTCTTTCTCTAGGTTGGGGCGCTCTTTTAGCCCTGTTCACTTGGTCGATTGCCATGGTTGTTTGGGCCCGTAACGGTTTCTAGGATCGTGGAAACAATTTTCTTAAATTCTCTTTTTATGGGAGCCCTAGCCCTACTGTTACTAGTCAGTGGTGGGATTTCCTATCTTACTTTTGTGGAATGGCGCGATCGCCGTCGTCAGGACCGAGATAAACGGGGAAAGTGAATTGTATTCACACCAACCTCCCCAGAACCTAAGACTGACTTTTTGGATGACCATCTCCTGCTGACCCAGGGGATTTTTTATGGGCGGGGTCAATGATAATTCCTAGGGAATCTCCCAGGGGATGAACAATTTCTGCCACAATCAAGGAAAGTGTAGTCTGCAAAACTGATGGCGATCCCCGTAAACGAAATCGACTTAGCCCAATATCTCGAACATTCCCTCTTGCACCCGGCAGCGACCCAAGAACAGGTGAAAGAATGCTGCCGGGCGGCGGAACAGTTCAATTTTCCGGCGGTGTGTCTTTACCCAACGGCCATCAAAACAGCTCGGGATCTCCTGCACCAGCGTCCAATCCACATTTGCTGTGTGGTGGGTTTTCCCTCGGGGGCCCACACCCTGGCGACAAAACTCTACGAAGCTCAGGAAGCAGTGGAAAATGGAGCAACGGAACTGGATCTAATGCTCAATCTTGCTTTACTTAAAATGGGGGAATCAGAAAAGCTTTACGAAGAAGTGGCCCAGATCGTTGAAGCGACTCAGGTATCCGTTAAAACAATTTTAGAAACAGCTTTACTTACGGATACGGAAAAACGTTTGGCGGCGGAAATTTGCCTTGATGCGGGGGCCAGTTACCTCAAAACCTCGACAGGGTGGTTCGGGGGGGCAACGATCGCCGATGTGAAATTACTCCATTCCGTCACCCGGGGTCAAATTGGCATTAAAGCGGCCGGAGGAATCAAAACCGCAGACCAGGCGATCGCCTTAATCCAGGCAGGGGCCACCCGCCTCGGCACATCCCGCAGTATCCAAATCATCCAGGAGCGGGAACAACTCAGTGATCATGCTGGCTGGTAAAAAGCAATTTACGAGGTCTATATCTACTCCTGTTCATTCGGTAAATTGCGATGTCCCTAAAAATCACCGGTATTGTCATTAAAGGTGCTCCTCTGGGGGAGGCGGATCGTTTGGTGACAATTCTTTCCCCGGAACAGGGCTTACTAAAGGCGGTAGCCCCAGGCGCGCGCCAACACCGTTCAGCCTTACGGGGACGGACAGAGCTGCTGGTGGTGAATGAATTTCTCCTGAAACAGGGGCGATCGCTCGATCGGATCCAACAGGCGGACACCCTCACTTCCCATGCTGGCCTAGCCCGGGATTTCGCAAAATTGGCAGTGGGGCAATATTTAGCAGAAGTCGTCAGTTATCTGGCTGTGAGTCAGACTCCCCAACTAGAACTATATGAACTGCTACTTGAACACCTGCGCCGCCTCGAACATTTAGAATTGACATCCCAGGCGCGCATTACCCAGGTTGTGGCCCACCTCACCCAGGCTTTATTTCATCTAGTGGCGATCGCCGGCCTTGCTCCCCAGGTGAACCATTGCGCCCTCACCCAAACCCCCGTGGAACCGAATTTCGTTGATCTCCGGTGGCGGGTTGGCTTCAGTTATGAATTGGGTGGCTTGATGACCTTGGCCCAGGGAAAGATCCGTCCGGATCAACGGCTAACCGCCCTGGAACTAGATTTGCTCCAGACTCTCCCACAGCCCCAGCTGCCGGATCTAAAACATTGGGACGCAACCCACCAACAGATTTTTCCTTTAGAAACTGCCTGGCTCCGCGTAGAACAGCTTCTTAGGGGATATCTCAAGCACCATCTCGGCAAACCCCTTAAGGCCGCGACCCTGATTGATACCCTGGCTCCCCTTGCGTTCTAAAACGCTCTAAAACCGCTGCTCCACAACGTTGAGATTTTGACGATAACCAGCAAGTTTCTCCTGGGCAAAATCATGGTAGAAATCCTCAGCGGGGATGGCCTCTAGGGTGGTGATCGCCCCTTGCCATTGTTGGGCAACCTCTTGCCACTGTACCGGGGAAAGGTCAGCTTGTTCCGCCATCTGGGCCGCCTTTGCCGCCTGGGATAAACCCGAGATCAATTGACCAAGACTATTGCTCAGGGTTTGATATTCTGCTCGTTGGGCTTTGATTTCAGGATAACGGGGTGACCATTGGGGCACTGTACCGAGGAGATCATCTAAATTGGCGATCGCCTGTTGGAGATCCGTTTGGGCCTGGAGAATAGCTTGGCCGGAGGGAGGTTCGGGGGTTGTGAAAATTGCCTGGGCCGGATCCGCCAATTGACTGGCTGTATTTAGGGGAGGGCAAGAACCAAGTACACAGGGACGGGTGAGGACATAACCCGCAACGCCGGCTAAAACGAGGACAAGGCCACCAATGCCAAGGGCCACTAAACTTTTTTTCTGGGGGCGATCGCCAGGGGGAACCACTGGAGCGGTCAGATCTTCCTCAGGAACGTCATCCGTGGAAAACGTCGGGGGTTCTGCTGCTTCCGGGGGAAGCTCGTCGGCGGCAAGATCAATGCCAGGAAATGTTCCCAGCGCCTCGGTCGGGGTAAATGCGGCTTCTTCGGAAAGCGTGAAATCAGGGCTTTCTGTGCTGAGGGTGGCCTCTGGATCCTGCCAGTGGTCTGGGGGCGCAAAGGTGTGGAAAGCATAGGGTTCAGCCGCGCCAGTGATCCGCAGATAACTTAAAATTTTGTATTGTTCCCTTAGTAAGTTCTGGGGGAGATAGTCACGAATGAGGCGAAACACAGACCGCTTATCTTCAAGGGCCGGGGCGGAATGCTGAACTAGGATAATACAAATTCCTTCTTTAAAAACGCAGCGCACCTGGATTGGATCCGTTGGAAAGTAGGCCACCTGGAGTTGAGCGCGGAGATCCGCCTGGAGATCCTGGAGATTAAACGGTGCAGCGTCGGACATAACCGGAAGAATAGCCTATAGACTTGCAATGTCACTGTAAGTAAAGCTCAAAAAAATAGTCTTGTCAAAAGCCCCAGGCGATCGCCAAAAATTTTTACTTTAACGGGGATTCTGCCGCAAAAAGCCACTAAAACTATCCACAACCCAAGTCAGCGCCAGGAAACACAACAACGTCAGACAAATACCGCCATAGTCAAAGCTACTCAACTGCTCCGTCAACAGTCGCCCCAAACCCCCGGCCCCCACCAGGCCCACAATCACCGTCTCCCGCAGACACACCTCCCAGCGATAAAAGCTATAGGCAATGAAATTCGGCAGGGTTAGAGGTACCGTGCCATAGAGCCACACATTCACCTCACGACTACCCAAGCTCCGCAAAGCGTTCAGGGGGGCAGGGGGGACATTTTCAATCACCTCAGTCATCAATCGCCCAAGAATCCCCAGGTTATGCACCCCCAAGGCGATCGCCCCCGGTAAAATCCCTGGAAACAGCACAAACACAGACACCAATGCCCAGATGGGAGCCGGGATACTCCGACACACCAACAGCACCAAGTGGCCCAATAATCTGAGGGGAAGCGGTAAAGGCCCTTGATCCTTTGCGGTGAGAAACGCCAGCACCAATCCCCCCAACCCCGCCAAGGCGATCGCCAAAATAGACATTTCCAGGGTCTGGATACTTAAAAGTCCTAAATTACCCAGTTGCTCCAGGTGGAGGCTTAATCTCTGTAGTTGAGTAACTACTTCCCCTAAAAACCGTTGCCCTTGTCCCGACCATAACCTTGCCCAATCCGGCTGTACATACCAAAAGCCCCACAGCACCAAGGCAAGACTGAATCCTGCTGTGCCCAAGAGCCAATTGCGCCGCCGAAACCCCACCTGATACTGACGACGGTTTAAATCCAAGCGGCTGGCACAACCCAACTGTACCCGCAGCAAACGACTACTCCAATCCACGACCCCATTGAGTAAGATCAGCGCGTAAAATAACGTCCACAGCTGTTGATAACGGAGGGACTGCAAGCTCAGGTAAATTTCGTAACCCAACCCTCCGGCGCCAATGATCCCCAGCACCGCCGCCGACCGGAGAGAACATTCAAACCGATAAAAACTGTAGGACAGCAAATTAAATAAAGCCTGGGGCAAAATCCCATAGAGAAAAGCCTGGGGGATTGGTACGCCGCTATGGATCAAAGCCGTAAAGCCAGCTCGCGGGGTTTCATCGATAATCTCGGCAAAGATCTTCGCCACAATCGCCCCAAAGGGAATGGCGATCGCCCCCAAAGCCACCACCGGATCTAAACCCCAGCAGTTAATCAAAATCAACCCCCACACCACCTCATGGATAGCCCGGGGCACCGCCAGACAAGTTCGTAGGCCCGCCCCGACTAAACCCCGGCCCTGGGGAAATAAGGTCTCCCAGATCAGCTTGGCACTGAGTAAACCGCCGACCGTCCCTAGAATCAGACTCAAAAAAGTGCCACAAACGGCATAGGCGAAGGTCGTTAGGCTGGCCTGGAGCGTCAATTGCAAAAAATCCGCCGTTAAATCCGGTTGTAGGGCTGCTCCCCAGAAACGCCAAAAGGTCTCCCATCCCTGGGGATTCACCAGGGTATTCCCCTGAAACAAAACATCGATCACGCTAATGGCGATCGCCAAGCCAAAGCAACCATAGCCCCAAACCTTCGGCTGGATATTTCGTGGGGACAGAAGGGAGATTCTAGATATCAATGGCAAGATCCGGCGGAGAGTATGGCAAAATTATCAACAAATAATTATTAAACACATTAAGGAAAGCCTCATTATGACTCCCTCTTTGGCAAATTTTTTCTATAGCCTCCTTGCTGGTACCCTGATTGTGGTTATTCCCGCCACAGCGTTTCTCATCTTTATCAGTCAGCAAGACAAAATTAAGCGCTAAATTTTTTACGTTTCAAAGCCAAAAAGAAGGGGGTGGGCATGTTATTACTCTGTCCACCTCTGTTTCTATTGAGATATCGTAGAGTCTGGCCACGGAAGTCGTTAGTATAGAAGGTAGAGTCAAGGGAGATCAAAGATGGTTAATTTTGGGCTAAATTCCGCCAGTATCCTGGGGATCGCGTTGGCTGCGGCCGGTGCTTCCCTCTATTTTCTCCGGTCGGTGCGCCCAGAACTCTCCCGAGATCATGACATTTTCTTTGCAGCTGTTGGCTTACTGTGCGGCTTTATCCTCCTCTTCCAAGGGTGGCGACTAGATCCGATTTTACAATTTGGTCAGTTTCTCTTATCCGGTTCAGCGGTCTTTTTTGCCATTGAATCCATTCGCCTCCGGGGTTTGGCGACAGAACAGGCCCGCCGGAATACACCCATTGTGGATGATGAACGTCCTGTCAGTCGGGTTTATCGGGCAGAACTAGATCAAATTGAACCCTACCAAGGGGAAGAACGCTATGAGCGACGTCTCCGGGGTTATCCAGAACCACGCTCGAACCGCAGTCGGGGTTATAACGACGAAACGCCCCGCAGCAGTGGCACCCGCCCTAGTCGCAACCGCCCCCCCGCTGATTATGGCGATCGCCCTTCCCGTCCCAGTAACCGTCGCCCTTCCCGCCCGGAAGTGCCTAACCGTCGCCCTTCTCGTCCCGACCGCTACGATAATGGGGGTTATGACGCCTATGGTCCCGGGGAAAATGTGACCGATGTCTGGTCCGAGGATGCTTGGAATGGTGGCGATCGCCCTGTAGATGAAACGCCCCGTCGTCCCCGTCGTCCCCGCCCAGAGGATGAAACCCCTGTTTCTCGCCGTCCCCGTCGCCCTCGTCCGGATGAGGAAGTGGCCACCGTTGACTACCAACCCATTGATGGAACTGGCTTTGATGATGATCAAGATTGGGATGATGCCGCCCCGGAAACGCCGGAAAATCCTGAAGGCGATCGCCCCAATAACAACCCCGTCAATTTCGACTATTAATCTAATACTTTTTCAATTGTTCAAGTTCCCAAAGACCCATACTTTTTCCCATTCTCTGCCCATTCATCGATGTGCTTAGGCGAATCCCTCGTTTCCTCTGGCTACTGACCCTATTGCTGGGTATAGGCGGTTGTTCCTTGGGCAATACACCCCTGACGCCCACTTCCCTCAACAGCCGCTACCATGATGAGCAACCGACCCTGAGTGGTGATGGCCGCTGGTTAGCCTTCATTTCCAATCGCCACGGTACCAGTGAACTGTTGGTCTATGACCTCACCCAAAAACAATTCGTTGAGTTACCCAATCTCAACCAGAAAAATGCGATCTACGAGAGTCCAAGTCTGAGTCGCACTGGTCGCTATCTCGTCTATTTATCCAGTCCCCTCGGCAAACCGGACATTATTCTCTACGATCGCGCCACAAAACAGTCGGATATTTTGACCCAGGGTTATCGCCATTGGGTACGCAACCCACAAATTAGTCCCGATGGCCGCTATGTCGTTTTTGAATCAGCCCGTCGGGGTCAGTGGGATGTGGAAGTACTTGACCGGGGCCCCAATATTGAATTTGATCTGCCCCAGGAAGTCATTGTGAATCCACAGGGCTAGGTTTGCTCTCGAAATAAGGCCTATGGGTATGTTGCGATAAATAACGGCGATCTCATTTTTTGCGTCCATTAAAGGCCAACACTCCCCTTCTGGGCCAGGCAAAATTAAGGTTTTATGGTTGACAGATTAATGAATCAGAGTATTATGTCATATATCTTAACCTTATAGCTGTCGTCTGTTTTTCTGATACCGCCCTAGATTCGCACCGGTAACGGGCCCCAAAACAAAAAAAGGGTTAACGAGGCGATCGCCAATGGTTGAAAATTATCAGTGTGCTTTTGAACTATGATCAACCCATCGATTCTAAGCCTTGGCATTGCCGCCTTTGCCACCTGCCTCAGTTTAAATATCAAAGAAGAAATCGTGAAAGTTGCGATGGGATGTGTCGCAGTGCTGACTGGAATTCTTGCCCTGTGTTATGCCCCCTGGGAAATTAAGCTCCTGGGGATAGCGTTACCTATTATCTTCAATCGTCTTGACGTCTAATTTTTTGGATTTCTCAACAAAAAAAACTCTAGAGACTGGTAAACCATTATTGAGATCTAGCTTATCGTCTCAACTAAAAATATCTGTTCACTAAACTATGGCAATCGATGGTCTACCGCAACCGAGTTTAAGAAAAATAAGCCTTGAGTTGGGTCGCAATTTCCTGAGGATGGGTTTGGGGGCAATCATGGCCTGCTCCTACAAGGGTGAATAAGCTGGCATGCTCAATCTTCTCTTCATAGGTTTTGCAGTGCCATAGGGGAATATGCTGGTCGTTCTCTGCGGCAATAATGAGACTGGGACACTTAATATGGTGCAGATCCTTCTCTACAGTATCTACGGCATCTTCAGGCCTGAGACGTGCTTTGAGCAGAGCCGCTGCGGCAGGTTGTCTTAAAATTTCAGTCCGTGCCTGTTTAATCATCGCAAAATCTTCTTTTTTTCCGACGATCGCCATGAGTGGCTTTAGGGCGGCCAGCCCCCAATCAACCAAGAAAATATCCCACAACAGGGGTCTGAGATAGGTATATCGTCCGGCAAAACTATCATCACGGATACCCGCAGGCGTTAGTAGGGTAATGCCGGATAAATTGCATTGGATCTCGTCACTGCCTTGGGCGATCGCGTAGGCTGCAGCAACCCAAGCACCATAGGAGTAGCCCACAAGATAAACCTGTGCCAATCCCAATTGTTGAATAAAAGTATGTAGAAAATTAACTTGATCGGTAATCAAATAATTAATTTTAGGCTTGGCTGAATCACCAAATCCCAGCAGTTCTAAGTTAAAGCATTGGAAATCATCCTTGAGCTCATCGACCAATGCATTTAAAGTCCAAGCATCACCAAAAAAACCATGTAATAAAACCAAAGGTTTTCCTTGGCCTGAAACAGTATAAGCAGCTTGGTATTCGCCGAGTTGAATAAAGTTCTTCACGATTCTTTTGTTTGACGATGGGTAAGGTCTTTTTGGAGTAAACCGTTGAGGATTAGTTGCAATCCGGAAAACAGTCCGAACTTTTTCAAAATGAGTGAAATAGATAAAACTTGGTTGAAGTCATATTCATATTTAATTTCTACAGAAGAAGAGCGCCTGCTGAAAATAAAAAATAAATCCCTTGGATTTACACACCTGAGTAGTTCCAAAATAATCGTTTTCTCAACCGTAGAAAAGCGTAATGAACAGGCAAGGACGGTCTCTAGTTCTTCTTCTGCAAAAGCAAAAATTCTCATCATTTCTGGTGCCAATGTCCCCCCCATTGCCGTATCTGGTTTGGCCAAAGAAATTTCCCTATAGTTATGCTTAAGTAAATATTCAACGCTTTTATTGATAATGGCATTCCTTTCTTCAATACTTAAGCTATCTACAGAAGGATATACAGAGGGTTTACGCAAAACTTCAAGGGGTAGCTTTGGCCACTCTTCTTTCGGATTAATTTTTTTGCCAACTTTTTGCTTCAGTGCTTCATTTGCTTGAATGCCAAAAGTTTTAAATAAGTCAACGACAAAATCATAGTCATTCAGACTTTCAAGCTGACACTCTACATATTTGATTTTTGGAAATTTTTTCTTGTATGCCTCTGCTCGGGCATAAATCTCCCTGGCATACCATAAACATGTCTCGTAACAATCAAGATTCTGGCTGGGGGTTAATAAATTTTTCGCTTGGTATGGAGAAAGGAGCCAAGTTGATCGTCCTGGGATATCATGAATTCTCAATAAGCTATAGGCTATTTTTTGAACATCTCTTTTGAGGATAATTACACCAATTTCTTCTTGGGGAATGAAGGTATCTGGCAAAAGATATCCCCAGCCTTTAATAAAAGAATGATTCGTTTCACAGTAGATTTTCTCGGACCTGCCCTGTGCTTTTTTTATCTCCCTAACTTTTAGAGGCATTAATGCTCTCAGGGGTTCCCCGTTGCCATCATTAAAGTCCGACATTGGCTCTCCATTCATAATTGGGAAAGCTTCATGGATACTGATCGTATTATGAGCACATGTCAGCAACTCTGTTAAATAGTCAGAGCCACTACGGCCTGGATTGATACAGAATAAATACTTAATCGCCATCTAAAGGTTCTCGTTGATTACATCCAGGTAGATTATGAAGGAGCAATCACCATTGCCCGTGTCGCGATCGCCATTTCAATAATGTCAACGGCTTGGCTTGTGCCGCCAGACCGGCAGATTTCTTGCTGGGACTGCTTGGCTCGCTCTTGGTATGTGGAGTCATTTAATACGGTTTTAATCGTTTGATGTAACTTCTCGGTTGTCAGTTGATCGAGTGTAATAAATTCGCCAACTCCCGACCATTTAATTCTGGCAGCAATTCCCGGTTGATCATTCGTCACAGGAATCGCCACCATCGGCACACCTTGGGTTAAAGATTCAAGGGTTGTATTCATGCCCGCATGGGTAATTGTTAACTGGGCTTGTTTCAGTAGTTCAATCTGAGGCGCATAGCTTACAACCAAAGGATTACCAGGCAAGCGAGGAATATCTTCGGGATTAGCAGAGCCCCCCAAAGAAATGACCAGTTGAACATCGAGGCTTGCACAGGCTGCGGCAATTTTTTGAAATACATCGCCTAGTCTATTTTGCAATGTGCCCATTGAGGCGTAAATCAGGGGTTTTACATTGAGTTGATCCCAGGGGAAATCAATTTGCTTACGACTGGTTGTTGTATGGTAAGGTCCCGTAAAATAGAAGTTTTGAGGTAAATTGCGACGGGGAAATTCGAAGGACTTTGGCTGCTGACAAATAATCGCTAAAGGAGAATTGAAACTCTTAGGAATGGCAATTTTATATTTTTTAAGGAATTTCTTGATTGGCGCTTGGACGATGGCTCCAAATGGTGCAGCAATCAGTTTGTGAACCAAAATGTTGCGTAGTTTTCCCAAAAGAGTATTTTGGTAAGTCCAGGTGGTAAATACTGGCGGTGTTGCGGCTTCGGTATCGAAGGGGAGTGCACTACAAACGGTGACATAAGGAAGATCGAGATATTTGGCGATCGCCACTCCTTCACTAGTAGATTGATCAACAACCATGCCATCAAGATGAAGGGATTTGCAGGATTCTGCACCGTCCTGCAGGATCGCCTCGGCGATATCGCGAAAGGTTTTTACCGTGTAGATAAGGGCAGACATCCCTTTAAGTTCGCCCAGGGTCTTAAAAATAGCTGGGGTGCTACCTTGAGGAAACTTTTCTGTGGCAACTGGGAAAAAATCGATACCTTCAATGGCCTCTACTTTATCTTTGGCATCTTCTAGGCCGATAAAAATGACCTGATGACCACGTTGGAGTAAAGCTTCACCAATAGGCAACATGGTATTAAGATGCCCAGTTTCTGCGGGACAATATAGACCAATGCGCATGGTATTTACACCCTAACGAGTTGCCGCCTTATTCTGTTTACGCTCTGATTTTTTAGCCTCATCTTTAGCTTTTTTAGCTGCTTTTTTTGCAGCATCTTGTTCGGCTTTAAGGCGACGGCGCTCAGCTTCTTTCTCTTGCTCAATTTTTTCTAGGTAGTAATGATAATCACCGTTATAAACGATAAATTCACCATTGCGGATCTCGACAATTTTATTCGCTACTTGGGAAATAAAGTAACGGTCATGGGAGACAATTGTCACGGTGCCGTCATATTCCTTGAGGGCGGCCTCTAGCATTTCCTTGGCGGGAATATCGAGGTGATTAGTCGGCTCATCGAGAATCAAGAAGTTCGCGGGTCTTAGCAGCATTTTTGCCAGGGCTAAACGGGCTTTTTCGCCACCACTAAGGGCGCCTACTTTTTTGAAAACGGTGTCTCCGCTAAAAAGAAATTGACCTAAGAGCGTGCGCACTTCGCCGTTTTTCCAATCGGGCACTTCATCATGGATGGTATCCATCACCGTTTTTTCGAGGTCCAGGGCTTCGGCTTGGTTCTGCTCAAAATAACCAGGGATGATGTTGTGCTTGCCCATGCGCACTTCCCCATCTTCGTAGGGTTCCATGCCCATAATCATCCGTAGGGTGGTGGATTTACCGCAGCCGTTGGGCCCTAAAAAGGCAATGCGATCGCCCCTTTCAATCGCGAGATTTGCCCCGAGGAACAGAATTTTTTCGTCGTAGGTGTGGGTGAGGTCTTTAATCGTGACCACTTCTTCACCGCCCCGGGGGGCTGGGGGAAATTTGAACTTGAGGGTGCGCACATCACTAATCGGTGCTTCGATGCGTTCCACCTTATCGAGTAACTTTTCGCGACTTTTAGCTTGGGTACTGCGAGTGGCACTGGCGCGGAATTTTTCGATGAATTCCTGTTGCTTGGCGATTTCCTTTTGTTGTCGTTCAAAGGCAGAGAGTTGGGCGTCTTTGTTTTCTGCTTTTTGTTGTAAATACTGTGAATAATTGCCGAGGTAGGTTGTGGAAACTCCCCGCTCTGTTTCAACAATTTTTGTGCAAAGCCGATCCAGAAATTCTCGGTCATGGGAAATGATCACCATGGGTGTTTTTAAACCCCGGAGATAATTTTCGAGCCATTCAATGGTTTCTAAATCCAGATGGTTTGTCGGCTCATCTAGCAACAGGATATCCGGTTCCTGGAGTAGTATTTTGCCCAAACTAATCCGCATTTGCCAACCGCCACTAAAGGAACTGACAAGGCGATCGCCATCCTCTACCTCAAAGCCCACCTCCGGGAGAATTTTCTCAATTTGGGACTCCAAACGATACCCATCAAGGGCTTCAAACTTCCGCTGGGCCCGGTCGAGACGATGGATCAGATCGTCAAGATCGGCATCTGGTTCGGCCATCAGGTGCTGAATCTCATGTATTTCATCCTGAACAGCATTGGCCTCAGTGAAGACCGTCCACATCTCTTCCCGGACAGTACGGGTGGGAACCACATCAAATTCTTGGGTTAAATGGGCAATGCGCAGATCCGCCGGACGAATAATTTCTCCATCCGTAGGCTCGATTTCCCCCATAATGATTTTCATTTGGGTAGATTTACCGGCACCATTGACCCCCACCAGGCCAACTCGCTCGCCAATTTTGACTTCCCAGTTAATGTCCTTGAGAACCTCACCGGTGGGGTAAATTTTACGGATGTGCTCAAGCCTTAACATAGGGAATGACTCCTGTTTTCTATCAGCATCAGTCTATAACAAATTGTAAACTTTTTTCCGTTTCCCCCTCGCCCATGACCCGCAGCACCCTTAACCTCGACGACGCTCTATACAACTATCTCCTGGGCATTTCCCTCAAGGAACATCCTGTTCTTAAAGAATTAAGGGAATTTACCGCCCATCACCAAGCTGCCCAGATGCAGATCGCCCCGGAACAGGGACAATTTATGGCCTGGCTCGTTCAATTGATGGGGGCCAAGAAAACTTTAGATATTGGCGTGTTTACCGGCTACAGTGCCCTGGTAGTGGCCTTAGCTTTATCTCCTGATGGAATGGTTATTGCTTGCGATCGCGATCCCAGACCAACGGCGATCGCCCAAACCTATTGGAAAAAAGCAGGGGTAGCTGAGAAAATTCAACTGCACCTGGCTCCTGCTCTGGATACCCTCAATAACCTACTAGAAAATGGTCAAGCAGGAACCTTTGACTTTGCCTTTATCGACGCTGACAAAGGCAACTATCTGAATTACTTTGAGCGGGCCTTGGCATTAGTGCGGGTCGGTGGCGTGATTGCGATCGATAATATCCTGTGGTCGGGGCGCGTAGCGAATCCAGAAGATCAGGATAAACGGACGGAAAAAATTCGCGCCTTCAATGAAGCTTTATATAATGATACCCGTATTGCTTTAACGGTACTTCCCGTTGCCGATGGTCTCACCCTTGCCCATAAGCGATAGTAACTCAACCGTTAGACTTAGTGCTCGAAACCCACAGCTTTTTTGACAGTGTAGATAGGGCGTTGTTTGACTTCGTCATAGATCCGGCCCACATACTCTCCCAGGATTCCCAAACAGATGAGTTGTACGGCGCCGAGAAAGAAAATGGCGATAGTCACTAATGTATAACCAATGAGCTGTGCTGGAGCGTTATAAATTCGCCAAAACAAGACCAAAATAATCATGGCGATCGCCACAAACGCAGTTATAAGACCTAAATAAGTGGCAATTTTTAATGGTTTTCGAGACAAAGAGATAATGCCATCAACCGCTAGATTTAATGATTTTCGGAAAGTATATTTCACATCCCCCGCAAAACGTGGATCTCGGTTGAATTTTACAGCGGTCTGAGGAAAGCCGACCCAAGCCCTTAAACCACGGATGTAACGATGTTTCTCTGGCATGCTATTGAGAATGTCAACCACCTGACGGGACATCAAACAAAAATCCCCTGTATCTGTTGGAATATTGACATCGGTAAATCGATTCAGAACTCGATAAAAGCCATAGGCCATTAACTTTTTAAACCAGCTTTCCTTGGCGCGACTTACCCGTTGAGCATAAACCACATGGTAGCCGGCTCGCCATTTTTCAATGAGTTGGGGCAATAATTCTGGTGGATCTTGGAGATCAGCGTCCATAATAATTACCGCTTCCCCGTAGGCATATTGCAAGCCTGCCGTCACAGCGATTTGATGGCCGAAGTTCCGTGCCAGACTGATATAGCGAACCCGAGAATCCCTTCGGCACAGTTCATCGAGAATGCTGAGAGAGCGGTCTTGACTGCCATCATCTACCAGCACAAGTTCCGCTGAGCCATCTAAGCCATCTATCACTGGGATAACACGCCGATACATCTCATGCAGATTCGCTTCTTCGTTGTAGACCGGAATAATAATCGAGTAGGTAATCATCACAGGAGCGCAGAGAATAAATCAGCTAAGTTTACCGAGATGATTAAAGGGCCAAAATTTAAAGATGGCATGGCCGATAATATTTTCTGCTGGGACAAAGCCCCAAATATGGGAGTCATTACTATTGTTACGATTGTCACCCAAAACAAAGAAGCTTTGGGGAGGAACAGTTAATGGGGGTAATTCGTAATGAGGCGGGGCGGCGATGAAAGGTTCTGTCAGAGCTTTTTGATCGACGTAGACCAGGCCCTTGTGGACGGAAACCGTTTGGCCGGGGGTCGCAATGATTCGTTTAATAAAAGCCTGTTGGGGATTGTAACCGAGGAGTTCTAATTGGGGCGGTGTCCGGAAAACCACGATATCACCAGATTTCACAGGCTGGAAGTGGTACGACAGTTTCTCAACGACAATGCGATCGCCTAGATTTAGGGTCGGCAACATCGAACCGGAGGGGATATACCGGGGTTCCGCAATAAACCAACGCACCACCAGGGCGATCGCCAAGGCAATGGCTAAAACGCGGATATTTTCCCAGAGGACTGCCCACCCTTGGGACGATTCTTTAACGCTTGTTTTGTCGCCCTGATTAGCCATGGATCTCCCACAATTTTGCTGGCACGGCTTTATATTGTGGCACGCTCCCGCCGCTTCAGTACAGTCCGGTAGAGCCAGAGGAGAAATCGGCGCAGGGAGTCGGGGGAGTGGGTGCCCCACAGGTTAATCGCCACACAGACCGCCCCGAAAGCTGGCAACAGAAACGTTGGAATCATCACCACCCCCACGAGGAACCAAGTACTGACATGGAGCACCATTAAAGTAACTCCCCCATACACGGCGATCGCATTTTTTTGGATGAGGCCCGGGGAGGCCTGACGCACCACATAAACGAGGGTTAAGAAGCTCAGAATTAGATTAAAAGGAACTAAACCGCCGCAGATGGCGATGCAGTGGCAGCGAGAAAATTCACATAACTGATCAAAAACGTTACTCAGTAGGGACACGGTGATATTCAAAGCTTAGAAACGATGATGTTATAACTCTGAGCCTAACGAATTCTTAGGAACTTTTGCCTAACGTTTTGTGAAGTGCCCACCCCAGCAAATATCAGGAAAATTTACGCCAAACCCCGAAAGGCGATCGCCTAATATTATCTAGCTAGAAAAAACATTGCGCTCAAAATTTTCCCCGAGGTAGTACTGACGCACAAGGGGATTGCTGTATAGTTCCTCCGTGGTGCCTGCTGCAAGGATTTCCCCGTCCCGCATAATGTAGGCACGGTCGGTAATCGCCAGGGTTTCCCGCACGTTATGGTCGGTGATCAGAATGCCCATGCCCCGGGCCCGGAGTTGTGCCACGATCTGCTGGATTTCTGCCACGGCAATGGGATCTACCCCCGCAAAAGGTTCATCCAAGAGGAGAAATTTAGGCCCCATTCCCCCCACCGCTAAAGCCCTTGCCAGTTCGGTCCGTCGCCGCTCTCCCCCAGAAACCAAACGCCCTTTGGTATGCACAATACGATTCAGGCGAAATTCCCCAATCAGTTCCTTCAGGCGCTCCTGTTGCTTGCGGTAGGACAGGGGGGATTGTTCGAGGACAAGTTGGATATTTTCCTTGACCGTCAAGTTGCGAAAAATACTGGGTTGCTGGGTGAGGTAACCGATGCCGAGCTTGGCCCGTTCATCGAGGCTGAGGGGGGTGACATTCTGCCGCTGGAGCCAAACCCTGCCCTCATTGGGTTTAATCAGTCCTGTGGTGATGTAGAAGGTCGTTGTTTTGCCGGCACCATTAGGCCCCAGGAGACCGACAATTTCTCCTTGGTTGACCTTGAGGTTGACACGGTTGACAATGACGCGCTTGCCATAGGTTTTGCGGATATTTTCGAGAACAATGGTCACGGTTATTCGTCGGCGGGGAGATTAATGGGGGCAGGGGCGATCGCCCGTTGGGTGGGGGGTTGCTCGGGAATGAGATAGTTGGCTTCCACCTGTTCGCTTTGGCCTGGGGTCGCCACAAAACGGCCTTCATCGATGGAATAGGTCATCTGTTCAGCCCGGAGGCTATTGCCATCCTGGAGTACGTAGACATTGCCACTGAGCACTAGCTTCCGTTCTTCGGCAAAATATTGGGCTTGGGCAGCGGTAGCCTGCAGATTGCGGGCGGGATAGTTGATGCGGACATTGCCCCGGGCAATGATGATACCGGTTTCAGTATTCGCTTCCTGGATATCGGAACGGACGGTGAGGGCGTTGGCATTTTGGGCTTGGGCGGCCTGGGGTTCCCGGGAAAAATGGCTAATACTCGCGGCGATCGCCAGGGTAATACCACCGATGCCATAGATTATTCGTTTACCAAAACCCTTAACCGTCATTGTTGTTGTACCTACTGAAAAATGGATTGCTTGCCCAAAGACGCAACTGGAGGAGCGGGAGTTGCTAAATCATTCCCTTATAGTAAAGGGGACTTTCCTCTTTTCGACAAAAATTCTGTTGCCTTTGTCTTTAACTTTGGAGGCGCATGACCCGGAGGCGATCGCCCGCCATAATTTCTTTTACCCCTTGGGGCACAACGGCGAGGGCATTGGTTTGGGACAGGTTCACCAAATTCGCAGAACTATGGCCGCCCCCAGCCAGCTTGAAGTCATAGCCCACCGCCGTCATTTCTAAGCGTCCCCAGAGGTAGGCGTCCCGTCCCCCAGCCCCTTTGAGGGTTTGATCACAGGTGGCCCAGACAAATTCCGGTGCCCAGGAACCGATATATCCTGACAACTTTTTTAGGGCCGGTTGCACAAAGCGCCAACAGCCGACCAGGGCAGACACTGGATTCCCGGGCAGACCAAAATACAACTTATTTCCGGGAAACTTAGCAACGGTGAGGGGTTTACCTGGGCGGATCGCGACACTCCGAATGAGAATTTCTCCCCCCAATTCTTCAAGCAGTTTTTCCACATAGTCAAATTCCCCCACGGAAACGCCCCCCGTAGAAAGGATGAGATCCCCCATAGCGATCGCCTTTGCCATAGTTGCCCGGAGTTGCGCTGGATCATCGGGGACAATACCGCAATTGTGGGGCATGGCTTGCTGACCCTGGACGAAGGCTGTTAAACCGTAACGATTGGAATCCACGATCTGCCCAATTTCCAGGGTGTCCTGGGGTGATCGCAACTCATCCCCCGTCGAAAAAATTGCGACTACAGGCCGTCGATACACCGGAAATTCTACACATTGACAGGCGGCCAAGACCGCTAAATCCGCAGCTCCTAACCGTTGGCCGGCCTGCAAAAGTGGTTCCCCGGCCCGGTAATAGTCTCCCCGTTGGCGCACAAATTGGTGCAATTGGGGATTCTGTAAAATTCTTACCCGATTTCCCTGCTGGGCTGCATGTTCCTGCATCACCACTGTATCGGCCCCTGGGGGTAACATCGCACCGGTAAAAATACGGGATGCTTGGCCGGGTTCTAGGGTCTTTTTTGGGGCTTGGCCAGCGGGAATCGTTTCGATAACGTCTAATTCCACAGGATCCGCTTGCAAATCCGCAAACCGGACTGCGTAGCCATCCATGGCCGAGTTATCCCAATGGGGAATATCTAAATTCCCAGTGACAGGGGTCGCTAAAATCCGCCCTAAACCAGTTTCTATGGTGCTGATTTCGGTGTCTGTTAAGGGGGCGATCGCCTCAAGGATAATCTTCTGGGCCTGGTCGACGGAGATCATGGCGACAACACAATTTTTGCCCACCCATCATAACAATTTCAGCCGTAGTTAATCGGGGCCAGAGCCGTCCCTTTGGGCGACTTGATTTTCTTCATAATAACGCTTCCATTCCGTCGAACTGCGCACCGCCAACCACAGCAGGATCATCGCGATAATTCCCCCCTGTTCCGGTGACTGGAAGGCAAACAGCACCAGCACCACGCAGAGTAAATCTTCGGTAAACGACCACCATAGGGGCAACCCCCGTAGCCGAAAAAACCAGCCCGTCAGCGTCAATTTAATCACAAAAGCAATCAGGCCCCCCAGTAGGCCCACCACCCAGAGGGGCTGAAATTCAAACCGAATCACCTGGGCCACCGTTAAGCTGAGAATCCCACCAACGATGGGGCTAAACAACAGGGCGATCACCTGGAGAACCCTTTGGCCTAAAAGCTTCTTAGAACCGAACAGTTCAAACACCGCCCACATGGTAAAAATAGCGATCAGTACCCGAGTCGGCAACCAACCAATCACTGGTAAATTCGTGACTAGTTCATTGCTATAGAGCAACAAAATAATCAGCAAGGGTAAACCAATACGCATTCCTGCTGCCGCCGCCGCTGACAATACTGCCAAAAATCCGATGAGCATGTAACCACTGAAAATCCTGTGCCGCGACCAATGGGCAGAAAAGATTTTTCCTAGTCTATCGTGTTAATTTTGTCAGTGACTTCTGCCTTGCTATAGAATTTGCGCCCTTGAGTACTATTAACCCTGGGGCCCCACGAGGGGGAAATCAGAGGGTTTGAGCCAACGGCACATTTCCAGTTTTAAATTTTGTAAATCCTTCGACAAGCCCTGTTTCAACCATTGTCCTAGGGTATCCAGGGGAGAAAAGCCTTCGACAAACTGCCAGTCAAGATCCTGACCCAGGGGAGTGAGGTGATTCCCTGTGAGGGTACGGGCGGCCACCATCGCCGGAAAACGCTCCAGCAAAATGGGGGTGAGATCTGCTGTCTGGTCGAGGGTATCGTTATTGAATTGGATCAACAGGTTCCGACGAATTTGGTAACTAGTCTGGATGATTTCGGTGGTTTCCGTGGGGGAAGGGGTGAATTCAAAATTAATGGTGTTATTGGGGTCGAACTGGTCAAAAAAGGGAATGGATTTTTTCACCGGAAAATTGTTGTAGGACAGGAGGATATTGCCCGCCCGCTGGACGTTAAATAAACTACCGATGAGCAGGTGAATTTTGCAGCCCATGCTGTGGCCCACCCCATAGACCGGCAAGTAACGGTAACCCAATTGATTAGAGTTCTGCAGACGTTCCAGGATATTTTCAAAGCGATTGAGCACTTGACGGGCGATCGCCAAATGGTCAAACCCATTCACAAAGGGCGTGGTGATGATCGCGTAACCTTCGGCGGCCAGTTGTTCCAAGAGCCATTTATAGGTGAGTTGGGGCGCAGTACCCACAAATGCTCCCCCCAGGAAGTGAATCACCCCCACCGGTTGGACGGGAATGAGGATCCAACTGCCACCAGATTCTTGCCAAATCATTATCTGCCGTTTGTGCTTCGCTAAAAGTGGCTTTTATTGTAGAAGTTTTTCGGGGTTGCTGTGGCGCATCAGATCCAGCTCAGATTCTGTAATGCCAGCGGCGGCAAGTTCATCAAGAAAACGCTGATAACCCTCAATGGGGGATGGATCAAGGGCACGTCCCAAATCAGTACTCAGGACAAAATGTTCCGGGCCAATGGTTTGAATCGCTTCGACCATGGCTGCAATACTCACTTCATCCCAGGCTTGGTGGTCTGCTTCCGTGGCATTTTCCCCCATTAAAGTATTGACATAGGTCAGTTCTAAAAAGGCCCCTTGGTTGGCGATCGCCTGCATTTGTTCAAGGTTTAACCCTGGTACGGTGGCCATGGCGTGGGTAACGAGGATTTTCTTAACCCCGAACTGTTTTGCGGCGGGGACAACGGTGAGAATTTCTGCTGGGGAAATGTGACCCGTTCCTAAAACAAGCTTATGGGCGGCGATATACTGCAAAATTTCTGGCATTTCTGGCACCAAGTGACCATAGCGTGCCACCCGTAACCCTCCGAAAGTATGCTTTAAAGTCTGACGATGGTGGGCCGCATCAATAGTCGGTAACCAAACCACTCTCCCTCGGCCTTCCCCCAGACGTTCCATGGTTTCAATGGCCTTAATGTTTAATCCTCCCACCGTTTCATTGAGGACCACGCCGCCATAGACTTCAATGTCTGGTACGACCCCATGGGCGAGGACCGCGCGATCCGCCGTTGGGGTGACGTGATTTTTTAAAACAATGGCCGCCATGCCGGCCTGGGCTGCTTTTTTAACAAGGGTCAAATCGTCATACAGGCGGGCGGTGACATCCGGTGCCGAGTGGACATGGAAATCAATACTGCCTTTAAGTTCCGTGGCGATCGCCCCCAGGTTACCTGATCCCCAGAAACAGAGGCTCCAAAGCATCAAAATGAGCACCTTAAGCAGCGCAAAAATTCTAGGATTAAGGGGGTGTCGCATCGTATGATATGTTACGTTAATTAAACTATCCTCATAAAACCAATTGTATCCGTTGGTTTTGTGTCCACAGGAGACCTATAAATATGCTTACCCTTAAGATTGCTGTTTACATCACAGTCATTTTCTTCGTATCTCTGTTTATCTTTGGTTTTCTATCCAGTGACCCCACCCGGAACCCCGGTAGAAAAGATTTCGAATAAAAAATTTCAAGCTGCCCATCGGGCCAGTGTGATCCAACACAACAAACAAAGGTGGGGAAATGTCCTAGGACAACCCCATTTTTTCATGGGTAAAAACGGGAAATTCGCTACAGTGGAAGCAAAAAAATAGCCTTAGTCCTAAAACAATGCGCTTTCCAATCTTTTCCCTCATCATCTTTGTGAGCGCTCCGGCGATCGCTTTGCCCCCCCCGGAAGATTTGCCCGAGGAAGTCCTACGCACAGAAATTATTACCGAAGGGCGATCGCCCATTGATGGGAAACCGGTTACAGCGACTGAGTATGCCGAAATTCAACAGGAACAGGGGGAACGAAATCTGCCTCCCACCGTCAACGCGGATGTCCAGCACACCATTTTCCTGCTCCGCATCCGTAAGTTAGTGCAAACGATTCTTCCCTTCTAGGAGGCGATTTTGATCGAGGAGAAAACTATAAATTTTTGTTGACGGTTCCCTAAAGAGGGGATAGGAGAGGCAAAAATCCGGTGCTAAAATGCTGGCAATTCTAAGGTTTTTGTTGAGTAAAACTTTGGAAAAGCTGTTTGTTTTTTGGTGATGAGGATGATGACTATGCGCGCCGGTCTAACGACTTTGGGGTTAACCGTGGCCACCCTGGGGTCTATTGGTTTGACATCAACAGTAGCCCAGGCCAATGGCACTCTGTTTGGCGCCAAGGATTTAACCCCTGGGGTGGTGGTGGCGATCGCCGTTCCCCTCTCCGGTGGCGAGGCATATAACCTCGTGATCCTTGAACAACTCAACCAAAACCGCGACTGTTGGCAAGAACAGGGAAATTTCCCGACGGTCATTGATCCACTCCTGTTGCAATTTGACTTTACGGGGATTTGTGGTCGCAGCACCGATTCCAACGGCTATTCCCTCCGTCTGGGTAATCAGGACATGGCTTGGCGCTATAGTCTTCGTCTGGTGAAAGAACAGGGAACTGTGGTTTTAAAGGCCTTTGATGTGGAAAATCCTTGGCGATCGCCCCTGGAGGTGGGGACAACGGGTGGTTTAGCGGCAGGAATGCTCAAAATCCAACTCAATCCTGGATGGCGTATGGCGAAGCGTACCTATGAAGATAAGGTGCTTGGCCATGTTTACTTGATGAATGACCAACCTGCGGATCAGCTCATTGCGGCAGCGCCCCAGCGGGCATTTGTCCCGACGGTCTCGGGCAGCCAAACCAATAATAAAGTTGCAGATAAATCCTTTACCGGGGCTGAAACTGTGCAAATTTTTGTCCCCCCCTACCAAGAACCCCCTAGTCGACCCACCGAAACTCTTGTGGCCACCACCGCTGTCCCGACCCAAGCAATTACCGTTCCCACCGCCCCGACTCTGATCACCTCATCGGCCAATGCTAATGTTTTACCGGTGCCCCAAAGGTCGATTCCCACCTATACCTCCAGCAATACCGGTATGGTCAGCCTCACAGAATCTAGCCAGCAACTGCCGCCACCACCCAACAGTACTTCCCTCGCCCAAAGCCTCGGCCTTCGTTACCGCGTGGTCGTTGATGCCCAGACCCCCGAACAAAAAGACCGTCTCAAGGAAATCATTCCCGACGCCTTTCACACTTGGGTGGGCGATCGCCGTATGATGCAAGCTGGCGCTTTTGCCCAGGAATTTGAAGCCCAGGATTTACAAATGCGCCTGGGTGAAATTGGTTTGAATGCCCAAATTATCCCCGTACAGTAAACCATGATGCGTTTTACGGAAATCTTTGTGGCGATCGCCGCTGATCCCTGGCTCGAAGTGGTGAACTTTTACCAAGCCCTTTTGTCCTGTGAGCCGACTACGTACAGCAAGAATCACTATGCTGAATTCCAGAGCGATGGTCTAAAACTAGGAATTTTTCAACCCAGTCCCCAACACCGAACAGAGTTTGCCCCTGCCGCCGGTGCCTTGAGTCTGTGCCTAGAAGTAGAAAACCTCGAAAAGGCGATCGCCACGATTCAAACTCTCGGGGGCACTGTTCAGCCGGATATCACCCAAGCTTCCCATGGCCGAGAATGTTATGCTTACGACCCCGTCGGTAATCGTCTCATCCTGCACCAAAAGTAAGAGATTACAGTTGCAATAGTCTAGGTAAGCCCTAAAGCTTATTTGCTCCCGGCTCCCTGTTCAACCTCCTCCACCGCTTTTTCCGTCCGTTCATTGGGGTCTTTAAAGCCTTCCTTTGGCAAAATACTCAGCACAATACTATTTACCGTTTCTTTGACCTCTTTACTAGCTCCCTTCAACGGTTCTGGCAGAAATAAGTCACCCACCGCCACAAACGCAAGTAACAGGAAAATAATTAATTTCACGCCATTCCCCGTACTGATTAATCTCACCTTCATTGGTATCACCTGCTCACAAGATTTACGCTCACAACTCGAGCCTTTTCCATCCTAGGACAGTCATTTTCCCTTGAACCACAGACTGCATCACAAAAGTAGGCAATGCGATTTGTTCGTCTGTGGGATAGTTCTACGACAAAACCCCAAGGCCTTACAATATCAACCATGCCCAATTCCCAAAAAGATTCAATCACCATGAGTGAAGACACCCCCGAACTCAAACCTGACGATGACGCCCTGCCTAGTCCCCTGCGTTGTTGGTATGGTACGGCGGTGGCGGGTTCGATGTCCCTTGCAGCCTATCTCCTTACCAGTAAGGTGATCGCCGGTTTTGCAAGTAAGCCTCCCACTGGCAACGGCCTCGCAATTCAGATCGGCATTACGGTACGCACTTTGATTATGGGTTTGTTCACCATGGCGACGGGGGTCTTTGGTCTGATTGCGGTGGGTTTATTTATCCTCGGTCTACAGTCTTTGCTCAGTGGCAATAAAGCAACCCCCTCCGGAGGTGCCTAGACAATAAAAAACCCCGGGATATCCCAGGGCGATCGCATCTTTTTTCAGCACTTTCAGCAAGGAAATTTCAATGGCCCCTTGATTTCCTAGAAAGTAAAGGTGGTGCGGACAGTACCAATCACAATGTCGGAATTATTTTCATTCTGGTTCGGGTTGATTAACCAGATCACACCAGGGGTGATGGAAATATTCTTCGTGAGTTGATATTTGTACAAACCCTCGATGTGCAGAGGCATATCATCGGTAAATCCTTGGATAGTGCGACCATCCTGTTTGATAGCCGTGGCATAGGGTTCAGATCCGACAATAATTGCCCCCATATTGCCGGGTTTGCCAAGGTTCGGGAATGCCAAAATACCTGCCCAAGTCCAAATCTCCGCTTCTGTATCAGTTCCAACCACATTAGCGTCAGTGTAACCAACCCAGCCCCGAAGACTGACTTTATCGCTGACATCCCACTGCGTTTGGAAACCAAAGGAATTGCTTTCAATGCCATCAGGAGTAGGAACATTATTTAAACGGTTTGCGAACCCAGTACCCGTGCCGCCATACAAAAATGTACCTGCTGCAGTATCGTATCCCCGGATGTAGTTCACACCAAACTTGAACTTGTCACTGGGTTTGACGACAAGCTGCGCCATGGCGGAATAGCTGCCATCAAAAAGACCATTTTCCTCGGCGGGATTACTGCCATTTTTCGCCAGGTAACCGGCAGAGATTTGGAAAACATCACTGAAATCATGTTTGACCCCGATGCCAGTGCTACCACCACCTAAGCCCAAACGGTAGATGGGATTACGCTCACCAAAACGGGATAGCGCTCCATTAGAACCGCCGCCTGCTTCAAGACCAGTATTAAAGGTGTCGGCATAGAAGTGGTGGCCACCCAGGCTGGCCATGGCGGTAACAGTTGTTTTGCTACCGAGGGGGAAGACATAGTGGAGGCGATCGATAGTAATGTCATTCCCCGTTTCTCCGTCATAGGAAAAGCGGCCTTCTTGGGTTAAGGGAGTAATACCGTACTCATCGATGAAGGAATTGCCGGAATTACCTGCGGTTAGGCGGGTGAATAGTCTGTCTTTACCGGTAAAGCTGGTGACTAGGGTCAGGCGGACTTTATTTTGAAAGACCGTTTGGGCATCGACATCTTCACCAAAGGCATCGGATACGTTGAAGGAAACTTCCCCAACCAGTTTTGTGGTCGTAGAGAATTGATGATTTTCCAGAAATTCGACGCGACCTTCTAGATCCTCTACTCTGGCCCCAAGGGTGGCGAGTTCTGCTTCAAATTCGTTGACCAGACGACGGAGGGCGGCGAGGTCCTCCGCTGTTACTTCGGGATTTCCTGTGGCGATCATTCGTTCGATTTGCTGTAAGCAGGCATTCAAACCAGCGGCAAATTCATAGCGACTTAGGGGGCGTGATCCCCGGAAAGTGCCATCGGGATAACCCACGATACAGTTGTATTTTTCAACCAGGTTCCGCAGCGCATCGAAGGCCCAATCGGAAGGGGACACATCACTGAGCTGGAAAACATTATTCACCTGGGCGATCGCCTTATCGGTACTGTATTGGTTGACCTGCTCCAGGATCGCTTGGTTATCTTGGGCGATCGCCTGGTTGGCCACCGTCAAAAAAGCAGTTGCTGCTAGGGATACATTTCTCAAAGAAACCATAGTTTGTTTGTCGTCCTCACATCCGAACCGTTGATTTTTGTTTGGTAAACCAACGTTTATGTCGGGGTTAAAAAATGAATGGCTTAGTTGTGCCATAGTCACCCAGGGATTTTGGTAACTTTGCTTACGAAACCTTGGCCGCGATGCAAATCTAGCAAGCGAAATGGTGCCCCCTAGCATATGGCAAGGCTTGGGGAGAACTGTATCCTAGAGAAAGATGTCCCAGCTGCTGAATCTTTTGTCCTATGACTTTTAATCCTGCTCTACTGCTTCGTTCTGTGCTCATGATTTTTCTCGTGGCGATCACCATGATCACTTGCCTTACCCCAGAGGCGATCGCCGACAGCAAACTCAACTACACCTATTCCGAACTGCCCAATCACGACTTTTCCCACCAGGATCTCCAGGCCGCCAGCTTTGCCCGGGCCGATGTGCGAGGCAGTAACTTTACCGATAGTGATCTGAGTCGGGCGATCCTCACTGAAGGAAAATTTATGGAAGCCGATCTCAGTGGTGCTAACCTATCCGAAGCCTTTATGGATCAAGTCAACATGGAAGGGGCCAACCTCACCAATACCCTCTTTATCGATGCCGTTGCCCCAGGGACAAATTTTGCCAATGCCACCATTGACGGCGCGGACTTTTCCGGGGCCCTCCTCGATCGCTACCAACTGTCTGAACTCTGTAAACGGGCTTCCGGAACCAATGCTACCACCGGCGTTGATACCCGCTACAGTCTCAACTGCAAAGGTTAATGCCCCCCTTGGGCTTTGAATTCCTTTAAAAATCGGGATGATAGGATTTGAACCTACGACCCCCTCGTCCCGAACGAGGTGCGCTACCAAGCTGCGCTACATCCCGAAAAACAGAACCTATACTAACACAGGTAAACCTTGCTACGATAAAAACTTATGCGTTAACTCAAAAATTTTTAGCAAGTAAGGAGCGATCGCCGTGGCGGTAAAACCAGATTGGCTCAGAGTCAAAGCCCCCCAATGGCAACGGGTCGGCAGCGTTAAAGAAATCTTGCGGGATCTCAGCCTCAATACCGTCTGCGAAGAAGCTTCCTGCCCAAATATCGGCGAATGCTTTAATGCCGGCACCGCTACCTTTTTGATCATGGGGCCCGCCTGTACCCGTGCCTGCCCCTACTGCGACATTGATTTTGATAAAACACCCCGGGGTTTAGACCCCGCCGAACCCGAAAACCTCGCCGAAGCGGTGCG
>JAYKIK010000061.1:0-7857 GCA_035284725.1 Synechococcus sp.
CCGTCATACCAGCCAGATTCTTCATAGGTGAGGTTTTCCGTTTGGAGGCGATCGCGGATGTAACGCCAACCTAGATAAAGCCGAACCAAAATCAAACTCAGAAGGAACATTCCCCCCAAATTCGCACTTAAAACTAACTTAATCGGATAGCGATCGAAAGGGAAACTCGCCCAGGCAATGGGGGTAAAAATTAACGTTGCCCAAAACCATACCCAGACAATTTTGCGGATGTAAGTGATCATCTCTATACTGCCCCAACTAAAAAACCAAGATTCCTTCAGTTGGTCGTATTCATTGAGGGGTTGTTGTTCCTCGGGGACGGGACAGAAAGTCGTGCGGAAATCGTTCATAGATAGCGGCGGGACAAAGAAAACCTCTGCCCAACAGTTTATCGTCTTTTCCTGGGGGAGGTGGGGGCGATCACCTGTGGTTATTCAAAAAGAAAGTGACCCAATAGCGCTTGGATCACCGTAATTCCGTTGGGATTTTTAACGAACAATTGGGGCCAACATCGGACGATAGATTTTGAAACTTAGTCCTATTTCACCAAGAGTTCTTCCCCTTCAATGACCCGGGCCGATTGGATGCGATCGCCCGTTTCGATCTTATCGAGGACGTCAATACCTTCAGTCACCTGACCAAACACCGCATAATTCCCGTTGAGAAAATCATTGGGGGCCAAGGAAAAATAAAACTGAGATGAGGCTGAATTTGGAAGTTGGGAGCGGGCCATAGCGATCGCCCCTTTGCTATGTTTAAGCACAACCTTCGTAGGGTCTAGTTCCGCTTGGCCATAGATGGGTTGTTCTTCCCCTTTCAGCTTGATTTCGAGGGGGACATCCCGCCGAATTCCTGTGTCTGGATCCGTAAAACCACCCCGACCGAGGGCATTGATAGGCACCTTTGGATCCTTACTGAGGGGGTCACCACCCTGGACAACAAAGGGTTCGGGGGTACGAATCACCCGGTGGAACGCCGTCCCATCATAGACTCCCCGGCTCACGAGATCGACGAAATTTCCCGCCGTGACCGGCGCATCAGCACCATTCAGTTCAATGCGAATTGTTTTGCCATTGACAGCCTCCGATTGGCTCTGAAAAACCATCTCCACCACCGCTTTACAACTTGCCGCAGGGTCGGTCTCCGCTTCCGAGGGGGTCGGGCACTTTAAACGGGGTTTGTAATTATCGGCAGAAGGGGCGGCTGTGGCAGTCACTGGATTACCTGCAGTGGTCGATGAATCCGACGAGGGCGTAGAGGCACAACCCGTCAAACTCAAGGTACTTACCAGTAATGCCAAACACAGAAATTGCCAGGGTCTTTCCATAGGTAGGGGTTGTAATTTTTGCTGCAGTAAAACCATTTGAAGATTATAGGTAACCCCCAGGGCGATCGCCCACTGTTTTCCTTGTGAGAGGGGGGTACTAGAGACCTTCTAAGGGAATTGTGAGGAAACGGGCCAACTCTGCCCCCTGATTTTCCAGTTCTGCCAGGGGAATTGGTTCTCCCACGCGATTCAGGGGAATATCACCACGATTTTTTACCCGGAGGTATAACACCCGTCGGGGATTGAGACCTTCTTTAATCTCGGCACGCACCGACAAAATATCCTTCAGGGGATATTGAAAATTAATAATGCGGTTTTTGCCGACAAAACCATAGCGGAAGATCGTAACCTTGCCCGTTTCTTTGTTAAATTCGTTGTAACCACCGCCCACATCCAAGAAAAACACAAACCAGAGATAGGCTGACAGCAATGTCCCTGCAACCCCATAAAAGGTGAGGGCCGCCCCCTGGGGGATGAATTGAATGCCGCTAGGGTCACTGACTAAGAGAAAGTTGGTGTGGAAATAGCTCGAAAGACCCGCTAGTAAAAAGCCGATCCCACCGATGGCAGAAACGCTAGCCCAAAGCATATTGCTGAAACGACGGGAGCCGAGGATTGGCTGTCGCAAAACTTTATCTGTTGAAGTGGTTACCTGTGCTGCCATAAAAATTTTTTTAGCTTTTATAAAGTTTAGAAAATCGATTTCATCTACTCTTTCCTATCTTACTGGATGATCTGGACATCCCTGACCCGTGGCGATCGCCCGAGCCATCAAGTCTGCTACAGTGGCTGTCCCCTCGGAAGGGGCAAAATCTCCAGGGAATTTTCCATGCCACAGCATCCGCCACCCCAACGGAAAAATCTCCCCCATACTTTGGAGGCCAATCACCATCAGAGCAAAACGCCGCTCATCGATCCAGCCCCCTTCCTGAACCAACTGTAGGAGAGTTTTACGGTGACGCACCGGGCGACTGTCCTGGGGATCTTTCCGGTGCAGTAATGTGCTTTTAATCTGGGTAATCCGATCGAGGGGGGCAACCTCCTGAGGACAAACATAATTGCACTGGTAGCAACGGGTACAGGCCCAGACTCCAGCGTCGGTTTGATGGTATTGTTCCAGACGATTTTGAGTTGTATCATCCCGGGAGTCAAGGAGGAGTCTTTCCCCTTTGGCGAGGGCATGGGGACCGAAAAATTCAGGGTTGACCGTAACCGCATTACATTCGCTATAGCAGGCAGCGCAGAGAACACAGTTCCCCGCTTCGTTCAGGGCTTCCCGTTCCTGGGGTGATTGGCGAAATTCCCGTTCTGGTACTTGGGGCGATCGCCTTTGGACATAGGGTTCAATTTTCTCCAGTTGCTGCCAAAAAGGAGCCATATCCACCACCAGATCCTTAATGACCAGCAAATTTTTTAGGGGTTTAAGGGTCAACAGGGGCACCTCATCACGACCCTCCCCTGTAGATTGAAGGCGCAGAATTTCTTGACCAACACTTTCTTTACAGGCCAACGCCGCCCGGCCATTAATTTCCATCGCACAACTACCACAGATGGTATTACGACAATTCTTACGAAACGCTAAACTGCCGTCCCGCTGCCATTTGATTTGATTTAAACAATCCAAAATTGTTGTGCTGTCCGGTACAGAAAGCTGGTAAGTGACAAATTCTGGTGTTGCATTGCGATGCTGCTGGCGCAAAATTCGTAAGGCAATGTCCATAATTAAGCCCTTGTTTTGCCACAATTTTTTCTTTTTCCCTAGTCTAAAGGAGAACCAGAGAGGCCGCTGCTATTGTCGACAAAGTTAACAAATAACCGTGCCCCCTGAGAAAACCCAGAAAAATACCATCACCTTTTAAAAAAACTTTTTAAACAAACCGCACAAAAGAGAAATTTTGCAGTTATATTTACAAATGTGGTAAAGTTTATTGCCGACAAAAAATTAGACTCAAAAACAAGCGTTTTAGAAATATGAGTGACATCCCAACAACTCCTTTAAAAGGAAAGGCTCTGCTGAGTAAAGTAAAGGAATTATCCCATTTGCCGCGGCGAGAAACAGCAAAGCTTTGTGGATATAGCAGTACAAAAAACGGTTCTACCCGTGTCAACCTGACAGGTTTTTATGATGCGGTTTTGGAAGCAAAAGGACTTCCTTTAGATCCTGGTGGTAGTCAAGATGGTCGTGGTCGGGAACCTACCTACCGCGTCAGCGTCCATAAGAATGGTCAAATTGTCATTGGTTCCACCTACACCAATCAAATGAATCTTAAGCCTGGTGATGAGTTCGAAATCAAAATCGGCTACAAGCACATTCACCTGAAGCAGATTAACGAAGGCTAAGAATAACGGTATAGAGACACATCCTTGGGCTGCGTCATATCTTTGCGGCAAGGGTTGGTGAGCCTCAAAAAATTGCGGTGTTGACCTTCAGTGAAGATTTGAAAAATCTGACATCGATTCTAAATGCACCGCACAAGGAAAACGAAGTTCTTCAAGACAACGTAAAACTTTTCAGAGAATATTTAAGACTCCTTTCTTTAGGGTCATGGTTTCCATGGCTCTTTTTTATTGGTGTATAGGCGCGGCATGATGGGGAAAAAAGCTTTGGCGATCGCCTGGGTTATCTTTACCTTGGGGATTTGTATCTTTTGTGTTTTTAACCTAGGGCGATACGGAGGCCAGGAAAATCTAGGGCAACCTCGAAGCACCACTTGGAATTATGGCGATCGGGGGCCTTCCCTGTGGGGAAATCTAGATCCGAGATTTGCGCAATGCGCCGTCGGTCAGCATCAGTCCCCTGTGGATTTAATCCCGGAACAGCAGAAACCAAAGAAGCCGTTAGAGACAATCCGTTGGGATTATCAGCCTGGTTTTGGCATTGCTAAAGATCAAGGAACAACCCTACAAATAAAACCTGCTGCCGGCAATAACTTACACGTGGGAGAAGCGATCTATCCTCTCCGGCAAATCCACTTTCACTATCCCAGTGAACATTTAATCGGCGGAGAACGCTACGCCATGGAAATCCACTTTGTTCACCAAGATGCGGAGGGAGGCGTCGTCGTCTTAGGGGTTATGGTTGAGGTGGGAGAGAACAATGCTAGCTTTGGCCACCTGTTGCAGCGCTGGCCTAAGGCAAGACAAAGGAAGGGGACAGTAATTTATCTAGATTTACGTGAGCTTTTACCCCAAGATTTATCCCCAGGGAACTTCTTTAGGCAGGATGCTTACTTTCGTTATCTTGGTTCTCTCACAACTCCCCCCTGTAGTGAAGGGGTGCAATGGCTAGTTCTAACAAGACCGCTCACCTTTAGCGATGAACAGATCGTCCAATATGGAGCACATCACCCCCCTAATGCCCGACCAATCCAGAAATGGCAGGCCCATGGGATGAAAGATATTAGCGCAAATTCCTAGGCCACCTTTACCAGGATGTTGTCCCCTTCCTGGCGCACCTCATAAAGGGGTAAACCGGCGGTGGCAGGCCCTTGGGTGAGACTACCGTCTAGGGCAAAACGGGAACCATGACAGTTGCACACGAGGTCTGTGTCTGCGAGCTTGACTGGGCAACCCCGGTGGTTACAGGTGGGATCAAGGGCAACTAGGCTTTGATCACTGGGATTCCGGAACACATAAACTTTCTTCCCGTTGATTTCAGTCGTCAAGTCGCCACTGGCATCGAGCTCGCCCACGGTGCCCACTGCGGTAAAGTCCGCCATCAGGCTCGCGGCATCTTCTGCTTTGGCGATCGCCCCAGCTTCACTGGCGGTGTTTTCTGCTTCGGTCACAGCGGAAGAACCGGAATTGGCAGAACAAGCGGCTAAAACAGTGGGGAGGGAACTTGCTAACAGACCAAGACCAAATAAACCGACAAATTGACGACGTTCCATGATGTTTTCTCCAGGGATGTGCAAATGGTGTCCTGACCGTTATAACGAATTTCTTTCCCTTTTTGAGAGAACCCACAAATTTCCGAGCAATGGCTGAGGTGCTTTTAAAATTTCTAGCGATTAAGAGCTTGGAGTTGGGCTTTGGCTTTTTGGAGAGATTCGGCCCACTCCTGATCTAGATTGCTATCGGCGACAATCCCTGCGCCTACTTGCCCGTAGACCGTCGCTGGCCCATTATTCGCTGGCACATACAAAAGGGTGCGAATCAAGATATTGAGATCTAAGTCGCCTCGCTGATCTAAGTAACCACAGGAGCCATAAAACAAGCTCCGCCGCACAGGTTCGAGGGTTTCAATGATTTCCATGCACCGTACCTTCGGACAACCAGTAATCGTCCCCCCCGGAAACATCCCTCGGATCAGATCCACGGCATCTTTGTCGGGAGCGAGTTCACCCCTAACATTGCTGACAAGGTGAATCACATGGCTGTAGCGTTCTAGGACAAATTGTTCATCAACCCTGACACTTCCCCAGGTACAGGCACGGCCGAGATCATTGCGCTCCAAGTCCACCAACATGGTGTGTTCAGCCCGTTCCTTGGTATTGGTCAATAGTTCTTGTCCCAGGGCTTGATCCTCTGCGGGGGTATGACCCCGGGGCCTAGTGCCACCAATGGGCCGAGTCTGGGCAAATTGTCCTTGTTTTTGGATCAAACGTTCCGGGGAACAACTGATTAAATCCCCCCAGGGCGATCGCCAATAGCTGGCGAAAGGGGAAGGGTTGATCTGATGTAGACGCTGGTAAATTGCCCAACTGCTGAGGTGGGTGCGGGTGTGGAAGCGGAGGGAAAGATTCGTCTGGAAAACATCCCCGACTCGGATGTGTTGTTTCGCCTGGCGTACGGCATCGGTATAGGCTTGGCGATCGCTCGTAAATTCTAGGGGGAAATTTTCCGGGGATTCTGGGGCAGAGGTGGAATCGGGAGACTCCTCTAAATGGACTTCCAACTGATCTAAATCTACAGGGGTAACAGCAGCCAACCAGAGTACCTGCGCTTCGTGATCGAGTACCGCGAAAGAGTCTGGCTGGTACCAATAGGCTACCGGAAAGGGCAGAGGGTCTGGATTTTTCTGGGGGAGGGTTTCAATTTCCCAGGCAAAGTCATAACCTAACCAACCCAGGTAACCTCCGGTAAAAGGCAGATGGGCGATCGCCTCTGGTATTTCCGGGGTTGTTTGGAGTAACTGTCGTAAACAGGTGGTAATTTCCCCGAGGGCAGGGGTAAAGATCTGATGATTTCTCGGGAGCCCAGCACAAATCGAATAACGGGAGAGTTGGGGATAATCCTTCGGCGTTGGATAGGGACTTTCGAGGAGGGTGGCAATCTCTGCTTTACCATAGAGCCGCGTAAAGATGTCTGACCCCGTGCGCCCCTGAAGCGGTTGCGATCGCCAATACCACATGAATTTCACTAATTCCGACTAAAATCTAATAGGATTTTGCCACATTTCCCTGGGTCAGGTTTTTAACTGGCAGATTTCTTCTCAGGCCAGGTTAACTCCCGGAGGAAATTTTGTAGGAGGCAACGTCCCGCGCTGTTTTCTTGGTAATCTCCTGAGTCATCGTAGAGAAACGACCAAAAATCGAGAATTTCCGTGTCAAAAGCTTCCCGCACCTGCTGGGCTGAAATGATGATATCTGCAGTGCAATGAAGGGAAATGGGGAGTTTTCCCTGGGGTGATGTTGTCACCAAACAGAGGGGCCGCAACCAATAGGTTCCCTGGGTTTTGATGTACTGGATAACGGCTCCATACAAACGGCGATCGCCTGAACCTAAACAGACGATCTGCTGGGGGGGAAATGGGGTCGTTACAAGATGATATTTATCCATGCCGTAGTTTGAATGACTGAGACTGATCTAAACCTAAAGAATGCCAATGTTTTAATGCGTTTTTGCGGAAGAACATCTGCGCCAAAATGCTGAAAAACTGCGCTTTTTGTTGAAAGTCAGGCCTAATTTTAAGCAATGCTGTACAACAGAAAAAAGTGAGAACTAGTTTCTTTTTAAGCCATATTCTCAATTCTAAGGATTAGAAATGTCCATGAACAACCCAAACAAATTTTTAAGACAAATTGGCGCATATTTCGCCCTGGGGATGGGGATCATCTCTCCCACCACTGCCCTTGCGGGCCATACCAATACTATTTTGCACACTATGATGGATGGTAGCGCCGAAGTCCCAGAAAACGGCAACATGGAAATGTTTGTCGGCGACGCTAACGGCGAGGGCCATGCCTATATTTTTGGCATTGATGGAGATCTTACAACCCTCTGCTATTCCATGACCGTCACTGGCATTCAGTTAGTCCCCATTGGCTCCGGGATGGCTGCCCACATCCATGAAGGAGCAATGGACGAAAATGGCCTTGTAGTTGCCGTTTTAGCTGGGCCAGAGGATGGCAACGCCGCTGATTGCCTCACTGAAGGAGAAGAAGGGAAATTCCCGACCGGTGAGATGGGCATCGTCCAGCGGATTCTCAGCAATCCGAGTGATTTTTACATCAATGTCCACAATCCCCAGTTTCCCGAAGGCGCCATTCGGGGTCAACTGAGTTCCATCCAGTCCCATTCCCACTAGA
>JAYKIK010000062.1:0-21547 GCA_035284725.1 Synechococcus sp.
ATTAAAAGAAATTATTCCAAGCTTGTCGTCGGAGTAATCACCATACTTTCTTCTGGGGTGCCATCCACCGCAGTCGTCTCCGCTTGTCTTTTTTGCTGCCAATATTCCAGCAGACGGGTGCGGTAGTTAGCCGCAGCATCATTGATATTACTGTTAGTGCTTTCGCGGAACTGCTCTGAATCTTTATTACCCAGGCGCATCATGTGGATTAGATCGTAGGGATTAAAGCCATCCGTATTGCCATACAGGGAAGAACTTTCACTTTGTTGGTAGTTTCCCTCAAGATCTTGGGCGGTTTGGGCGAGGCTGGGACTCTGCATAATCCCTGGGAGAACCACACTAAAGCCCCAGGCAAGGGCAAGGAGGACTGATTTTTTCATGGTCTGGTCAGCAATGGGTATGGGTATTTAACAATCGTCTTTGATGACCATTGTGCCGCAAAAAAGTTTCTCTAGTACCCTGGGAGGAGGATTACGGAAGATTTATTTGTTTTTTTGTTTCTGGGGTCAAGCGACAAAAACAAAGCCGTTAAAAAACGTCCCCCAAGGAGACGCCGGGATAATCCAATTGTGACTTTGCACAATGGGTAAAAGGTGCGGGTTTTGTCCTACGAGGCAGGACGCAGTTCATCCCCAAAAAACCAAGTGGCGGTTCTATCGTCGAAGGTTACGATCGCCCCGATGCCACTGCCGTCGGTGACGCGAAAGTCTGTGATGGTGCCCACTTTACCGAGTTTATCGGCGAGATCTTTACCAACGCGATCCCGCAAACGGTAGACTTGTACTCTTTGCCCGATTTCCATGCCAATTATCGTTGTACTAATAGGAGTTTAGTTAAATCATTCATCAGTGTATCGGAAACTGGTCGAAAAAATGAATTTTAGCTGGATTTGCCAATCGTTGCGGCTAGTCCGGTGGAGTTGGATTTGTTCGAGAAATTCCCGCAGGTAAAAGCGCCGCTCGGCTTCGGAAAGACCATACCAAAAGGGTTCGAGGGTAATGGTTGTGGCGATCGCCTTGAGGTTGCTAGGGGGGAGTTGGTTCAGTTGGGTCTGGAGTTGGCTAATTTCACTGCGGAGAATGTAACGGCGTTGGGCGGCGGTGTCGGGGTCAAAAATGCCTTGGCCAATCAGTGCGGGGAGGGAGGCAATCAGGGTTTCCTTTTGCTGAATTTCCTGCCGGATCTGCCGCTGCATCTGTTCTAGGGGTGGGCCTTGGTATCGTTGGACAAGGGTGGGAAAATCCTGGCAAATTTTTTGCACAGTGGCTTGGAAGATTTTGTCGTAGGCGATCGCCCGGCATTTCGGCACTTGGGGACAGTGCTGGGGGCGGAGATAGAGATATTCCTGGGGTTTATAACGTTGGGTTACCCGGGAAACTGTGAGGAAGCTGCCACAGGTTTGACATTGCACTAAACCTGCTAAACAGCGGGGAGCACTGGCACTGCGGGGAGAAAGGGTACGGTTGCGGCGGAGGAGGCGATCGATCTGGGCCGCTTCGTCGGCGGTGAGGATGGCGGCGTGGGTTTTGGGGATGGTTTTGCCGTCGCGGTAGTGGAGGTGGCCGCGATAGACGGGATTCGTTAACCAGTTACGCCCGGTGGAAACGGCGATTTTTTTCCCGAAGCGTTGTTCCAAATGGCGCACGGCCCCACGCAGGGAACCAAACAACAGGAAATGTTCACAGAAATCTTTGACCACTGGGGCGGTACTGCGGTCGATGAGATACCGGTCCTGACCCCGTTTATACCCGTAGGGGGCTTTCCCTGGAGGTGGTAGGCATTGGCGGCGATTTTTGGCGTGGCCCCGTTGAATTTTTTGCCGTTGGAGGCGATCGCCGATGGTTTGAAACAGTTGCCCGAGATCAGCGCGATCCAGAGATTTCGAGGTCTGATAATCCTGCTCCGTGGCAATGACTTGGATTCCCAGATGTTCGAGCTGCTGGAGGCGATCGCCAATTTCCCTTAAATTTTCCCCCAGTTCATCCAGACGGTGCAGCAAAAGATAGTCGGGGGCTGCGGTTTCTACATCTTGGAATAGTTGGTTTAATTCATTTCGCTGGCCCCAATCACTATAAATTCGATCCACTTCCACTCCCCAAGCCTCCGGTTCCGGCACCTCATCTAGGAGGGGGTCACTGTAACTGTAAACAAAAATCCTCATGGAAGCATCGGCGAATTCTAGCCTTCCTCGGGGTTCATCGATTGACTACGGCGAATTAAATCCTCGGGACTAATTTTGTCTACAAATTCCCGAAAAGCTTGCCGTTCCTCCTCATCCGCATCCCGATCCACCGGAATCGACGCCTCAGAAATTACTTCCTCCACGACCCAAATGGGGCTATTGGTGCGCAGGGCAATGGCGATCGCATCACTGGGGCGACAGTCAATTTCCTCGGTTAATCCCCCCTGACGGGTACAAAGCACCGCATAGAAGGTGTGGTCTTCGAGGGCATGGATAATCACCTTTTCAACGGCCACATCCCACACTCCCAATAGATTTGCCATCAAATCATGGGTGAGGGGGCGGGGGGGGATTTTATTTTCCAGGACATTCATGATCGAGCGGGCTTGATCCTGAGCGATGTAGATGGGGAGGGCACGTCGTTCCGAGGCATCCTTCAGGAGAATGATTGGGCTCCGGGTAATGGCATCCAGGGCAATACCAGCAACGTGCATTTCAATCATGGATTTGGGCCTCGGGGTAGGGACAGGAAGGGCGCGGTGAGCGGAATGCTTTAATTAGTATCCTACCGTTTAGAAATCGCCTGGGACAGTTTGGGCCGGATTTTCCGTTGATTCTCGGTACAATCAAAAGACTTCTTTTACCCACTATCATAACGCCGCTGTGTTTACTGGATTGATTCAAGCCCTTGGTACCGTTAAAGCCCTCGGTGGCGATCGTTTTGCCATAGACATACAGGGTCAGGGAGTCACCCAGGTGATGACAGATCTCGCCCTTGGGGACAGTGTGGCGGTGGATGGGGTTTGTCTGACGGTGGAAACGATTTTAGAGCAGGGATTCATTGCCACGGCCTCCCCGGAAACCCTCAAACGCACGATCCTTGGCGATGCCGTCTCCCGTTCCAGTTGGGTCAATATTGAAACCTCTCTGCGGGTGGGGAGCAAGATCGGCGGTCATTTCGTCTCCGGCCATGTGGACAGTATCGGCAGCCTCGATAAAGTTCTTGAAACGGCCCAGGCTTGGGAGTTGTGGTTTACCAGCGTAAAAGACTATCAGCAGACTTGGAACCAAAATATTGCCCCCTGTCTCGTTTCCAAGGGGAGTATCGCAGTCAATGGTATTAGTTTGACAGTGGCAGAATGCGATCGCCTGGGACGGTGGTTTAAGGTGGCCGTGATTCCCCATACCTACGCCGAGACGAACCTAGCCTATCTCAAGCCAGGCAGTTGGGTGAACCTCGAAGGAGATATCCTCGCTAAATACGTCCAACGGTTCGTCAGCTATCAGCAGGAACAAAAAACGCCGGACATTGGCCTCGATTTCCTCCAGGAACATGGCTATTTATAGTGATCGAATTATTGAATTAAAAGCTGTTTCTGATGGGAATTCACTGAAATCTCTGCCCCCGAAATGACTGGTAATTGAGCTTCAGCCTCTAAGGTACGGGGTCGCATCCGAATGAGATAGTAGCCTTTTTCCCCTAGGGGATCGCAGTGCGTATTGCCAGTGACTTTTTGCCACTGTAGAGGAAAGCTGGCTCGATTATAAAAAGTTAAATAAAAATCAAAGGCTGTTTGCCAAGATTCTTTGATGACGATTTCAAGGCTTTCCGTGGCTTCTAGGGCCCCATAGAAAAACTGGGTATCGGTGGCGCCGACGGGGAGAAATTCACCTTTCACAAAGGCTGCTGGTAGAATATTTCGAAATTTAAAAACTGTAAAAATATAGTAATGGAGCAGATAGAAATAAAGGTTTGTTTTCTGGGCAAGGATTTGATAAAAATCGTTATTCTGAGGCGAAACGTTGAGGGGGGTAACGGTTAAATCAAGGTCAGTTTTGACGGTGGGAAATTGGGGATTTTCCTTGGGCTGATAGTAACGCAAACCGACGGTATATTTTCCCTGAGGGAGGGGAATATTCAGATCTTTTTGATTGGGGTTATCTGTCAGTTGCGTAAAATTCAACATCGTGCGATACCCCGGAAAATCATAAATGCAACCGACCCAGGATTCCGTAGATTGACGAATCATTTCCAGGTCAATGGTGAGTTCTTTATCGACGGATAGGGGGCCGAGGGTGCCAATAATTGCGTGGGTATTCCACCGGGGCGCTTTGGTCATCAAAACGGGTAAACTGAGGAATTTTTTGAGGGATGTTTCTCCAATGATTCGCCACTCTTTCGCGTTTCTTTTGTTAACGCCCAAATACAGGGTATAAAGATTACCAATGACGAATTTATTAACCTTGTAAAAACCAAAGGAAAAGATTGCGAGGGGAACCTCTAGCCAGGGTTTACGCACCATGATTTACCAAAAAAATTTGTCCTAGATTCTACCGTAGTGGGCGATCGCCTTTTGGGTTTGCCAGGCCCAGAGCTGATCTCCGTAGGAAAAATGCCACCATTCATTGGGATGAATCACAAACCCAGCCCGTTCCATCACTTGCCGGAGTAATTGCCGGTTTTGGTGGTATCGCTGTGCCGTGGCATCCGTCCCATTAGCGTAGAAATTTGGGTAGGAGCGATCGCCAATGTCATCGATTTCGCCCCCCATCGGTAAAGGTTCATCAGCCCTCGTCACTAACTGTAAATCCACAGCGGCACCGGTACTGTGGGGCGGTGGGGTAGCCGGATTTTCACTGGGTACAGCCCAAAACTGAAAAACCTGCTCCCAAATCGCTGCGGTTTCTGGGGGGGTCAGGGGGCGATCGCCTTTAATTTGGGCAAAGGTGTAATCCACCATAAATTGCTGGACGGGAATGGGGCGATAGGCATCAAAAATCTGAAAACGGACGTCCGGGCGGGATGCTTGGAGAAACTCCTGGGCTTGGATGAGGCGTTCTAAAACCTGGCGACGGAGAAAATAAGGCGATCGCCCCCCATAGTCAGCACCAGCAGCTATATAGGGGTGAGGCGTCACTAGGGAAAATAACCCCTCAGGAATCGGCACCAGGGGATCGGCGATCGCTTGAATGGGAATTTGTTGATAAGGTTTGGTCATCGTCGCAAATACTCAAGATAACGGTAAACGGTGAATTGCCTCATTGGTACCGATTACCATCATCATCAAACTCTTATCCAAGCGGTGTTCTGGGCCAGGATTGATTTCAAAATGTTCCTCATTGCCCACCGCCAGCACATTCACACCATAGTTTGCCCGGAGGGACAGTTCAGCGATGGTTTTACCGTGGAACTCCTCGGGGGTCTTAATCTCAACAATGCTGTGTTCTGGGTCAATGTCAAAGCGGTCGAGGATCGAAGGTTTTGTGAGGGTCATCGCCAGGGCCGCACCGGCTTCTGCTTCTGGGTAGACAATGCGATCAGCCCCCACCCGCTGGAGCAATTTTCCATGGACTTCCGAAGAAGCCTTGGCAATTACATGGGGCACTCCCCCTTCCTTAACATTGAGGGTGGTGACAATACTTTCCTGGAGATAATTGCCGATCGCCACAATCACGGTGTCAAACTCAAAAATACCCGCCTGGCGCAGGGCTGTTACCTCCGTTGAATCCAACTGCATTGCGTGGGAGACAATTTTTTCTGAAGTGACTTGGGCCACAAGTTTCGGATTAACGTCGGTGCCCAGGACTTCATAACCCATATTGTGTAGTTTGGTGCAGACTGCCCGCCCGAATCGTCCGAGGCCAATGACCGCGAACTGACGACTTTCTTCCCGCCGAAAATTTTGAAAGAGAAAATTCCAATTACGTAAATTCACCGTTTGTTCCTACTCTAAAACCCATGGCAGATCCTGTGGGGCATTATCCCACAAGGAGATTTTCTTCGGGGTAGCTGATTCGTCGGGGTGCCACTTCCCCCACAATGGCCGACATCAGCAGTAAAACTCCTACCCGGCCGCAGTACATTGTTAGGATCAAGGTCATTTGACCGATGGGGGAAAGACTCGCTGTAATCCCCGTTGAGAGACCCACGGTGGCAAAGGCAGAAATCACCTCAAATAAAACCGCAATTAACTCCAAGTCAGGATTACTAATCGAAATAATGGCGGTGCTAATGGTGATGACCGTCACGGAACCAAAGACAACGGCGATCGCCTTAAAGACAATGCTTTGATCGATCTCGCGGTTGAATACGGTCACCCGGTCTTGGCCATAGAGAACGGACTTGGTACAGTTGGCGAGAATATTAATCGTCGTGGTTTTAATCCCCCCCCCGGTGCCACTGGGACTCGCACCGATAAACATTAAGCCCATGGTGATAAATAGGCCTGCTGTTGTCATTTGGCCGATGTCGATGCTGTTAAAACCGGCGGTGCGGGTCGTCATCGATTGGAACCAAGCGGCGATCGCCTTTTCCCCCCAGCCCATCCCAGCGAGGGTTGCCGGATTTGCCCATTCCACAAATAGAAACGCCACAGTCCCTAAACCCAGGAGCCAGAGGGTCGTCGTCGTCACCACCGAAAAATTGAGCGAAAACGTAAAAGGGCGTCGTTTTCGGAGCCAACGGTGGCGCAACCAAAGATACATTTCAATTATCGCCTCGTAACCAATGCCGCCAAAAATGACCAACCCCGAAATGGCAATATTCAATAACAGTGCATGTTGATAGCCCACGAGACTGTCGGCAAACAGACTAAAACCTGCATTATTCCAGGCACTAATACTATGGAAAATCGCCAGCCACAACCCCTTGCCCGGACTGAAATCCTGACTAAAGTGTATGAACAGGAGAATAATCCCCGTCAGTTCCCCCAGGAGAGTCGTCGCAATGATCGAGCGGATTAAATTCCGACTGCCTTGGCTATAGGGTTGGTCGAAGGACTCTTTAATGGCAAATTTTTGGGCCAAGTCGAAGCGTCGCCCCAGAAGCAGCATCAAAAATGTCGAGAGGGTCATGTAACCAAGTCCCCCCAGTTGGATGAGCAGGAGAATCACCCCCTGGCCAAAATGGGAAAAAGCCGTGCCGGTATCCACCACAACTAACCCCGTCACACAAACCGCAGAGGTGGCAGTAAACAAGGCCGTTAAAGGACTATTCCAATCCCCTGAGGCGGTGGCAAAGGGCAACATTAACAGTAGGGTTCCGAAGATGATGGCCCCAAGGAAGCCGAGGCAAATGGTTCTGGCGATGGTCATGGCCGATGGTTGGGTAGAAAAAAATGGTTTAGCCCCGAAACTGGGCGATTTGTTGACGGAGGGCTAGTTTTAGGCGTACTAAAAGGGGATTTTTCCGCTGGAGCTGAATATTTGCGGGGTATTGGCTTTGGTAATCAAAAAATCGATTCACTTCCTGGAGAATGGTGCTAAAGCGGGGCAGGATATTCTCGGCGCGATATTCTGACAATAGGGCCTCAGGATCCAGAAAATTTGGGGGATTTTCTAGGGCGGCTAGAAGGCGATCGCCATCGTATTCCACACAGTAGGTACTGATTTTCTGGCAATTAAAACCGGGATCGAGGTAGTCCGCCAGGGCCCCATTCACGCTGGTAAAGAGTTGGCAACCACAGGCGATCGCCTCGAGGGGGGGCAGGCCAAATCCTTCACTGACGGCATTATTGAGCCAATATTCCGCCGAGTCATAGAGATAAATTTTACTGCGGTTAAACAGCGGCGCGAGATCCGGCACAAAGGTATTGACCACTTCCACCCGACACCGCCGTTGGAGATAGGGCACCAGTTGCTGTAGGACATAGCTGGAGGTTTTGCGGGTCTGCACCAGCACATCAATGTCCCGTTCCTGGTGGTGGTTTTGAAATTCCGGGGAAATTTGATTGGGTAGATAAAATAGGGGGTTATTCGGCGCCCGTTGTCCCCAATAGCCGAGGGAATTGCGACTCACGGCCCAAATGGGTACCCGACTGGGGAGATTAAAACCATAACCGGTGCTGTGGGCGTGATAAACCACGGGCTGCGATCGCAATTGTTTAATCAGCCTCGGCACATCAAAGCCCCAACTAATCACAAAAATCCCTTCCTGGATCTGAGGGAGTAATTCCGGCAGATAAGGATGATCCGGCAATTTCTCCCGATAGGTGACGAGATGGGCCGATTGCAGTTGTTTCGCCAGTTCGTAGGTCTTAATTTCGGCAAAGAGCCCACCGCTGGCAAATTTTTTACTGACACCGGGGACAAGAAAATAAAGCGATCGCATAGTAGCCATTGGAACTGTCTCTAAAAATATACTGCTTATCCGGAATGGAAAAATGCTGGGTAAAGCCGGGAATCACCTTAAAATCAGAGGGTCAGTGTTCCCCCGTTGCTCCTATGACCACGCCTTTGCTTCAGGTTCAAGATCTCCGCATTGCTTATCCTGCCCCAGACAAAGATTTACAGTGGGCCGTGGCGGGGGTGTCCTTCCAGGTCAATCAAGGCGATCGCCTCGGCCTTGTGGGGGAATCGGGTTGCGGAAAATCAACCATTGGCCGCGCCCTCTTGCAATTATTACCCCGGGGTTCCCAAGTAACGGGGGAAGCCACCTTCCAGGAAAAACCCATCTTAAATCTCACGGGGGAAGCCCTGCGCCATTACCGGGGGGAAGTGGTAGGGCTCATTTTCCAAGATCCCATGACCCGCCTCGACCCCCTGATGACCATCGGCAATCACTGTCTCGAAACCCTCCGCTGCCATCGCCCCGACCTCAGTCGCCAGGCCGCCAAACAAAAAGCCATTGAAACCCTCGCTGCCGTCCGGATCCCCGAAAACCGCTGGAATCAATATCCCCATGAATTTAGCGGTGGGATGCGCCAACGGGTGGCGATCGCCCTGGCCCTCCTGCTTGATCCCAAATTCATCATCGCCGACGAACCCACCACCAGCCTCGATGTCACCGTGGCTAACGAAATCCTCCAGGAATTAACCCGCCTCTGCACCGAACGAAATATGGGCTTACTGCTCATTTCCCATGACCTCGCCATGGTGGCCGAATATTGTACCGACATCGCTGTGATGTACCAGGGGGAAATCGTCGAAACCGGCCCCGTCCAACGGATTTTTCAAACCCCTGCCCATCCCTACACCCAATCCCTCCTCGCAGCGGCGCTCCACCTCCATGATGAACAGCCCGTCACCAATCCAGGGGAACCCCAACCCCTCCTCTCCCTGGAAAACCTGGAACAGCATTACACCCTCGAAAGCAATCTCTTTCAACAACTGATTACTGGCCAGAAAACCCAAGTGATCCGTGCCGTCGATGGTATCAACCTGGATATTTATGAAGGAGAAATTCTCGGTCTGGTGGGAGAATCCGGCTGTGGGAAGTCCACCCTCTCCCGGACAATCCTGCAACTGATTAAACCCACGGGGGGTAAGGTGATCTTTGAAGGGCAAGAACTAAATCAGCTTTCAACGTCCAAAATGCGATCGCAGCGGCGGCACCTGCAGATGATCTTCCAAGACCCCCATGCCTCTTTAAATCCGGCAATGACCGTGGGAGAAAATATCGGCGATCCCCTCTGCATCCACCAGTTAGCCACGGGGCCAGCGATTAAGGAACAGGTTTTGCAAATGCTCGAAAAGGTGGGGCTGACTCCGGCTGAGGAATATTACGCCCGCTATCCCCGGCAACTGTCTGGGGGGCAACAGCAACGGGTGGGTATTGCCCGGGCTTTAATTACGCAACCGCGCTTGGTGATCTGCGATGAACCAGTGAGTATGCTCGATGCGAGTATTCAGGCCCAGGTTTTAGATCTAATGCAAACCCTCAAGGCCGAGTTTAATCTTACTTATCTCTTTATTACCCATGACCTGTGGGTGGCGAAATTTTTGTGCGATCGCATTGCGGTGATGAACCAGGGCAAAATCGTTGAACTCGGCCCCACCGCTGACATTTTTAATCATCCCCAACATCCCTACACTAAAAAATTATTGGGGGCGGCCCCCCTCCTCCAATCCATCTAATGGGGTAGGCTGATCCTCCTCCGGGGTTGGGCTATGGGTTGGGAAAGGATGATTCATCAGGGTGAAGTAAAAGGCCGCACCATAACCCTGGGGGTTGATTGTGTTGGGGATAAACCAGGTGGGAGGGGGGTCTCCGGCTAAATGCCCACGGCTTTCTACCCAAATTTTGCCGCCCATGGCATTCACTAACCGTTTGGCGATCGCCAGACCTAAACCACTCCCCCCATAGCGTCGACTGATGGACGCATCAGCTTGGGTAAAGGGACGAAACAGTTGGGTAATTTGCTCAGGGGAGATTCCAATACCTGTATCGATAATTTGGTAATAAAATTCCATCGCCGCCGCTTCGGTGAAAATCGTCCTGGGACACGGCTTAATCAACAATTTCACAGAGCCCTTGGCCGTGAATTTAAGGGCATTGCCCAGGAGATTGAATAGGATTTGGCGTAGGCGAAGATCGTCCCCCACCAGAATTTCGGGGACTTCTGGGGCCACTTCATAGTCTAGGATAATGCCCTTGCGATCCGCCTGTACCCCCAGGAGAGTAAATACTGACTTCAGCAGCTCATGACAGGAAAAATAGCGCTCTTCGAGGCGGAGACTCCCGGACTCGATCCGCAGAAAATCTAAAATGTCGTTGAGGATATTCAGCAGGGTTTTGCTACTGTCTTCAATGATCTCCACCAGTTCGGTTTGTTCTTCGTCGAGATCCGTGGTGAGGAGAAGCTCTGCCACGCCGATCACACCGTTCATCGGAGTCCGGATTTCGTGACTCATATTCGCCAGAAATTGATCCTTTTCCTGGGCCAATATTTCCGCCGCTTTTTTGGCATTAATAAGATTCAGTTGTCGCTTGAGGGACTGGTTATATTTCAGGAGGAGTTGCTCCCGTTGTTGGTGGGCTAATTCCCGTTCGGCAGCGAGGTGCTCGAGTTCTTGGTTTTGTTGGGCTAGGATTTGGTTGCTGGTCTTCAGATCCCCTTGGAACCGTTGCTTTTCATTGAGAACCGCAATTAGCATGAGGGTCATTAGGCCGATACAGGCAATAAAAAATTGGACAAGGAGCAATGAGTTTCGCAGCGATCCCTCCACAAAGGCACCATAGCCCTGGACGGTACTCACCGCCACTGTCATAATCATCATCGCCATTAGGAAGGTCGCTCCCACTTCCCGGAACTGAAAGGTTGTCCAGACGAGGAGGGGAGCTAGGAGATATTCGCTGTGATACCCAATGACCATCAGATGACCAATCCCCAGGGTCAGGGCACCGAGGCAGAGGGCAACCAACCAATCCCGTTGCAGACGCTGGAAAAATTCTTGGTGGCGATGCTGGATCGCAATGATCAGGGGAGCGAAAATTAGAATCCCAAAACTATCACTCAGAAACCAGGTTCCGGCGATTTCAGGGTAGAGAGACCAAGGGGCTTTGCCGGTGCCACAGACAATGGCCGCACAGGCGATCGCCACGGGGAGATGACTGAGAATACAACCGTAGAGAATAAAATTCTGGGTGCTCTGGGATTGATCTAAAAAATAGCGCCCTTGATTTTGTACCTGGAGCCAGTGGGTCGCAACCACTTTCCCGGCGGTGGTGATGAGAGTGATCATGAGGGCGGCAAAGAGGTTGGCCCCCCCCAGCCAAGCTTTATAAATAATGATCTCCGCCGCTAAAACTCCTGCTAAAACGCCCCACCAGAGATCCAGACCCCAAATCACGAGGAAACCAACGGCTATCCCCCCAGGAATCCAAATAGGCGTTGAACCAGTATTCGGATAAACCGTGAAGTTATGGGAAAAAAGCGCGCTACCACAATAGGCGATCGCCACCACAGCCTGTTTCCACCAAAAGCCAAGTTGATGCTCAAAAAAAACGAGTGCGCAACATCGATAGAGAAGGGAAAACCATGAGGGGAAAATTCGGAAGAGACTACGCAGCGAACAAAAGCTCCCTCCATTGTGAATCGATTCCTGGCCCGGCGCTGCTTGGATGCAACGAATCTCCAAATACTACACCGATGACACGTATTCTTTCGCCCCTAGACCCGACAGAACTTACGGTCATTATCAAACTGGGGTTCCTGCCAAGAATAGGCAAAGTGGCTCACCTGGGTAATGTCGGGAAAGTTGGCCTGGATCGCGGCCATCTGATCCTTCAGGGAAGGGCGGTTATCCCGGGCGCGGTCCCAATCCCCGGCCAAGGCCGGAATAATCTCTGTGCCCGCCGGCGCAAACTGACGCACCCGATTGATTTCGTCCATAATGCAACTGGTACTGCCACAGACCGCGTAGGACATGGGATGCCATTCCATCGACCCAGGAAACTGATCCCAGGCCTGGAGACGGGAATCAAAGCCCCGTTGGCCCACCGGTTGATTGCCCCCCGGGAAAAACACTGCCCCCGAAGGAATGCCTCGGGTTTGGGCTTCGGCCGCTGCGGCGTTCACAAAATCCACCACCCCCTGGGCAGCATGGCTGACGGTTAGTAACCATAAGTCTTGCTCCAGTTGCCGATGGAGGCTGCTCACATCCAGAGCCTTACCAGCTTCTAGGAAATTTTCTGCAACGGCCCGTCCCTGCCAGCGGGGGGTATCTTCCTCGGGGTATTGGGCTAAAACTGCCGCCACATCTCCCACGGTAATTTTCCCTTGGCGGAGATATTTTTCAATGAGGCTCAGACCCTGGCGATTTTCGGCACGGTTGTAGAGGGCCTGGGCAGAGGCAGGGCTGTAGATCCATAGATCAGCAACGGTGGCAGCGACGGAACGGGCACCGGTACCCCGGGGATAGCGAATATAGTCAAACAAGATCCCATCGGGTTGCCGCTGGAGCATTTGGTTGATGAGGTTTTTGTAATCGGCCTGGGCGATCACATTGTAGGGGTCAGCAAAAGCTTGGGCACCGTCCTGGACAAATTCAAGGCTCGTCTCTCCGTACCCATTGCGGGCCATGGCACTTTGACGATCACCCCGACTGCCATAGACATAACCATAATTCATCCCAAACATCCAAGCGTAGACCTTCAGCCCCCGGGCGCGCCCCTTGGCGATGATTTCAGCCATCACATCGCGGTTTTCGAGGCCTGGGGTTTGAATACGAGAGGGCCAGGGGGTATTGTTTTGGTTTTTGGGGAGCAGGGCCTGGCTATCAGCAAATACTTCTAGGTAGAGGTGATCATAGCCTTTGTTGACGATGTCATCGAGAATCCGTTCGATCATGCCTGCCTTCGTATCACAGGGGTAGATCCGTAACCACATGGCTTGGTGCCGGGGCCAGTTGGTCTGACGACAGCGTTGGAGTTGGTCGTTGTGCTGCTGGAGGAGATTTTGATATTGGGTTTGGGCGGTGGGATTTCCCTGGATAGCGGCGGCGCGGAGTTGGTCTTTCTGGGCGATCGCCTGGGGGTTAAGGCGGCAATATTCGTTGAGTTGGGCTTGGGCCGGGGCGGTGGGTAAGAGGGCTGGAGTCAGACTTCCCAGGGTCAGAGAAAACACTAGGGAGCGAAAGCCCCTCTGCCAGGGTTGGTGGTTTTTTGTTGAAGGAGGATGACCCGTTTGCCCCCGGGCCCCTTGGGTTGACCATGACCGCTGATCCATAAAGACACCCACATCCAAAAAGCTTAGTAAATAGTTAAAAACGACAGAAATTTTTCAGTCTGGCACGGGGCGATCGCCCATTAAACGTCAAGGATAACGAAAATTTTTAACGCGGACATCATCCCATCTATAGGGAGGAAGGAGATGCTCGGACAATTGTTCCCGGGCTAGGCTTGGGGTCAAAATAAAGATTCCCAGGGGCCTATTGGAAAGCCTCCGGTGCGGCCAAGGGGAAGTCAGGCACATTCAAATTCAAGTTGCTGGGGAGAAACTCCTGGGCGCTGGGCAAAATTTCTTCCAGGAAGAACCCGAACAATTCCTCCGCTAGGGCTGGGCCAAGGCTCTCCCCAAGCTTTTCGGTGATATTCAAATTGGTCACTTCAACCAGGGTGACATTGGGGACGGTTAATGTCCGGGCGATCGCCTGCTCCTGCCAAGGCACTGTTAAATTCACATTCACCTGGATATCCTGTACCGTCAGCTGCTCAACGGCAAAGGTGACAACGGGTTGACCATTGGCGTCGGTGGGGGTTTGGGCTTGGGCCTGCTGTTCCAGTTGGGTTAAAAGTTGCGTGATATTAATATTCGACAGGGTACCTAGGGCCTGGGGATCGAGAAAATCTCCTAAATTTCCCTCAATGTTGACCGTGATTCCGGCAAGATTGGCGATCGCCACCTGGACAGGTTCCCCCTGGAGACTGGGTTCGCTCAGTTCAATTTTTTGGATCTGGAGTAAATTACCTGTCCCAAAACCAGGCACATTGGCCAGGGCTAAATCTTCGAACACCACTTTTTGCTGGAGCAACTGCACATCGGTTTTTCCCACCGCCGCATCAATCCCTGTCGCCGTGGCCAGTTCCGTTTCCAAACCCGTTTCGAGGCGTTGTCCCAGCCAGTTTTCCGTGGCCCATAGCCCCCCAGTGCCGACGATCCCTAGAGCGAGGACGGCACCACCAATGATCAGTAGTTTGTTTTGCATCGTTTAGGTCTTCAAGGTAATTTTTAAAAAATGTCTCGGCCTAGCCCAGACCAGGAATCCGCATCCAATTCGTCCCAATCAATGTCCGGGGCGCCTACCTCCGGGAGCACTGAGCAATCAATTCCCACTTTACGGCTTTCCTGCTGGGACTGGGGTTCAATGGCGATCGCCTCAAAACGTACCGTCAGCACACCGGGGGGAACGGAAACCCGCTGCTGGTATTGGGGAACACCCTGGGGATCGGGGTTGGTATTGATCAGTTGGAAAGGCCCGGCTAGGAGTTCTCGACTTTGGCGATCCTGCAGCCACAATTTCACCTCAAAGCGATCACCCCCCTGGGGTAATGTCACCTGCACAACAGCTAGTTCACCGACGCGATACTCCGTTTTATCCAGCGTAATTTCTGGTTCGGGGATGATGATCGGCTCAGGCTCATGGACTGGCAGGGGTGTTGTTTCTGGGGTCGGTTCTGGGGGCTCAGGCTCGGACGTAGAAAGCTCTGGTTCTGGCGCTTCAGGGATGATGGTGGGGGCTTCATCCCAGGGACTATCCACCACAATTTCGAGGCGGACAGGGGGTTTAGGGGGCTCCGTTGAGGTCAAGAGTTCGGATTCCGGCTCAGACAAAATGGCTTCCTCTGGGGCTTCCCTGGGGGACATATCATCGGCCATGGCGGCGGGAGTATCGGGCACTCCCGGCTCTGGGGTTTCCGTCAACCAGGTGGAATCGTTACTGTCGGCGGCCAGGGCATTTAAACGGGTAAAAAAGCGAGAATTCCAGTCTAAATCCGCCGTAGGATCGCTTTCTGCCTGGGATGCGGGGCTATCTATCGGTTCAAGGTCTTCCGGTGTTGGGATCTCTTCGGTTATTGCCTCGAATTGATCCGTGGGTTCCGGAGGACTATCAATTTTTATTTCTGCCTCGGGGGCGATCGCCTCTGGGTCTGGGGTGGGCGTATCCTTCGGGAAGTGGGGTAATACCAAACCAGTGGCTGTTTTTTGACCCTGGGATTTCAACCTGGGGGGTAAAACAGTGGGCGATGGCGTTGGAGAGGTTGGAGCTTGGGGCAGGACAGCCTTGGGATCTGGGGTGGGCAGTTTTAACGGCTTTGTGGGGATTGGTGCTTTCTCCGGGGTCATTTCTGGCCCAGGGCTGGGAGGTTCAAGGACAGTGGCGATCGCCCGGTAATCGGCCACAAGATTAAAGGTTTGGGTAGCGAGGGTTGCTCCCGTTGGGGCCTGTAAACACACTTCCCCTAGAAGAATTAAGGTATCGGGGACATCGGTCAGGGCTAGGGTTTGGTGAAAGGATTGGGGTAAGGACTTCAGGGCGATCGCCTGGGTTTGTTGACCCACCACCGCAGCGGTCTGGGGATCCCGGAGGGTAATGATCAACTGGGCCGTTGCCACCGTAGGGGACTGGGGAGCCGGTTTACGCTGAATTTCCCCCTGGAGGGTCACGGGCTCGGATTTGTGCCAACCATAAACTGTTTGCCCCAACTGGAGGCGATAGGGGGAATCTTGGGCCGCCAAAAACGCGATATCAGGGGCAACGGTAGGCAGGGGTGCTTCCTGATCCATCTCGGCCCAAATAGGGGCAAGTTCTGCCTTGAGTAATTCATCTAACTCCGCCAGAGAAGTTTGTAACAGATGTTCTGGGGCATCCTGGGACGCTGGTTGAGGCTCCGGGAGGGAGAGGTCTGTCTCAAAGGAAAAAACGTTGGGATTGGGGGGGAGAGGCAGGGGACGAAAGCCCTGGGTTGCTGGTCGTATCTGGAGGGTCAAGCGTTTTTCCCAAGGATTGATTGCGTCGAGGCTACGGCAGGTAAATACCCATTGGCCGGGTGTCAACTGGCGGAAGGGCATTAGGGCGAGTAATCCCTTGGGATTGGTGGTTTTAGGTTGGCTACTGCGACCTTGGGGGGCGGTGATTTCACAGTGAATTTCTACCTGGGGTGCCCCTTTCCCCGCCAGGCGATATTCTCCAGGGGTGAGTTGGAGGGAGTCAGTCTTGGGGTTTTCCCAACGGCGATCGCCTTTTTTTTGCAGCAGAAATTCCCAATGCGCCATCGCCTACTCCTGTGTTCCTGATTGTCGGATCTGTTGAATTTTTTGCCGCCACTGGCCCAGATTCCCTAAAAGATCGGCCTGGGTGAAGGTTTCTTGCGCCTTCGTTTGCAGCCATTTTAATTGCACCTGTTGATTGGCGGCTTCCTCATCCCCGAGAACGAGACAGGCGATCGCCCCACTGCGGTCGGCCCGTTTAAACTGTTTCCCAAAGGCACTGGCACTGAGGTCGAGTTCTACGGAAAACCCGGCAAAGCGCAATTTATGGGCAAGGATGACGGCTGCGGCTTCGGCTTTTTCCCCTTTGGACACCAGATAAAAATCAAGATCAGGCGTGGGGATTGTCTGGAGTTGTTGCAATAGGATCACCAACCGCTCTAAACCAATCGCCCAACCCACCGCCGGGGTTTCAGGGCCACCGAGTTCAGCAACAAGGCCATCATAACGTCCGCCCCCACAGACCGTGGCCTGGGCACCAAGATCACTGGACTGAATTTCAAAGGCAGTGTGGGTGTAGTAATCTAAACCGCGCACTAGACAAGGATTTAGCACATAGTCAATGTCTAAGGCCGTAAGGGAAGCCTGCACCTGATCAAAATGGCGTTTAGATTCATCGCCGAGGTAATCCAGGATGCTCGGGGCATTTTGGGCGATTTCCTGGGTTCTTTTGTCTTTACTGTCCAAAATCCGCATGGGATTCCGGTCTAGTCGTTCCTGGGAATCGGGATCTAAATCGGCCTTAAAAGGGGTGAGGTATGCCACCAGGGCCTCCCGATACCGTTGGCGATCGCCCCCATTACCGACAGAATTGAGCTGTAAACTGAGATTTTTTAGACCGAGTTTTTGCAAAATTTCTGTGGCGATCGCAATCACTTCCACATCGGCCCGAGGATCCGCACTGCCGAGGACTTCTACCCCCACCTGATGAAATTGCCGTTGGCGACCGGCCTGGGGTCTTTCGTAGCGGAACATTGGCCCTGTGTACCACAGCCGTTGTACGCCACCCTGGGCAAATAATTTGCGTTCGATATAGGCCCGCACCGCCCCAGCCGTACCCTCTGGTCGTAGGGTAATCAGGCGATCGCCCCGGTCGGTAAAAGAATACATTTCCTTACTGACCACATCCGTCGCTTCACCGATCCCCCGCTCAAACAGGCTAGTCTGCTCAAAAATGGGGGTGCGAATTTCCTGGTACATCGCCCGGCCTAGGCAATCTCGAACCACCGCCTCTACCTTTTGCCAGTAGGTGATCTCCGGCGCCAGAATGTCCTTCGTTCCTCGTAAAGCTTGAATCGTTGCCATTATGTCCTAAAAAATGACCAGCCCCAATTTAGCGGGACGGTGTGTTGTTGTTGTTCAGCAGAGGTAAAACTACCATGTATCCTGCCCCAAATGCCGTCAAAATAATGGCGATCGCCGCCACCAAAAGCACCCAAGCACTGACCCCCGCATCAAATTCTTCACCACTGTCAAACTGTTCAGGGGGGATAGTCGTAAACTGTTGTGGTTTTTCGGCAGTTGGTAACACTGCAACCTTGGCACTAACCTTTGGTTGGGATTTGCGGGGGATGGGGGTCACAGGGGGCAACGGTTCAATACCAAAATCATGGCAATTGACCATCTGTTTGAGTCGTTCCGTGGACTGTACCACCTGATGTACTTGGCGATGTAATTTTTGGTTATGGTGCCGGAGCTGCTGATTTTCCTGCTGGAGGGCCATGATTTCCGCTTGGGTTTCCCGTAGTTCCTTCGCCAGTTGCTGGTATACCGCCATCGGTACCGAAGCCCGACTCTGGGAAAGGGGCGCCACATTATCAAAACTTTGGGAATTAGAAGAATTCGCGATCATAGACCACCCACACCGAATAAGAGCAAATATTTCTAACCATTATGCGTAAATCTTTTCCCTTGTCATCTATCGAGGGAACTGCCACCTGCTGCTATGGGCCATAGGTTTCTGAAAGAGGACGGGCGTAGGGACGCAGGGAACCTTCATGCACTGTCAAAATTTGGGAATGGTTGAGCCAATCGGCCCCAAAGGAATTGAGGTGGGTGGTGGTAATGATCGTTTGGAAGCGGGTTTGAATCGTATCCAACAGTTGATTTTGCCGTTGGGGGTCTAATTCGGCGAGAACATCATCGAGCAGTAACAGGGGGGGCTCGCCAATAATCGTTTCAATCAGTTGCAATTCAGCTAGTTTCAGGGCGAGGACAAGGGTGCGTTGTTGGCCCTGGGAACCGTAGAAACGGGCGGGGGTACCGTTGATGGAAAATTCGATTTCATCCCGGTGGGGGCCGACCATACTGCTGCCCTGGTACTGTTCCGCTTGACGCCGTTGCTCAATTTTTTCCAGACACATCTGCTGCACATGCTGGGGGTCATCCTTGTGCCAAGGAATATTCGGGCAATAGGTAATGTCGAGGGTTTCCGTTTGCTTGCTAATGTCCCGGTGCCATGCTTGAGCCAGGGGAATGAGTCTCGCTAACCCACGCGATCGCCTTCTGGTGACCCGGGACCCTGTGGCGGCCAGTTGCAGATCCCAGAGGGAAAGTTGTTGGGTTAAATCCTGGGGGATAGCCGTTTGCTCCCGGTGGAGTTTTTTGAGGGTTTTTAACAGGGCGTTGCGTTGTTTCAGCACCTGTTGATATTCCTGCAAAATCCGGGCGTAGAGGGGTTCGAGTTGCACCAAGAGGTTATCAATCCACTGGCGACGATAATCGGGGCCACCCCGCACCAAATCTAGATCGAGGCAGGAAAATTCCACGGCGTTTAATGTACCGAGGCCATCCAGTTGGCGGCGGAGAGTTTCCCCGTTCAGCTTGAGGGTTCTCCCCCCCTGGCGGCGTAAAAATAGGTCAAATTCGACATTGCCATAGCCCCGGTCGATGTGGGCCTGGATCGTGGCGGTGGCTTCCCCCTGGTGGATTAAATCTGCATCCCGGCTGGTGCGGTGGGTCTTCAGGCTTGCCAGAAGTTCCACGGCCTCCAGGAGATTGGATTTCCCCTGGGCATTGTTACCGATGAGAATAGTTTTTTGGGCGGAAAAATCAACGTGCTGGTTGTAATAGTTGCGAAAATTACGGAGGTGCAGGGTTTGCAAATACATACGCGCTTCGTCGCCCAAATGCCGAAACAGAACCCTGATTCTAGCGCTTTATGTCAAGGTTAAGGCAGTGGCGATCGCCCAACCATCCACGAGGCACAGCAGCAACGTAAACCCCAGCAGGAGCATGTACATCCACGGTTGGGAAAGGGGCCGCACATCGCTGGTGTCAATGTTAGTTTGGGCTTCAATGAGACCGACCATCTTTGCAAAACCCGCCACCCGCATCGGTAACAGATAGGCGCGATCGCGTTCCGGGGTCACAAAATAGTAGACTAGACCGCCCTGGCCGGTGGTACGCATTTTGAGCTGAACAATTTTTTCCCAGGGCAACGACCACCCCTTGCGGGTCAGCCAGCGGAACCACGTCGGATAGGTGACGGTAATCCCGGTTTCATCCAGACACACTTTCTCACTGAGGGCGCCATAGAGAAAAATCCCGCCTAAACCCAAGCCCAGCCAGAGGAGATTTGGGGGGACCGGCGCCTGGGTCACTGCCGCCAAAAATGGAATCGGCACCGTCAGGGAAAGATACAGACTTAGTAGGGTGATGCGAATGAGGGGAGAAAGGTTAAAGGTAGCAGACATAGTAAGGAATGCAATTTTTTTCAGGGGCTAAAACGTTTGATTGACCCAATCGCGGATTAAGGGATTGACCAGTTCCGGTGTATCGTCGTGGGGACAGTGGCCCGATTCTAGGTAATGTTCCACCAGGTTGGGATAATGCTGCTTAAACTTTGCCCCCCGTTCCTGCGCCCGAATCCAGGGGTCTTTTTCACCCCAAATCATCAGTAAAGGCCGATCTAGTTCTTCCAAGAGATAATCAACCTTGGCTCCCTCTGGGGTATTGAAAACCGCCGCGAAAACCTTCGCTGCCCCTGGATCATCAGAAGGCCGTTGAATTTCGTCGATCAGCCGTTCGGTGACAGCATCCTGGTTCACATAAACCTTTTGCAGGGTTTTGCGAATCGTAGAGCGTCGTTTGGTGTACTGGAAAATTAACTGAATCGATAGGGGACTGAAGAAAACCTTACGGAGGGCTTTTTTCACGGGGGAAGGTTGGGCTTTGACCTGGTCACTAAAGGGGCCCGCACTATTGAGGAGAATCAGGCCCTTGGCCACTTCGGGACATTGGGCCGCTGCACAGAGGGAGGCATAACCCCCGAGGGAATTACCCGCTAATACCACCGGTTCGCCAATTACTTCATTGATAAAATCCCGCAGTTGATCCCGCCAGAGTTCGCCGCTGTAAACAATGGGAGCCTTTGGCGATCGCCCAAAGCCAAGGAGATCAATCGCCCACACAGAAAAATCCTCTTGCAGCACCGTGATATTTTTGCGCCAGTGGTCTGTGGAAGCCCCAAAACCGTGGACGAGGAGTAAGGGAGGTTTGCCTTGGCTGGTGCCGGCCTGGACATAGTGGATATCGTAACCCCGCCATCGCCAAAACTGACTGGGGGGATTTTCAGCGAGAACATGGGGGGAAACGGTCGCACTCATCGGAGATTTTTGTGTAAATAAATGTTAACTACTGCCATTGTATCGTTTTCTTCCGGGGGGTTCTGGCCCTGGACAGTGGTTAGCTTTTGAGAAAATCTGTGCTATGACCTAAGCTCGACTTTATCCATTCAGGCAGCATAACAAAGTAGATGCGACCAGGTATGGAATAACTGGGCCGGAATTTTTACCACATGGGTCTCGTCGGCAGATGTCTGAAAAGTCTGAAATTGCCATAATCGCTGCCTGACCAAGGCTAAAGCATCCACAAA
>JAYKIK010000063.1:0-9719 GCA_035284725.1 Synechococcus sp.
CCGATGTAGGGTCGCAATTGGTCACGAATTTCGCTAATCTGGCTCATGAGGGTTTGCTTGGTTGTATGCTAACTCCTATCAAACCCTCTCCCTCTATTCTTTTCAAGTTTTTGTCCTGTACTGAGGTCAAAATTATATTGGGATATTATCTGATGGTGCTGAGTGGCGGTGTTTTCATCTCAAACCGTCTAAAAACTTTGTCGAAGTTTCAAAGCACTTAGTCAACTCAAAAAGCCCTAATGTCAATGATTTAATTGCATGGCTTGACGGCGTTTTGGCGACAAAGACAAATATTGTCCCTACTCCTGAAGAGATCAAAAATAAGTTAGGGGCAGAAAGTTCTGCCTATGCAATTAACCATGCAACTTTACTAAGTCTCTATGAAGAGAATAAGTATCGTCCTACAGTCCAGATGAAACGCCTTCTATGGGCAAAGCTTTTGACTACTGCATTAGGAAGTCAATTTAAAGATAGTGATGAATTATTTGTCGAGCACACATTACTGGTAAATTCTTCAGAAATTATTGCCCATGCAGTGCTGGGGTTAAATGTATTTGAATTATCTCCTGCATCTTTGCTATCTGGAGCAAAATTTGAAGCAGCAGGAATATACGGTGCAGTAGAAAGCGACTTTTTTGATTGGGTTATTGAAGTTCCAGAAGGCGATATTTTTATTAAAACTTTAGCCCGTAAAATCTCTCGCTTTAACTGGAATGAAGTTTCATATGACATCATGAAAGTTCTTTATGAGTCAATTATTGCTCAAGAATTAAGAAAGCAGCTAGGAGAATATTACACACCAGATTGGCTTGCGGAAGCGATTGTTCAAAAAGTAATAAAAGAGCCATTAAATAAAAAAGTATTAGATCCATCTTGTGGTTCAGGCACTTTTTTATTTCATGCGGTTAAGCATCTATTAAAACGTGCAGAAAAAGAAAACCTACCGATTGGAGAAGCCTTAGATTTATGTTCTCGGAATATATTGGGTTTTGATATCCATCCTGTGGCTGTCACATTAGCTCGTGTCACCTATCTTTTGGCAATTGGTCGTGAAAACTTAATCAATCCTGAGCGAGGAGAAATAACCATCCCTGTCTATCTTGCAGACTCTATGCAGTGGCGGCAAAAAAAAGACGATTTATGGTCGCAGGATAAAGTGGTCATTGAAACAGATAGTGAAGGACAATTGTTTGCGTCTGAATTATGTTTTCCGCAGGAATTGCTAAATGATTCTCGTAAATTTGATGATTTGATTAAAGACTTGGCAGATAAGGCAACTCAAAAACAACCCGGAAAAGCAGTTCCTTCGTTGAAAGGTGTTTTTCGTCGTCTTGCCATACCAGAAAATTTCCATGAAATGCTCAATGCAACTTTTACTGTGATGTGTGAGCTGCATGAGACCGACCGCAACCATATTTGGAGTTACTATGTGCGAAATTTAGTCCGACCGACATGGTTGGGCTTACCAAAAAATCGTGTCGATATTTTAATTGGTAATCCTCCATGGCTATCCTATCGGCATATGCCAAAGGATATGCAAAAGTCCTTTAAAGAAATGAGTGAAGAGCGTTCTTTATGGCATGGAGCTAAGAATGCCACTCAACAAGATTTATCTGCTTTATTTGTCGCAAAGAGTATTGAAATATATCTAGACGATGGCGGTGAATTTGCCTTCGTTATGCCTAATTCAGTCGTAGATAGAGCCTATTTTCAAGGATTTAGAGAAGGGAATTTTAGTGTGGGAGTGCAAAAAGGTGGTTTTAGTGTTGGTGCAGTCACGACCTATGTAAAGTTTCAGAAGTCTTGGGATTTACGCCGCATCAGACCTCATATTTTTCCAAGAGGATCATCGGTGATTTTTGGAAAGAGAGCATCGAGAAATTCAATGATGCCAACCAAAACAGAGTTTTGGTCAGGAAAAATTAAAGATACTAAAGCTACTTGGCAAGCAGTAAAAAAAGAATTAGAAACTGAGCAGGGAGAAATCAAAATTGGTTCAGATATCGTTTCTCCGTATCATTCTAGTTTCGTTAATGGTGCAACTTTAGTGCCGAGAGTACTACTTATTGTTGAAAAAAAACTGATTGCAGACAGCCCCCTTGGAATGGCATCAGGTCGGATTGCGGTAAAATCTAAACGCTCTAATTATGAAAACAAACCATGGAAAGCTCTTGATAGTTTAGAAGGCACTATCGAAAGTGAGTTTGTTAGACCAATATATAAAAGTGAATCTTTACTATCATTTTATATTCAACAACCGGAGTTTGCAATTATTCCTTGGAATAGTAAAAGACTATTTGACAGTTCATCAGATTTATTAGACCTTTATCCCGGTTTATCTGCATGGTGGCTACAAGCTGAGCAGTTATGGAATATGAATAAATCGCAAAGTACAAAGTTATCTTTATTAGAACAGATCGATTATCTTGGCAAGCTATCTTCTCAGTTTCCTATCCCTAAAGAGCGAGTAGTTTATGCAGCCTCAGGAATGCATGTCTGTTCAGCAAGAATTTCTGATAGACAAGCCATTATTGATAAAAGTCTTTATTGGGCAAGCACAGAAAATCATCGAGAATCTTATTTCTTAATATCTATTTTAAATGCACAGATAACGACGGTTGAAACAAGACCATTTATGGCTTATGGAAAGGATGAAAGACATGTTGATAAAAACATTTGGCAACTCCCTATTCCAAAATTCAATTCTGACTCTCAATTACATCTAGACATATCTACTCTTGGTCAAGCATTAGAGAAAGAAGTCTCTTCACTTGAATTAAGAGATGTACATTTTGCGACTCAACGAAGAGATATTCGTGATTACATTCGGAATACAGATAATGGCAAAGAACTAGAAAAATTAGTAGAGAAACTTTTACTCAAAGGCTTTACCTAATTTACAAAGATAGATTGCCGAATCATTACTGCTCAAATGAGGGGGCGATCGCCTATTAAAAGTCAATTAACCACCAAGTTTAATTCTTATGTCTTTAGCTCTAACGATTCATTATCCAGAAAATTTTCCTGATGCTGTGGGCAAAACTCAACGCGAATTTGAGGAAGAAGCAAAATGGGCAATGGCGGTTAAATTGTTTGAACAAAAGCGAATTTCTTCAGGTATGGCAGCAATTCTGATTGGTGTAGATCGAATAACATTTTTGATGCGATTACAAGAATATAATGTACCGATGATTGATTTAACAGAAGAGGAAATTTTATCGGATTTAGACAATGCTTAAAAATAAGCGAATTGTGATTAATACTTCACCACTCTTGGCTTTGATTGCGGCATTAGGTGATTTAAACATTTTGGCAAATCTTTATCAGGATGTATTTGTGCCTTTTGAGGTCAGCCAAGAAATTTTGCGCGGTGGTCAATCCGATTTTGGAGTCATGGAGTTTCAAGCTGCATCGGGACTAAAGAAGTTAGATCAGCCTCAACAAATTTCTCCATTATTACTCAATTCTTTGGATTTAGGAGAAGCTTCTGTCATTCAATGTGCTTTAGACAAATCGATTAATATCGTGTGTATTGATGAAGCCATCGGTCGGCGCATTGCTCGTTTAAGTAATCTGCAATTAACAGGTTCAATTGGAATTTTACTTAGAGCTAAAAAAGAAGGTTTTGATTTCTCAATGGAGGAGGCGATCGCCAATATGTTAAAGCATGGTATTCGCTTAAGTCCAACAGTGATTGAAACTGCACTTCGAGAAGCAAATCAGAAAAATTAGATCACCGAAAAAATCTTACTAACAGAAGGGGCGATCGCCTTAGAGTTTATATAAAGTAGTGTTTCTATCTCATAATAATCAAGGATAACTATGAAACTTAAAATTATCATTCATCCAGCAGAAGAAGGCGGTTATTGGGCAGAGGTTCCCTCATTACCCGGTTGCGCAACAGAAGGAGAAACCTTTGAAGAACTTTTACAGAATATTTATGAAGCAGTAGAAGCCTATCTTTCTGTTGATATGAATTCTTTAGAACTTCAAGCAGAAGATCGGGTGATGGAGATCACCGTATGAAGTCTATGGCGGGTAAATAGCTTGCTAAACTTCTAGAGAAAAACGGCTGGATTTTATTGAGAATAAACGGTAGCCATCACGTCTACGGAAAACCGGAAATAAATACAAAAATCTCTGTACCTATTCATGGCAATAAAGATCTAAAAATTGGATTACTGAGACATTTTCTAAAACAAGCAGAATTACAAGATTATCTCAAATAATCTCTAAATTATTTTCATACAATAAAACTTAAACGCGAACTTGAAGAAGAAGCAAAATGGGCGATCGCCATTTTAGTGGTGTTTTAAGGCAATAGAAATTTGGGTTAAAGAGACAGACCAATAATTCCCTCTTTTACTTGTAAAGCTCACAAATATATACCGTGGGCAGCGACAAAATAATCTCCCTCGATTGTCTTGGGGGACAGGCAAGCCTTATTTTCGGTTTGAACAGCTCTGGTTCAGCTTACAGGTCAAAGTCCGCCATAAAAATCTCACGGGTTAGGGGTTGGGAAATTTCTAGGCCTTCACCGCCGAGGACTTCGAGGGGTTCCCCTTCAATTTGAAACCACACGACTCCTTCGGGATCCAGGCTAGTGACGGTATAGAGCACCTGGGCTACCCGACCTACCATCGAAGCACTGCCGCCCCCCGTTTCAAAGTCCGCTGATAAATTCACCACGATGCCGTCCGACTGAACCACCAAACTCAAGAGCCGTGTGCCCGGAGGGATGGTGCTACTCAGGCCAGCTTCTGGGGTTGCCGTCAATAACTGGGTAAGTAAAGCTTCCCGTTGAGCCGTAGGGGTTTCTGCTGTCAGGGTTACAGTTTCTGGGGCCAACTCCAGGCGATCGCCACTATCCTTCAACCAATAGACCATGGGTTCGGGGGTTTCCGCCGAGGGATTGCCAGGGGCAGGATTAACCGCATCCGGAGGCGTATTATTCTCGATTGGGGGATCATTGGGTACCGGCGTCGAGTTATTCCCGTTGGGGGTTACGGTACAAGCCGTCGTTAGGGCGATCGCCATTGCCACGACCCCAAAACTTTGCCAAAGTTGTTGTCCTAAAATCATCCGCTTCACCATCACAAACCTAGGAAACAAAACCTATACCTCCTCTTTTGACAGGCGATGACCCAAGAAAGATTCACTTAAATAAGTCACCAAAATATACAAAATTGGTACCACAAACAAACTTAAAAATGTTGCCACCAGCATCCCCCCAAAGACCGTTGTCCCCAAGAATTGTCGACTTGCTGCGCCCGCCCCAGTGGCGATCGCCAACGGAAAAATCCCGGATAGGGTCGAAATTGCCGTCATCAGAATGGGTCGGAGTCTTTCCCGGGCCGCCTCAATAGCCGCCTTCGTGATCGAAAAGCCTTCCCCCCGTAGATGGTTGGCAAACTCCACAATCAGAATCGCATTTTTACTGGCAAGGCCGATCAACATTACCAGCCCCACTTGACAGTACACATCATTGGGAAAACCCCGTAAAATCAGCGCTCCTAAAGCACCACAGATGGCTAAGGGCACCGACAGCAAGATAACTGCTGGATCTAAAAAATTTTCGTACTGGGCTGCCAACACCAAGAATACGAACACAAGGCCCAAGCCAAAGATAATTGGTGCCTGTCCCCCTGATTCAATTTCCTCCAGGGCTGTCCCTGTCCACTCATAACCAAAGCTGCGGGGCAAAGTCTGCTGGGCAATTTGCTCCATCGTTCTTAAGGCTTGGCTCGAGCTGATCCCTGGTGCGGCTGACCCATTGATTTCGATGGAACGCAGGAGATTGTAATGGTTGATCGCCTGGGCACCAGATCCCGGTGTGACCGTAAAAAGTTGCCCCAGGGAAACCATTTCTCCAGTATCAGCACGGGTATAAACCTGACCAATATCCGCCGGATTATCCCGAAATAGACCATCCATCTGCACATACACCCGATAGTTATCTTGGCCTAGATCAAAGTCATTCACATAAGTGGAACCGAAAGCCGTTTGTAGGGTGCCATAGGCTTGGTCAATGCTGACATTTTTCGCCTTGGCAAAATCCCGCTTAAGGGCAAGATCATACTTAGGGTTATTGGCGGCGTAGGTACTAAAAACCCCCTGAAGAACTGGGTTCTGGTTTGCAGCTCCTAACAACTGACCCATCGCCCCTACGAGATCCTGAATTTCAGCACGGCCACTACGATCTTGGAGCTGGAATTGGAAACCGCCAAAGTTACTCAACCCCTGAATCGGTGGTGGATTTACGGGAAAAACCCGGGCTTCCGTAATTTGGGAGAAGGTCGGGAATAGTCGTCCAATAATGCCCTGGGCCGTTTGTTCCGCTCGAGTCCGTTCTGACCAGGGTTTGAGGGGACAGAAAATGACCCCAGAGTTAGCCTGACTCCCACCCCCAAAGCTAAAGCCACTGATGGCAAAGGTACCATCAATTTCAGGAATTTTGAGGAGTTCTGCCTCGACCTGCTCCATAACTTCATTGGTAAACTGCATGGACACCCCCTGGGGGGCCTGGACAATGGTGATGATATAGCCCTGGTCTTCTTCGGGGACAAAGGCACCGGGAACAATTTGATAGAGCCAGGCCGTCACCGCCAGTAGCAGCGTAAACACACCCAAAACGAGATATTTCATACGGGTGAGTCGGAACAAAATGCTTTGATAACAGCGCCGGAGCCAATTTTGAAAACGGTTGAATTGGGCAAAAATCTTTCCGAGGCCACCGGTCGGGGCAGGGTGATCGCGCAATAGAATTCCTGCAAGGGATGGGGTCAAACTGAGGGCGATAAAGGTAGAAATAGCGATGGAGAAGGCGATGGTGAGGGCAAATTGTTGATAAAGAGCCCCTGTTGTCCCTGGGAAAAAGGCCACTGGAATAAACACCGCCATCAATACCAGGGATGTGGCGATCACCGCTCCGGTCAGTTCTTGCATCGCTTGGATTGCGGCCTGTTTCGGGGAGAGTCCTTTTTCGTGGATCAGACGGGCGATATCTTCTACCACTACAATCGCATCATCCACCACCAAACCCGTAGCGAGGGTTAACCCAAAGAGGGTCAAGCTATTGATTGAAAAGTCAAAGAGTTTAATGAAAATAAACGTCCCGATCAAAGAAATGGGAATCGTAATTGTCGGTACGAGCGTAGTACGCCAATCTTGTAGAAATAAGAAAATGACTAGGATCACCAAGGCGATCGCCGTGATGAGGGTGATAACTACCTCCCGCATGGAAGCCGCCACATAGTCCGTGGTGTTAAAAGCAATGCGATAGTCCAAACCAGGGGGAAACTGCTCCGAAAGGATTTTCATCTCCTCAATGACCCGATTGGCCACGTCCAGGGCATTACTTCCCGGCCGCTGAAAAACCCCGATCCCCACTGCCTGGTTTCCCCGGTAACGGACAGTCGTGTTATAGCTTTCGGCTCCGAGTTCAACGCGACCCACATCCCGCAGCTTAATGATTTGACCCTGATCATCAACCTTAATCACTAATTCTTCAAAGTCAGGAATGCTACTGAGACGTCCCCCCTGAATTTCCAGGTCAAATTGATATTGCTGGCCCGCCGGGGCTGGGGATTGCCCTAATTTACCGGCTCCCACCAGACGGTTTTGTTCTTGGATCGCTGCGACCACATCCTGGGGGATTAAACGCCGGGCCGCGAGGCGATTGGGATCTAACCAGACTCGCATGGCATAACGACGTTCCCCAAAAATCTGAACATTGCCGACCCCCTCTAGTTTCCGGAGAGCATCCACGATGTAGTTGTCGGCGTAGTTACTCAAGAAAACATCGTCATATTCTCCCGCTTCGGAGTACAAACCCACCCCGAGAACAATGTTATTGCTGCTTTTTTCTACCCTGACGCCGTTGCGCTGCACTTCAGCCGGGAGCTGTGAGGTAACGGAGGCGATACGGTTTTGAATATCGACGGCGGCTAAATCTTTATCGCGACTGGCATCAAAGGTGGCTACGATGGTACTCAAGCCATCATTACTGCTGGTGGAAGAAAGATATTTCAGACCTTCAATCCCATTCAGTTCGGCTTCGAGGATATTGGTAACGGTTTGTTCGACAACCTCAGCACTGGCACCGGTATAGACCGCAGAAATGTTGATTTGGGTGGGGCTAATGTCCGGAAATTGAGCAACGGGCAGGCTGGGAATTGTAATTAAACCAACGAGTAAGATGATGACACCGCAGACGAAAGCGAAGATTGGCTTCTTAATAAAGAGCTTGGAAAACATTGGGAGAATCTGAGGAAAGCATTTCCCTATCCTAGGAGGTTTTTGTCAGAAAGGCAGGCAAATCAGGACACTTTGGGGAAATTATGTTTTTGCGGATGTAGGTTAAAAAATCTTTGATGGACAGGGCGATGGCGTTAGAATTGGGGTTCACCTCTGCTGTGTGTCTTGTTCCTCGACCCATGACTTCTGTTTCTCCGTCTCCGCAACCCACTGACCAGCTGCCCCCTGTGGTGCAATTACGCCCCAGTTACAGTATTCCCCTAGTGTTAATTATTGGGGGAATTCCCTTGGGTCTATGGCAAATTTGGCTTGGGGCCATTATTTCGTTGTTTGGTTTGTTTTTATTGTTCCAGGCAGTGACCCTTCGGTTGCAGTTTACTGAGACGGATTTGGATATTTATCGTAATGGCGATCGCATCCGGCGTTTTCCCTACAGCGAGTGGCAAAACTGGCGCATCTTTTGGACAAGGGTTCCCATCCTGTTCTACTTTAAAGAAATTAAGAGTATCCATTTTCTCCCGATTATTTTTGATCCCCGCACCCTCCAACAAGCCCTAGAAGCCCGTTGTCCCCGCCAGGACTAGGCCCAAGAATCAAGCAAAGCTGCTGAGGAAGAAATTTTTATGAGTTCAGACCCCCAACAAGACCGTCCCAAACTAGACTTGCAACCGGCGCCTAAGGAACCCTTAAACCTGACCCCTACCCCCAGTGGAGCCGATGGATCTCCCCAGACCGATGAAACTGAGGGAGTAACGGACGAGACCCAGGAAATTTCAGCAGAACTCCAAGCCCTGGCGGCGGAAAAGGAAATCCTCCTGGCAGAGATCGCCTCCCTCAGAGCAGAAAAAGAAGCACTCCTGACGGCGGAAACAGGGGATCTCCAGCACCAAATCCAGCGACTGATGGCGACGAGCCTCCAGACCCTCGAGGAAAAACAAGCCAACCTTCAAAAGTCCATTGCCCAGTTGGAACGGCGTCGGGACAAAATTCGTGAGGAAATGCGTACCACTTTTGCGGGAACTTCCCAAGACATTGCGGTGCGGGTGCAGGGTTTTAAGGACTATCTGATTGGTAGTTTGCAGGATTTGGCGATCGCCGCTGAACAGTTAGATTTACCCAAATTTGACCAGGACTGGACTCCCGCTCCGACCCAGGCTTCCCCACCGGAACCTCCCCCCCAAAAGTTAGTCCCTCCGCAGTTTTCCGAACAGAGTTTCGCCGCAAAAAACCGCCGGATTCAGGAAATGTTGGATCAATATCGGATGTCTCCCGATTACTATGGCCCCCCCTGGCAACTGCGTCGCACCTTTGAACCGATCCACAGCGAACGGGTGAAAAAATGGTTCTTTGACCAAGGGGGCCGGGGCGCCGTACGTAGCATGGGCAGTCGCCTACAAAATATTTTGATCGCTTCGGCGAGTATGTCCGTGCTCTACAGTATCTATGGCGATCGCCTCCGGGCC
>JAYKIK010000064.1:0-23698 GCA_035284725.1 Synechococcus sp.
AGTGGGATGAAGATCACGGATTTCTAGAGGCAAGTGAATACTGTGTTACCTGTAAAGACGGTAGCCAAAAGGATGTGCTCTGGTACGGCGTGATCTCGGATGACCTGGTGCTCGGCGTTGGGGTGGACATCACAGCCCGGAAACGCGTTGAACAGGAAGTCATTTACCAAAAGAACCTGCTCCGGGCCCAACTCGAAACGGCACCAACAGGCATTTTGATGGTAGATAACAATCAACAAGTGCTGTTGTACAACGAACGTTTTTTAAAATTCTGGTCGGTGCCAGATACCATCGTCGCTCAAGTCAGAGAAGTGGGTGATGATAATTTTTTCTGGGCTACTGTACCGCACAAACGGCTGATCCCGATACCTTCCTGAAGCAGGTGGAATATCTTTATGAACATCCCGAAGAAACGAGCACTGATGAATTTTCACTCAAAAATGGCACGATTCTCCAGCGTTTTTCGGCACCGGTTCTTGACGAACACGGCAACTATATGGCGCGAATCTGGTCTTTTCGGGATATTACCGAGGCCAAACACTATGAACAGGTCCTCGAAGATGCCCAACATTATCTCGCCCAGATGAATGAGGAACTGGAGCGACGGGTTCAGGAACGGACGGCTGCCCTCCAGGAAAGTGAGGCGAAGTTAAATGTGTTTATCCAATCGACGCCGGCGAGTATGGCAATGTTTGACCGGAACATGTGCTATTTGGCAGTGAGTTCACGCTGGCTAGAAGACTATGATCTCGAGGTCGACAATATTATAGGGCGATCGCACTACGACATTTTCCCCAATCTTAAACAAGCTTGGATCGAAGCCCACCAAGCAGGCATGGCCGGCAAGGGCACGAAATGCGAGAAGGACACTTTTACCCTGCCCGATGGTCGCCAGCTATATCTCCGTTGGGAGGTACAACCCTGGTACACCGCCGATGGGACTGTAGGGGGCATCGTCATTTTCTCTGAAAATATCACTTCCATCCTGGAGCTACTAGATAGAGATGAATCTTCTAGCCGTCGCCTCAACCTTGCCCTCGAAGCGGGCCCGATTGGTTCCTGGGAGTGGGTGGTTAATGGCGATTGCCTGACCTGGGACGAGCGGATGTATGACATCTACGGCTTACCCCGCCAGGAAGACCATGCCATGACCTTCGATACCTGGGCTAATACCCTACTCCCGGAACAGCGGGAAACCACCGCCAGAAAACTGTTAGAGATTGTTGCCGCCCCCGATCAAGTAACCTACGAGCAGGAATTTCCGATTCTGTGGCCCGATGGTCAACAGCGGTATATCAGAGCCTATGGTTTAGTCATGCGCGATGACCAAGGACAGGCAACAAAGGTGGTCGGGGTTAATCTCGACATCACCCGGGAAAAGCAAGCCCAGGAAACCCTCGCCCTCGCCAACGCCCAATTACGCCGGGCCGCCGAGATGAAAGATAACTTCCTGGCCATGATGAGCCATGAGCTACGGACGCCCCTCAATGCTATTCTCGGCATGAACGAAAGCTTGCAAGATGAGATCTATGGCTCCGTGAGTATCCTCCAAAAACGCTCCCTGGGTTCCATCGAAGCCGCCGGGGAACACCTACTCCATCTCATCAACGATATTCTGGATGTCGCCAAGATCGATTCTGGTCAGGTGACCTTAGAGCTAGAACCTACTGAAATTCGCGATCTTTGTCGGTCGAGTCTAGCCTTTGTGCGGGAATTCGCCCTCAAAAAACAAATCCAACTGACCCAAGACGTCCCACCGTCTTTACCCGATTTTTATCTCGATCAACGACGTCTGAAGCAGGTGCTGATCAACCTCCTCAACAATGCGGTAAAGTTTACGCCGGAGGGGGGCACAGTAACGCTTCAAGTGAGCTATCATCCCCAGGACAAAACGAATGTGAGTTACCCTTGCCTACGCTTTAGCGTCATCGATACAGGGATTGGTATTGCCCCAGAAGACCTTGAGCGCCTCTTTGAACCCTTTGTCCAGGTCGATAATAACCTCAGCCGCCGCTACGAAGGTACGGGTTTAGGACTGACCCTCGTCCAACAAATTGCCCAACTCCACGGGGGCACTGTCAAGGTCAGTAGTGAGCTGGGGCAGGGGAGTTGCTTTAGTCTAGATTTGCCCCTCCGCCCGGTAGAAGGAACTGGGATGGTGGAGGTCACCGATGGGGATTTAGCCCATGGGCAAACAAAAGATCTAGAAAAGCCGAGCATTATCATCCTCACCATGCCCGGTGTCCAGCATGGTAGCTTTAGTAACTATCTCAAGGCCAAGGGTTATAACCTCGAAGTGGCGGCGGATCTCGATGGGGCGATCGCCCTGACAGAAAATCAAACGGGACAACTGATCATCCTCGACATGGCCCAGGCCAACCCAGAGAGCCTCACCTTCCTCCAGACCCTGCGTAGCCAGAGTCCCTTACCAATCATTTGTCTCTGTGAAAAAGGCAAAGCTGGGGACTGCGGCGGCTACCTCACCCAGGGGGCCAATGACTATCTCTGTAAACCGTTCCGCTTCGGGGATTTGGTGAGTCTGATCGAACAATATGTTACCGTGTCGCCCCGGGCCTAGCCCCAGAGGCGATCGCCTTTGCCCCTTTTCCCTTGACCACAAGATAATTTACAATTTGTGATATTGCGCTCGTTCCCCGTAAGGACTTTAATATTCCTTGCTGTGGTGCTTACCATGACGCCTTAGCCAAAGTCTAATGGTCAGCCAAAACGAAGCAAAAAAGTGACACTTATAATACACACTATCGTTTTAACTGCTACGCGCGTCCCCTTGGCTTATTGGGCAACCTAAGAGACCAGGAGGATGCTTGTTGTACATTTAATCCAAGCCACAGTGATCACCCCCCAGCCAATAGCTAGTAATTGAAATTTTATAGAGCGAACATAAACCTATGAAAGACCTGACCAAATATCGTAATATCGGTATCTTCGCTCACGTCGATGCGGGTAAAACCACCACCACCGAACGTATCCTGAAGTTGACCGGAAAAATCCACAAATTGGGCGAAGTCCACGAAGGCGCCGCTACCACTGACTTCATGGAACAAGAGCAAGAGCGGGGGATCACCATCCAATCTGCCGCCACCAGCTGTTTCTGGAAAGAGCACCAATTCAACATCATCGATACCCCTGGTCACGTCGATTTCACCATTGAGGTTTATCGTTCTCTCAAAGTATTAGACGGCGGTATTGGTGTATTCTGTGGCTCTGGCGGTGTAGAACCCCAGTCTGAAACCAACTGGCGCTATGCCAACGAATCCAAAGTATCTCGCCTGATCTACGTCAACAAGCTCGACCGGATCGGTGCAGACTTCTACCGTGTTGTTGACCAGGTGAAAAATATTCTGGCCGCAACCCCCCTCGTGATGACCCTCCCCATCGGTATCGAAAACGACTTTGTGGGTGTTGTCGATATCCTCAACCGCCAGGCTTGGATCTGGGATGATTCCGGCGACCCAGAAGCCTACACCATTCAAGATGTCCCCGCTGATATGGTGGACAAAGTAGAAGAATACCGTGAAGCCCTCATCGAAACCGCCGTGGAGCAAGACGATGAGCTCATGGAAAAATACCTCGAAGGCGAAGAACTGAGCATTGACGAGATCAAAGCTTGTATCCGTAAAGGGACTCGGGAGCTTGCTTTCTTCCCCACCTATTGCGGTTCTTCCTTTAAAAACAAAGGGGTACAGCTCGTCCTCGATGGTGTTGTGGACTACCTGCCCAACCCCATGGAAGTGAACCCCCAACCGGAAACCGATGAAGAAGGAAACGAAACCGGTAGCTATGCCATCGTTGACCCCGAGAAGCCTCTCCGCGCCCTGGCGTTCAAGATTATGGACGACCGCTTTGGTGCCCTGACCTTTACCCGGATCTACTCCGGTCAGCTGAAGAAAGGTGATACCGTCCTCAACACTGCCACCGGTAAGACCGAGCGGATCGGCCGGATGGTGGAAATGCACGCCAACTCCCGGGAAGAAATTGACTCTGCCCAAGCGGGTGACATCATCGCCATTGTCGGGATGAAGAACGTCCAAACTGGTCACACCCTCTGTGATCCCAGTAACCCAGCAACCCTAGAAGCCATGGTCTTCCCCGACCCGGTAATCTCCATTGCGATCGCCCCCAAAACCAAAGGTGGCAACGAGAAAATGGGGGTTGCCCTCAGCAAGATGGTCCAAGAGGATCCCTCCTTCCAGGTGGAAACCGACCAAGAGAGCGGCGAAACCATTATTAAAGGGATGGGTGAACTCCACCTCGACATTAAAGTAGACATCCTCAAGCGCACCTATGGCGTCGAAGTGGAAGTGGGTAAGCCCCAGGTTGCCTACCGCGAATCGATCACCAAGGCCGTCAACGACAGCTACACCCATAAGAAACAGTCCGGTGGTTCTGGTCAGTTCGGGAAGATCGACTACACCATTGAACCCGGTGAACCCGGTAGCGGTTTTGTATTCGAGTCCAAGGTTACTGGTGGTAATGTTCCCCGGGAATTCTGGCCTGCGGTACAAAAAGGTTTTGAACAGTCCATCGACAAGGGTGTCCTGGCGGGCTTCCCCTGTGTTGACCTCAAGGTTACCCTCAATGATGGTGGTTTCCACCCGGTAGACTCTTCGGCGATCGCCTTTGAAATTGCGGCCCGGAGTGGTTATCGTCAAACCCTGCCCAAGGCTGGCCCCCAAATCCTCGAGCCGATCATGAAAGTGGATGTCTTTACTCCCGATGATTACGTTGGGGATGTGATCGGTGACCTCAACCGTCGTCGTGGCATGATCGAAGGTCAAGAATCTGGTGCAACGGGTGTTCGCATTAAGGCGAAAGTGCCCCTCAGTGAAATGTTCGGCTACATCGGTGATCTCCGCACCATGACCTCCGGCCGTGGTCAGTTCTCCATGGAGTTCTCCCACTATGATCCTTGTCCGAAGAACGTTGCGGATGAAGTAATCAAGGAAGCCAAAGAACGGGCTGAAGCGAAGTAAATTCTTTAGGCTAATTCCCTAAATACCATTGCAATGGGCCGATTGGTGAAAAAGCCAGTCGGCTTTTTTGTGGGTAAACTGCAAAATATTAAGGCTTTGGGCGATCGCCCCAGAAAAGGGCTACAACGTACGAAAAGAGATGAGGCCCAAGCTGCTTGTGTTGCTGCGTGACTGGCTCCTGAAAATTTGGCGACGATCGCCCCTCCCCCTAAAAATGATCGCTGTCCTGGGGGCGATCGCCTTGGGGATTCGCCTGACCCCCTATCTAATCCCCATTCGAGCGGCGGCGATTGCCCAGCGGGACCAAGCCTTTACTTTCTATGACCGCCATGGGTTACGGCTGGGTACGGTACTCAGTGCCGATCAGGAAAATACCTCTGTGGTACCTTTGGAAGCCGTTTCGCCCCATTTTCAGACGGCAATTTTAGCGGCGGAGGATAGTGACTTTTATAACCATGGCCCCCTGGATCTCCAGGCGATCGCCCGGGCAATGTTCCAGGCCATCCAACAACGGCGGATCGTGAGTGGGGCCTCGACGGTGACGATGCAGCTTGCCCGAATGTTAGGCGATCGCCCCCGGACTTTGGGCGCAAAACTTCAGGAAGTTTGGGTGGCTTGGCGTTTGGGGGCCGGCATGGACCACCGGGAAATTCTCACGGCCTATATCAACCGTCTACCGATGGGGGGGAATATTTACGGGGTGGAGGCGGCGGCCCAGATTTACTTTGGCGTAGCGGCGGCGGATCTCAACCTCGCCCAGGCGACCCTCCTCGCGGCGATTCCCAATAGCCCCACCTACCTAAATCCCTACGAATATTGGGAGAACTTGAAAAAACGACAGCGGTATGTCCTCGACCGGATGGTGGCCGAGGGTCAGCTCTCCCCGGGGCAGGCGGATCAAGTCTTTCGGGAAACGGTCACCCTCCAACCCCGTCATCAGGGGATTCTCAGCGCCCCCCACTTTATTTTCTGGCTGGCCTCACAGTTGGATACCCGAACCAATCCCGTGGTCAGGACAAGCCTGGATCAAGCGCTACAGGATTTTGTGGCGGCCCAGGTGCAACAAACGGTTTTAAAATTAGCCCCCCGCAATGTTACCCAGGCAGCGGCGATCGCCCTTGATAATCAGACCGGAGAGATCCTTGCCTATGTGGGGTCTACCGATTACTTTGAACCTAGTCATTTTGGTCAAAACGATGGGGTACAGACCCTGCGCCAACCCGGTTCTACCCTCAAACCATTTTTGTACCAACTGGCCCTCGAAAACCGAACCATTCACCCCAATACAATCCTCGTCGATGTGCCCACCTACTACGCCATTCCGGGGGCGAAGCTCTATGAACCCACCGATTACGACGGTAAATTTTTAGGGCCGGTGCGGGTGCGTCTGGCCTTGGGGAATTCCCTGAATATTCCGGCGGTGCGGGTTTTGGAACAAGTCGGTGTTGAAGCGTTTCTGAGTCGTCTGCATCAACTGGGCTTTCAGCATCTTACGGAGACCGCTGATTACTACGGTTTGGGGTTAACCCTGGGCAGCGGCGAAGTGACCCTGATGGAGTTGGCAAATGCCTACCGCACCCTTGCCAATGGGGGACAATACAGCGCTTTAGTCAGTCAAGTCGGCCCAAAAGATACCGCGACCACATCCCTGAGTCAGCCGCAAACCTGGCAACTGATCACCCATATGCTGAGCGATAAACAAGCCCGGGCGATCGCCTTTGGGGTCGATTCAGCCTTAAATTTACCGTTTCCGGCGGCGGTAAAAACGGGAACTTCCTCCAACCACCAGGATACCTGGGCCGTGGGCTTTAGCGAAAAATATACCGTGGCCACCTGGGTGGGCAACTTTGATGGGTCGCCCATGAACCAAGTTTCTGGGGTGATGGGAGCGGCTCCCCTCTGGCGGGAAATTATGGTGCATCTCCATGAAAATGATCAGCCCCAGGCTTTCCCGGAACCGGAAGGGATGATGCAACGGCCGATCTGTGCGCTATCTGGAAAAAAATCTACGGGGCTTTGTCCGGCAATTGTTCAGGAATATTTTGCCTCGGCAGATTTGGCGACCTACGAAACGGATTTAGATGATTTTTACCAGGAAATTAACGGGGAAATTCGCCTGGTGCTGCCTCCAGAATATGACGATTGGCTGACCACCCAAACCACCCTCGATGTGCCCCAGGGGGGCCTGAAAATTCTCTTTCCCCAAAATGGTGATCGCCTCCTGAGCGATCCTAAAAATCCCAGCCAACTGACGATCCAGTTTCAAACCGCCAACCAAGAACCTGTGCAATGGTTGCTCAATGGCCAACCCTGGGAACCCGCCGATCCCCAGAACCCGAAGTTAAGTCTTATCCTTGGCCCCCAGACCCTGGAAATTCGCCAAGGTGATCGCCACCACCTGGTGCAATTTTCCGTCGAAGCGGCCCCCATCCGGGAGAGTAAACGGGGCTTTTCGGTCCATTCAAATTGAGTTTCTTGGTACAGTAAAATCTGTCCAACCCTTGCAGGAGAGAACACCCTCTATGAAAATGCTCCACACCATGATCCGGGTCGGCAACCTGGAAGAATCCCTCAAATTTTATTGTGATGTCCTGGGCATGCAGCTCCTCCGCCAAAAGGATTATCCCGGTGGCAAATTTACCCTCGCCTTTGTAGGCTATGGCGATGAAAAGGAGAATACTGTCATTGAACTGACCCACAACTGGGACACCGACAGCTATGACCTCGGGAACGGCTTTGGTCACATCGCCCTCGGTGTGGAGGATATCTACGGCACCTGCGAAAAAATTCGGGCACTGGGGGGCAAAATTACCCGGGAACCTGGCCCGATGAAACATGGCACCACAGTAATTGCCTTTGTCGAAGATCCCAACGGTTACAAAATTGAACTGATCGAGATGAAGAAAGTGGCGGCGTAATCCCCCTTTTATTTCCCCCAGAAATTACTGGATTTTGCCAATCTGGCGGCCCACGGCTTCAATTTCAGCGTAGTTTTCGTTCTGGGTCGGGATAAACTGGGTCGCCCCAAACAATTCGAGGATTTCTTTGTGATCAGGATTGTTGGGATCTAACTTGAGGAGGGCCTGTTGCACTTTATCCCGGAAGCCTTCCCCATAGCGCTCTTCTACGGCGGGGGAAATAACCCAGTGGTAATCAAAATAGGCAGGCGATCGCCAAATTACCTTGACCTTATTCGTATCGACGTCCCCAGCTTCCACGCGACTATTCCACACCTGTTCGTTGAGCATCCCCAGTTCGTAGGTACCCGCTTCCACCAGTTGGATCGTGGCATCGTGGGAGGCCGAAAAACCCACCTCCCCTTGGAAATCTTCGAGGGATACCCCGGCCTGTTCTAGGTAGTATTGGGGCATTAGACGACCAGAGGTGGAGGATTCACTGCCAAAAGTGAGGGTTTTGCCTTTAACTTTGGTTAAATCGGCATCACTGGCCAATTCATCTAGGCCGCTATTCACATTGGCAATCAAGACCGAGTGAAATTCCGCATCAATGTCCCGCTGGGCGATCGCCTCGGCCCCGGGAACCTGTAATCTTGCCTGGACGCCTGTTAAACCTCCAAACCAGACTAAATCTAAATCTCCTACCTTAAAGGCGGTGACCGCAGCGAGGTAATCTGTGACCGGCTTATATTCCACAGGGACGCCCAACTCTGTACTGAGATAATCTGCTAGTAAACCATAGAGCCGTTGCAATTTTTCGGGGTCCTGGTCGGGAATCGCCCCCGTGACCAAGGGTTGCACCGTTTCAGAGGCGCCCGTTTCTGGGGAGTTTGTGCCATTGTTGACGGCGGGAGTACCACAGCTCAGTAGACTGAGGGACAGAAGGCAAAATGCGGAAAACAGCCGTTTTTTCATGGGTAATTTCTTAAGGGAAAGAAAAAGATTTATTCCCAACTTAAGATAGCAATTAATGTTTTCTCCCCCCAATGGCTCCCGTGATAGCATCTGCTTTGTGGCCCCTCATTTGGTTCTATGGCATTTCTTTTTCCTGTGGGGCGTTGATCTTGCGCACTTGGCGATCGCCTCGACCCCGTTCCCTAGGCTGGCTGTGGGTGGCGGCGGCGGTGCTGGCCCTGACCTGGGGACTCAATTTTGTTTCCATGGCCTCAGCGGCGTTGTGGGGGGGGTTGGCTTGGGGGCTATTTATCCTGCTGCCTTCCCTAGGGTTGCGGCAAATCCAGCGCTTTCTCTATCGCCAAAGGTACCAAGAGGCCTACCAATGGGCTTTTTATTTGCGCTATCTCCATCCTTTTGATGGGTGGTGGGAACAGCCGGAGATTATCCATGCTTTGGTTTTAAGTCAACGGGGTCACCTTACCCAGGGTCTAACACTCTTAGAAAAATATAAAAATCACCCCAGTTTTCTCGCCCGGCAGGCGATCGCCATGCACTATGCCCTGAAATTTGATTGGTCTGGCCTTTTAACCTGGCTGCGGGAACTGCCCCAGAATTCCCTGGAACCTTTACTTTTGGTGTACTACGGCCGCGCCCTGGGGGAAACAGGACAACTGCTCGAATTGCTCCAGTTTGTCACTGAACCCAGGACAAAACTCCAACTGCTAAAGGGAGGCGATCGCTACCAGTGGCATTTAGTTTTACTCTTTACGGCGGCCTTTTGCGGCGAACTGAAGACGGTACGACGGATCCTCAGCACGGGTCTTAGCCATTATCCCCAGGAAATTAAAACCTTTTGGTTGGCGATCGCCCACTATGGGACGGGAGATTTTTCGGGGGGGAAGACCATTCTAAAAAGTCTGCAAACAGTTCCCGATGCTAATTTCCGTAACGCCGTCCAGGTGTGCTTAAACCATCCCCCAAAGCCAGCGCAGTTCCTTCTCCCCCAGAAAGCCTATCCGTTGTTGGCACGACTCACCCGTTTAGTGCATCAAGAAAATAAAGAACAAGAGTATCAATCTCTTGTGACCCAGGGAATGCAGTCCCAGAAAAATTTATCAGTCAACAATGGGCTGATCCTGGTGAACTGTCTGGTCTTTCTGCTGGTGATCGCCTTGGGTTCTCCTGAAAATTCAGAAGTGCTCATCCAGAGCGGTGGTTTTATCCCTGATCAAGTGCTGCGGGGGGAATGGTGGCGTTTTTTTACAGCGAGCTTTATCCATGCGGGGTTGGCGCACCTCTCCCTCAATATGATTACCCTTTATCTCCTGGGGCCATTCGCGGAAAAACACCTGGGGCGATCGCGATATCTCCTGGTTTATCTCGGCAGTGGGTTCGGGGCGACGATTACTTTGTTTGGGTTGGTGCTGTTGGCTCAGCATTTTAATTACGAAGCGTTTCCGATTTGGTTAAGCTATCTAACCCACGAAATTCGCTACAGCTATCAAGTTTGGGTCGGGGCTTCCGGTTCCATTATGGGAATGATCGGGGCGATCGCCGTGGTGTTGTGGCAGGGTTGGCAACGGTTGCAGATCGCCGCCGCAGGCCGTCAATTTCGCCTCATTTGCCTGATTATTTTGATCCAATTCGCCGTAGATCTCAGCTCCCCCAATGTCAGTTTTTACAGTCACTTTCTCGGCCTCTGTTGGGGAATTATATTGACATTCTGCTTATTGTGATTGGAGTCAATTCCGGCAATGTGATCAATAATTGATTTAAGCCATGAATCTGTTTCTAAATTTTATGGCCTAACTTTTCTAGGAATAGGTATTCCTAATGCTTCTGCAATCAGCTCAAAACCTGCCTCGTTCTTAAAGGGCTCAATGTCTTGCTGCAGTTTTTTTAATTTGACTTTTTGCCAACTCGATGAGACATCATGGTGATTTTGGATAAATTCTGGCGTTAATGTATAAAATTCAGGTTCAGCAGCGCCCGTTGTTCCATCATGATTGCCATAAAACTTTCCGATGTTCAAGAACACTACTATCAAGAAATCAAACGCATCTAAGGCTTTTTCTTTAATTGGAAAACCTCGATCACAGTCAGTTGCATATCGACTTTTTACTTGAATGCGAACCTGTGATTTTTCGTTTTTCTTGGGTGCATACCGAGGCTCTGGATGGATACAAATTAGATCATAGCCTTCATTGTATTCAGGGGCTTTGTAGGTCAAGATGTTTCTTCGCATCAAGTAACCCATTACAAGATACTCGGCCCCAGTTGACACAACGGGAAGTCTTAACCAATTTTTTTCACTCAAAGGCTTTCTCCTTATGACAAAATAAGAAAGTTAGCGGGTTTCGGGGCGATCGCCTATTTCCGTGAGGCCCCGACCGCCAAAGATTGCCTCTGGGTGCCGATACCACTTAAATTCCAGGAGATTAAAAAATGGGTCTTCCAGGAAAAAGGTGCGGTGTTCCGTTAGTTGTCCCGGAAAGCGTAAACGGGGGCGATCGCGAAACTTGAGTTCATATTTTTCAGCGCGTTCTAAAACCGTCTGCCAATCCTGTTCATCAAGGAACGTCATCCCAAAGTGACGGGGATAAATGCCATGCTGTGCTGTGAGGGGTTCATGGGTGACATGGGCTACCAGTTGATGACCAAAAAAGTTAAAAATCACGGCCCCACTATTTTCCCGGCCCACCGCACAACCCAGGGCTTCGGCATAGAATTTCTTGGCGACGACGGGATCAGTAATCGGAATTGCAAGGTGGAACAATTGGCGATCGCCCATGGCAACTTTCTCCAAGGAACAGCATTTTCCCATTGTAGAGGGATTTTCTGGGGCACTTTTCGTCCTAGCGCAAAACCTTAGCAGGCGGCTCTTCCTCCTCTAGCACCACCGGCCGGGGAGATGGGGAGCGTGGCGAACCGAGTTCATGGAGCAGGGTGTAAAAACAAGGAATAATAAACAACGTCAGCAGGGTCGCCAAAGATAAACCAGAGAAAACCACAATCCCCAGGGGTTGCAGAAACTCGGAGCCTTCGCCGATCCCGAGGGCAAGGGGAAACAAACCCAAAACCGTGGTGATCGTCGTCATTAGGATGGGCCGGAGCCGTTGGGGAGCCGCTTCTAAAATTGCCGCGCGGTAACTGAGGCGATCGCGTTCCCGAATTTGGTTTGCCAGTTCCACCATGATGATCGCGTTATTCACCACAATCCCGACGAGTAAGACCGCCCCCACAATCACCGTTGCTCCGATCGCCGTTTGGGTAATAAATAAGCCGAGAATCCCACCAGCCAAGGCTAGAGGCACCGTCAGGATAATCACCAACGGGTCAATGAGGGAATTGTATTGTACTGCCATCACCACAAATACGAGAAAAGCGGCCATCCCCCCTAGGATTTGGAGCGCTAATTGAATTTGGCGATTGGTTTCCGCTGCGGCACTGGGTAACAGGTTCACCCCTTCCGGCAGATCAAGCCCGGCAATAATTTGGTTGACTTCCGCTAAGGCATCACTAAGGCTGGCCCCTTCCACCAGGCTCCCCTCAAGGATCAGCACCTGCCGCTGGTTAATCCGTTGAATTTCCCCGGGGGCATCGCCGGAGGTAATGGTGGCCAGATCCCCCAGTTGGACCGGTTGCCGGGTGCTCGTAAATAGGGGAATACTCCGCAGTTGGTCGGCCCGTTGAATGGTTTGGGGCTCCAGTTGGACGCGGATATCCACCAGACGATCGCCCCGTTGCAGTTGAGTCGGCACTACCCCATCTAAGGCGGTTTGAATCGTGCTGCCAATCGTTTCAGCGGAAAGCCCTAAGGCCGTTGCCCGTTGCCAATCGGGGCGGATTTGCACTTCCGGTTGAGGGGGCGCCGCATCGGGTTCATAGCTAGCGAGGGTTGCCTGGGCTTCGAGGGCGGCTAAAACCTGTTCTCCCGCCTGTTCCAAAGCTGCTGTATTAGAGCCCTGGAGCATCACATTCACATCGGCCCGGGATGGGGAATTGCTTAAAATTAAACCCCGCACAGTACCCGGTCGCATCCGAATCGAAGTATCAATCACTTGGATTTCTTGGGCAATCAAACGATTCACCCGGTCGGCATAGGCTTGGACATTACTACCGGGCTTGAAGGTGATACTACTGGAACCCCGCAGGGCATTACTCACGGTGGAACTCCCAAATAAAGCACCGCCGGAGGTGGTAAATACATATTCCGTTTCCGGTTGGGCCAGCAATAATTGTTCCACTGCCTGCATCACCTGCCGGTTTTCTTCGACCGTTGTCCCTGGGGGGAAAGTAGCCCGTAGTTCCGCCTGTCCTGTGTTGATCCGGGGCAAAATTTCCTGGGGTAGTTGGCCCACCATCCATAAACTACTGCCGCCAAAAATGGCGATCACCCCCGCAATGACGAACAACTTCCGCCGGAGAATCAAACCTAAAATACGGCTATACAGCCCCGTCAAACGTTCAATCAGACCTTGAAATAAACGAATCGGCACAGCCCGCTGTAGGTTACTCGACCAACGCACCGCCAACAGCCGGGACGATAAAGCTGGCACCACCTTCAGGGCAATGATTAAAGAAGCGGCCACCGAAAAGCTAATGGTGAGGATCAGTTCGCTAAAAATGAGAGCTAAAAAACCCCCCACCAAAAGGAAAGGTAAGACCGAAACTAGGTTGGTCGTCGTCGAAGCAAACAAAGCCGATTCCAACTCCTGGCTATTGGCCTCAACGGTACGTTGGAGTTTCCGGCGCGAACCACCAGCTTGTTTTACTTTTTCAGCGCCGGCGGTGATATTTTCGAGCATCACAATGGCGTTATCCACCACCACCCCGACCCCCAGGGCCAAACCTCCCAAACTAAAAACATTTAGAGAGAGGTTAAACACAAACATTAAAATCATGGCCGTCAGGGTTGCCAAGGGAATTGACAGCACAATGATCAAGGTTTGGCGCACTGACCCCAAAAATAACAAAACGGCGATCGCCGCGAGGATCGCCCCGGTCAGACCCGACACCGCCACATTTTGAATCGAACTGCGGATAAACACCGACTCATCCAAGGTTGCGGTCATATCCATATCGGCGGGAATAAGACCAGATTGTTGCAGTTCTGCCAACTTCGCTTTCACCCCATCCACCACTTGCACCGTGTTGGCATCGGGTTGTTTCTGGACACTCACCTTGACCGCTGGTTGGCCATTGAGGGTGACAACTAAGCGCTCCTCCACCGTGCCGTCCGTAATGTCTGCCACATCCTGGAGGGTAATCGTCTGGGGATTCTCTGGGGTTCCTAGGCGGATCGGGAGGTTGCGAATTTCTTCAACATCCTGAAATTGTCCTAACAGTCGAGTGAGGGATTCTTGATCACCGCCCCGCAGTAGACCACCGGAAGCATCATGGTTCCGTTCCCCCAAAGCATTGAGCACCGTCGGCACATCCAAACCCAAAGCCTGCAACCGTTCTAAATCGAGGTTGACCTGGATTTCTTCTTCGACCCCACCGGAAATATCCACATTGGCGACCCCCGGTACCCGAATTAATTCCCGGGCGAGTTCACCGTCGGCAAAAATCCGGAGATCCACCGAGGCCAAGGTACTGGAGGTGAGGGCCATTTCATACACAGGCAACTGGGACGGGTCAAATTTAAACACTCGGGGCTGACTGATATTGTCGGGGAGAGCATTGCGGGCGCGGTTGAGGGTTGCTGTGGTGTCGTTGAGGGCTTGATCGACATCGGCTCCGGGCTGGAAAAAGAGATCGATACTGATCCGGCCTTCCCGCGTCTGGGAAAAGATTTGGGTCACCCCTTCTGTGGCGGCGAGGGCTTCTTCGAGGGGCCTAGTAATTTCATTCACCGCAACCTCCGGCACCACCCCAGGGGCATTGGCCCGCACCCCAATGCGCGGATAGGTAATGGAAGGGAGTAAATCCACGGGCATCCGGAAGATGGCATAAAACCCCATCACCACGACGGCGATCGCCAACATCAGAGTCCCGATATGACGCCGGATCGCGAGGGTCGTCAAGCTTAGATTGGATTTCGCACTCATGACAGATGCACCGTGAAATTGGACAAGAAAAGCCATTTTTCAGACATCGGGGGGCTATTTAGGGTTCAAAACCCAACCCATGAAGCGAGCAACAAATGCGCCCCTGGCTATTCCCCTAGGATGTTAACTTTTTTAGCAGTTGCTTGACTTGTTCTTTTACCGTATCCCTGACATGGCGAAAAACTTCAGGGGATTGCCCATCGGGGTCTTGAATTTGCCAATCTTCAAATACAGGCCGTGTCACCCAGGCTGCTGGTAAATTGGCCTCACAACCACAGAGGGAAATCACTGCATCGTAGTCCTCTGGGTTAAATTCAGCCAAAGGGTTAGAAGTTTGTTGGGTTAGATCAATGCCCACTTCGGCCATGGTGGCGATCACCTCTGGGTGTACCCGGGAAGCTTCCAGGCCAGAACTGTGAACAATTACCTGATTTGCGCCGAGATATTTGGCCCAACCCTCCGCCATTTGGGAACGACAGGAGTTACGCCGGCAGACGAACATAATTTTTTTCATGGCAAGTTTTCCTTAGGAATGGCAAGAATCCAGACAACGGGGATCCAAAAGGGTGGCTTTTTCCGGCTCCCGGGGAAACCAAAAAGCAGTTCTCTGACACACCTTCACCAACATCAACATCACCGGCACCTCGATTAAAACTCCCACAACGGTAGCCAGAGCCGCTCCAGAATCTAAGCCAAACAGCACCACCGCCGTGGCGATCGCCACCTCGAAATGATTACTCGCTCCAATTAAAGCGGCCGGGGCTGCATCTTCATAGGAAAAGCCTAATTTTTGTGCCGCAAAATAGGTGATTCCAAAAATAATATTTGTTTGAACAAATAAAGGGATAGAAATCAGAAAAATATGCAGTGGATTATTGACAATCAATTCTCCCTTTAGGGTAAAAAGTAGCACTAAAGTCGTCAACAGAGCAATCACAGCCACAGGGTTTAAATATCCTAAAAATGTTGTTTCAAACCATGTACGACCATAGTTTTGAAGAAGTAATTGACGACTCAAGATTCCCGCTGCCAAAGGTAAACCAACATAGATCAAAACCGAGTACACAATGGTTTGCCAGGGTACTGTTAAATTATTCGTCGCCAGGAGCCATTTCCCCAGGGGCGCATACACAAACAGCATCATCAAAGAATTAACGGCCACCATCACCAAGGTGTGACCTTGGTTACTATAGGACAAATATCCCCACATCAAAACCATTGCTGTACAGGGGGCAATGCCTAATAAAATACACCCGGCAATGTAGGAGTCAGCCAAGGCAATTTCAGCCCCCCGAATCATCTCAGTGGCACTCAACAAAGGCCGAAATAAATACCCCAAGAAAAATTGCGCAAAAAATACCATGGTGAAGGGTTTAATTAACCAGTTGATCACCAAGGTAAGAGCGACGGGCTTCGGCGTTTGGGCCGCTTTAACCGCCTGGGAAAAATCAATTTTTACCATGATTGGGTACATCATGAAAAACAGACATACTGCAATTGGTAATGACACGTTGTAAAAACTGAGGGCATCGAGGGTCTGGGCGATCGCCGGCAACAAGCGACCGAGCAAAATTCCCACAACGATGCACAGGGCCACCCAGAGGGTCAGGTACTTCTCGAAAATGTTGAGCTGCCCCCCTGCCTGCACTGCCTTGGTTCTGACCATGACTAAACCACTCCTGTTGAAGCCTACGGGAGTCAATATATCAAAAAAAATTGATTTGTGCTTAGGGCGAGAGTCTAGTCGGAACAGGTACGAGCGGGCAACACTTCCCCAAAACGGCGATATTCTGCCAAATAGGTTTCTAGGGCGATAAATTGGGCTAGATTAAGGCGATAGTAAATCCAGCGGCCTTCTTGGCGAGCCAAGACCAATTCACTTTCCTTGAGAATCTTGAGGTGGAAAGAGAGCCTTGATTGTTTCAGATCCAGCACATCACACAGTTCACAAACGCACAACTCCTGGGCCCGCAACCGTTCAAGGATTTCAAGGCGGATGGGGTCAGCAAGGGCCTTAAATCCCTGTAAGGCTAACGTTGGGTTGGAGGTGATGGCCATTTCAATCAAAAATAGTTGATGTTTTTGTCTTATTCAGAGAGTAGGCTCAGGCGTACCATTTGACCAGTTTCCAGGGGGCGATCGCCTTTGATGATGTAACGTTCTCCGGCCCTAAGACCACTCAGGATTTCCACTAGGCCATTATCTTCCTTGCCGACCTGGACGGGACGGACCTGGATGGTGGTTTCTTCTCCCTGGGTAACGGGGACAAAAATCGTTGGTTGTTCAGTTGCGCCAGTTTTCAGAGCTGTTGCTGGAATCATTACAGCGGTGTTGGTATTGGGATTATTGAGGCTGACCCTGGCTAACAAACCCGTCGCAATTTTTCCTGCGGGATTAGGGATAGTAATCTCAACGGGAATCAACCGGGCAGCAGCATCGGCAACGGGGGAAATACGGGTGACTTCGCCACTAAAAGTTTCTCCAGGGAAGGCATCGAGGGCGACATTGACCCGCTGACCCTGGGTAAATTGGCTCAGATCCCGGTCAGAAATCTGGATTTCAACTTTAATGGCACTGAGATCGCCGATTTCAAGGAGGGTTTGACCAGCTTGGATCGTATCCCCAGCTTCGACTTTTTTACTGAGGATAATGCCACTTTGGGGGGCGACGGTTTGGGTGTAGGTGAGGCTTTCTTGGGCCTGGGCGAGGATGGCTTGTTGAGCAATCACTCTTTTTTGGGCAGCGGCGATCGCCTGTTGACGGGTAATGACCTGTTCTTGGCTAGCTTTAAGAATTTGGGCAGCGGTGACTTTCTGGGTTTGGGCCACTTCGGCCTGTTGGGCAGTGATTGCCCCGGCTTCGGCTAGTTTTTTAAGCCGTTGGGCATCGGCTTCAGCCTGCTTGAGTTCGGCGCGGTTTCGCTCTACCTGGGCCTTCGCTTCGGCGAGGACGGATTCGGCTTCTTTAACTTCAAATTGACGGGCGGCGAGTTCGGCCTGGGCTTCGCTTACATCAGTGCGGGGCAGATCCTGTTCCACCGTTGCTAGTATTTGACCCTGGCGGACAAAATCTCCAACTTCAGCATCTAACGTCAGAAGTTGACCTTCTACCCGAGCCCGGATTACCACTTGTTTCAAGGCCATGGTGGTGCCGGTGTAGCTAGGGGAGGAAGTTGTTTCCATTCCAGAGGCGATCGCCACTTCAACTAAGGGAGGTTTATCTGTCTGTTCTTGTCGGCCTGTGGGTTGAGCATTGCTATTTTGTTCGAGGGCACATCCTGTTGAAAATAGAGCGAAGGAGAGGGAGAGGCAGGCACCAATGGGGGCTTTCAGTTGCTGGGCCATGGGAAATCACCAGGGGATGGACAAAGAAAAAATTTAATGTTTCTTAAAGATTATGTCGCCGCTGATCCTAGCACTTCGGCTTACACTCCACCGTTCTGCCCATCACCCGGATGGCGATCGCCTACAATAGCTAGAACATTGAAAAATTAACCCTATCAAAGAGAACGTTATGTCCGTACTGGCGGCGATCGCAGTTTTGGCACTCCTCATCGTGATCCATGAGCTGGGTCACTTCTCCGCAGCTCGACTGCAAAATATCCACGTTAACCGCTTTTCCATTGGTTTTGGGCCGACCCTCCTCAAATACCAAGGCAAAGAAACCGAATATGCCCTGCGGGCGTTTCCCCTCGGTGGTTATGTGGGCTTTCCCGATGACGATCCAGATAGCGAAATCCCCCCAGAAGACCCCAATCTCCTCCGGAACCGTCCCGTCTTTGACCGTGCCATTGTGATTAGCGCCGGTGTCATTGCAAACTTGATCTTTGCCTATTTTCTCCTGGTAGTACAGGCGGGGACTGTGGGATTTCAGGACATCAACTACCAACCAGGGGTGCGTATTCCTGAAGTATTAACCGAAGTCGCTTCCCCCGCAGCCAAAGCAGGCGTTCAGAGCGAAGATATTGTTCTCGCCGTTAATGGTCAAACCCTTCCCAGTGGCCAAGCCGCCCTTGAACAATTGCGGGAACTGATTCAAAACGCAGCTAACGAAACCCTAGAGCTCGAAATTCAACGGGATACCCAGGTGCTTTCTCTATCTGTAACCCCCGATGCCGCCAGCGATGGTCAGGGCAAAATCGGTGTGATGCTAGCCCCTAACGGTGAAATTGTTCGTAATCGTGCCGGGAATCCTATTGCGGCTCTCCAGGCAGGCTCCCGGGAATTTCAACGGCTTGCTGGTTTAACAATTCAAGGTTTTGGTCAACTTATTTTTAATTTCCAAGAAACCGCCCAACAAGTGGCTGGCCCCGTGGCGATCGTTGCAGTGGGTGCGGATCTTGCTAAAGATGATTTAAGCAATCTCTTTCAGTTTGGTTCTCTGATCAGTATTAACCTCGCAATTATCAATATTCTGCCTCTGCCTGCTTTAGATGGGGGACAGCTGGCCTTTTTATTGGTCGAAGGGATTCGTGGTAAGCCCCTCCCCATGCGCCTCCAGGAAAACATCATGCAGACAGGCTTAGTTTTATTACTGGGTCTAGGGGTCTTTTTAATTGTGCGCGATACGGTCAATCTGGCCTTTTTCCAAAATTTAATCCGATAAATTTATTTACTTCGGTGGGGGTTAATCAGAGCCCCTCCCCCTTGGCATTATGACGCAGAAATTTAGTCCCGAAAAAATGGCTCGCCTCCGGGCCGAAGCCCAAAACCCCTATCGCACTCTCCGCCAATTTATTTACATTTGTTTTGCCATTTCTGGGGGTGTTGGCGGGATGATTTTTCTCTTGCAGATCGCCGCTGGTCGAGATTTACAGCAAGCGATTCCAAACCTGGCAGTGCAAGCGGGGGTAGTGGGGCTGATGGTTTTTCTTTGGCGTTGGGAGAATAAAAAGAAGCTCGCTAGTCAAGACAAAAACCAATCCTGATGGGTCGGATTCACTCGTTAATTTTTAGATGGATAAATTGAGACTGCCCCCTTGGTTGCAACCGGGGGACCTACTAAAGGCGATCGCCCCCAGTGGTCGTTTGTTAGAACAGGATGCGTTCTGGGCGGGGATAGAAGTTTGGCGATCGCACGGCTATCGGGTGGAACTGACAACGGGTTGGGATGCCCGCTGGGGCTATTTAGCCGGAACCGATCAAGGACGACGGGATGCCCTGGCAGAAGCTTGGTTTGACCCGGAGTGCAAGGGGATTTTGTGTGTGCGGGGCGGCTATGGTGGGATGCGTCTTTTAGAAGATTGGGACTGGAAAATTGACCAAGTAGAACCCAAATGGCTGATTGGTTTTTCAGATATTACCAGTGTGCTCTGGAGTTTAGCGACGGTGGGCATTGCTGGGGTGCATGGGCCTGTTTTAACAACCTTTGCCGCAGAGCCTGATTGGTCGAAGCAAAGATTATTTGATTTCTTAGCCGGAAAATCCCTAGAACCACTCCAAGGTGAGGGTTGGCGTAAAGGTCAAGCGGCGGGAATTTTGTTGCCAGCGAATTTAACAGTGGCCACCCACATCCTCAAAACACCGCTACAGCCCGATTTCGATAACGTGATTTTGGCCCTCGAAGATGTGACGGAGGCACCCTACCGCATCGATCGCCTGTTGACCCAGTGGCGGTTAATGGGAGTTTTCGAGAACGTCAAAGGCATTGCCCTCGGTCGTTTTAGTCGCTGTGATGAACTGGGTTCCGCCGATAGTTTGAGTGTGCTGGAGGTATTAGGCGATCGCCTCCAGGACTTAAATATTCCCATCGTTGCGGCGTTACCCTTTGGTCATGATGGCGAAAACGCAGCTTTGCCCGTGGGGATGCCCGTGCTGCTCGATGGCGATCGCGGCACCTTATCTTTCCTGAACTAAATCCCCTCATTAGCAGCGCCTCAGCAATGGGGTAAACTGGATCCCTGTGCATTGTAAGGAAAGCATTAGTAGGAAAGCCGTGCGAAAGATCATTATTGCGGGTAATTGGAAGATGTATAAGACTCAGACCGAGTCTTTAGAATTTCTCAAAGCATTACTACCCAAAATCGCCGATGACCATGAAGAGCGGGAAGTCGTACTCTGTACGCCCTTCACAGACCTGGGTTTAATGTCCAAAAGTCTCCACGGCACGAGGGTACGTCTGGGGGCACAGAATATTCACTGGGCCGACGAAGGGGCCTTTACCGGAGAAATTTCTGGGGCAATGCTCACGGAAATGGGCGTCCGTTATGTGATTGTCGGCCACAGCGAGCGGCGACAGTATTTTGGTGAAACTGATGAAACTGTAAATCAACGTTTACGAGCGGCCCAACGCCATGGTTTAATTCCGATTCTCTGTGTCGGCGAGAGCAAAGCCCAGCGGGATGCTGGGGAAACCGAAACGGTGATCTTTGCCCAACTGGAAAAGGATTTAGTCGATATTGATCAAAATAGCCTCGTCATTGCCTACGAACCCATTTGGGCGATCGGCACGGGGGATACCTGCGATGCGGTCGAAGCAAACCGCGTTATTGGTTTGATCCGTGACAAGTTGACCAATAAAAACGTGACGATTCAGTACGGTGGTTCTGTGAAGCCTGACAATGTGGACGAAATTATGGCCCAACCGGAAATTGACGGGGCCCTGGTGGGGGGAGCCAGCCTCGAAGCCGAGAGTTTTGCCCGCCTTGTAAATTATGTGTAAGCATTAATCAAGATTTCAGGAGGGGTTTGCCGTGGTAGACCCCTAATCTTTTTAGCCTCGTTTTTTAAAAAACATCTTTTGAGATTACTTTTCCCTTATATAACCTAAATTTTTAATCGTCCTTTTTTAGATAGATGCCTACCCTAACGACGTCGCGCACGGCCTTTCCCCTGACGGCGGTGATTGGTCAAGATGTAATTAAAACTGCTCTTTTATTAGGTGCCGTTGATCCTGCCCTCGGTGGGGTGGCGATCGCCGGTAAACGGGGTACAGCCAAATCCGTGATGGCTCGCGGAATTCACTCCCTTTTACCCCCCATCGAAATCATTAAAGATAACCCCTACCATTGCGACGTTAATAACCGTAGCGACTGGGATGACTTAACCATTGCCGCCTATGGTGACACCCCTGATGAAAATATTCCCACGGAAGTTATTGCGGCCCCCTTTGTGCAAATCCCCTTAGGCGTCACCGAAGATCGCCTGTTGGGTTCCGTGGATGTGGAAGCCTCCGTCCGCCAAGGGGAACCGGTTTTCCAACCGGGGCTATTGGCCCAGGCCCACCGGGGAGTGCTCTACATCGATGAAATTAACCTTCTAGATGATCAGATTGCAAACCAACTGCTCACGGTTTTAACAGAAGGTCGCAACGTCATTGAACGGGAAGGGATTAGTTTTTCCCACCCCTGTCGCCCCTTACTGATCGCCACCTATAATCCCGAAGAAGGAAACCTCCGGGAGCATTTACGCGATCGCATTGCCGTGACCCTATCCGCTGACCGCCCCCTCAGTCTTGATGAACGGGTGGAAGCCGTAGAGCAGGTAGTGCAATATGCCACTTCCCCCCGAGATTTTCTCCAGAGTTACGAAGAAGACCTCGATGCCCTGCGCACCCAGATTATCCTGGCCCGGGAATGGCTCAAGGAAGTCAAAATTAGCAAAGACCAAATCACTTACCTTGTAAACGAAGCGGTGCGGGGTGGTGTAGAAGGTCATCGGGCAGAACTTTTTGCGGTGCGGGTCGCCATGGCCGCCGCTGCCCTTGATGGTCGGAATGTGGTAATTGCTGATGATCTACGGACTGCCGTGGAATTGGTAATTCTGCCCCGGGCGACGACAATCCCCACCCCAGAGGATGAGGATATGCAACCGCCCCCACCGCCGCCGCCCCCACCACAATCCCAGGATGATCAGCAGGACGAAGAAGATCAATCCCAGGATGAGGATCAGGAGGATAAGGACGATGACCAGGATGAAGATCAAGAAGAAAAGGCCGAGCAGGAGCCGACTATTCCCGAAGAGTTTGTCTTTGATCCAGAAGGGGTAATTCTCGACCCAGGGATTTTAGCCTTTGCCCAAATGACCCAAAACCAAGGAAATTCTGGGAAACGGGGGCTCATTTTTTCCGATGATCGGGGTCGTTACATTAAACCGATGCTGCCCCGGGGGAAAGTGCGTCGCATTGCGGTAGATGCCACCCTCCGGGCTGCGGCCCCCTATCAGAAAGCACGCCGATTACGTTACCCTGACCGTAAAGTAATTGTGGAACAGGGAGATCTGCGCTCCAAACGAATGGCTCGTAAGGCAGGGGCATTAATGATTTTCCTAGTAGATGCTTCTGGATCCATGGCCCTCAACCGGATGCAGGCAGCCAAGGGAGCTGTGATGCGCCTGTTGACAGAAGCCTATGAAAACCGCGATCAAATCGCTTTGATTCCGTTCCGGGGGGAAATGGCAGAAGTGCTTTTGCCGCCGACCCGTTCTATTACCCTGGCGCGGAATAGATTGGAAACTTTGCCTTGTGGCGGTGGTTCTCCCCTGTCCCATGGTTTAACCCAGGCCGTTCATATTGGGGTTAATGCTCAAATGTCCGGCGATGTGGGTGAGGTGGTGATCGTTGCGATTACTGATGGTCGGGGGAATATCCCCTTATCCCGTTCCCTTGGAGAAAAACCTGAGGAAGGGGAAGAAAAACCCGATATTAAGGAAGAACTTTTAGATATTGCCGGTAAGATCCGTGCTTCTGGGATGAAATTGCTGATTATTGACACAGAGAAGAAGTTTATCTCCTCTGGTTTCGGTAAGGAATTGGCTACTAAAGCTGGTGGCAAGTATTATCGCTTACCTAAGGCTACGGA
>JAYKIK010000065.1:0-7905 GCA_035284725.1 Synechococcus sp.
AGATCCGTGCTTCTGGGATGAAATTGCTGATTATTGACACAGAGAAGAAGTTTATCTCCTCTGGTTTCGGTAAGGAATTGGCTACTAAAGCTGGTGGCAAGTATTATCGCTTACCTAAGGCTACGGATCAGGCGATCGCCGCCATGGCGAAAGGGGCTATGGCTGAAATTTAGACGGTTTGAATCCCGAGCAGCACCCATGGGCGGTTGTCTACACAGGCGATCGCCTTTTGTTCGGGGAATTTTGGGCGGCTAAACTCCGTAGGCTATACTTAAAGGCTGTGCTAAACCCCATCAGGATGAACATTTTTCCAGCCATGACTGTCAACGCCGCAGAACGGACCAAGCTCGATAATGAATTATCCAACCGTTTTATTGACCTCGATCCCGACGGTTACTTCATTATTTATCTTGACCGGGAACAGGGTTTGATTTGTGCGAAGCATTACACCAATACTATCAATGAAAAAGGGTTAGCGACGGATCCAGAAACCGGTGAAGTTTTGGCTTGCAAAGGTAGCTTAGAACGAGCTCACACCACAATTTATACTGGACGCACCGCGAAAGAATTAGGGATCAAAATCATAGAAGAAGCAGACCCCTGCCCCATCTCAAAGCTGGATCACGCTTTGTATTTAGGTCGGGAATTTGTTCGGGCAGAAATCGCCTTGCTATCTGGTGAAGAATACATCCAAGACTAATGTTTTATTTCAAATTTATTAAAAGCTTATTTTAGAGTTATTTCCAGAAAGAAATCATGAAATCTATTCTACTTCAGTTACAAGCTGCAGTTTCTCAATCCCTGATCAAAGCTTTCGGGACAACCCTAGAAAAGACTGATCCGATGGTGGTGCCGGCCAGCAATCCTAAGTTTGGGGATTATCAATCTAATGTAGCCCTCTCTCTCACAAAAATTCTCCAGAAAAATCCCCGGGAAATCGCCCAAAGTATTATCGACGCCCTCGAAGTTACTGACATTTGCGAAACACCGACCATTGCCGGGCCTGGCTTTATTAACTTCACCCTAAAACCCAGCTATCTCGCCGATCTAATCAAGGAAGTACAAAAAGGCGATCGCCTCGGCATTGACCCCGTTGAAACTCCCCAGAGAGTGATTGTGGATTTCTCCAGTCCGAACATTGCTAAAGAAATGCACGTGGGCCATCTTCGTTCGACAATTATTGGCGATTCCATTGCGCGGATTTTAGAATTTCGGGGCCAGGAGGTTCTCCGTCTCAACCATGTGGGCGATTGGGGTACCCAATTCGGGATGTTAATTACCTATCTAAAGGAAGCTTATCCCGATGCACTGACAAAAGCCGATGCCCTCGATATTGGGGATTTAGTCGCTTTTTATAAACAAGCAAAAGTTCGTTTTGATGAGGATGAAGCCTTTAAAGAAGCCTCCCGCAAACAGGTCGTCAAATTACAATCCGGTGATGCAGAAAGTTTACAGGCATGGCAGCTTTTATGTGATCAGTCCCGTCGAGAATTCCAGAAAATCTATGACATTTTAGATATTAAACTAACGGAACGGGGCGAATCTTTTTATAATCCCTATTTGCCGAATGTCCTGACCGCTTTAGATGAAGTGGGACTCCTCGAAGAAGATGCCGGCGCCCAGTGTGTGTTCCTCGAAGGCTTTCAAAATAAAGATGGCGATCGCCTGCCGTTAATTGTGCAGAAATCTGACGGGGGCTTTAACTATGCCACCACCGATTTAGCGGCAATCCGTTACCGGATCAAAGAAGACGAGGCCAAACGGATTATCTATGTGACCGACTCCGGTCAGGCGGGCCATTTCGCCCAGGTATTCCAAGTGGCCGAGCGGGCGGGATTTTTCCCTGGGGATGTGGAAGTGGTCCATGTGCCCTTCGGTTTGGTGCAGGGGGAAGATGGCAAAAAGCTAAAAACCCGTGCCGGCGACACCATTAAGCTCAAGGATTTACTTGAGGAAGCCGTTAACCGTTCCCGGGCTGATTTAGAGCAACGCCTTACCGCCGATGAACGTCAGGAATCGCCAGAATTCATCGAACAAGTTTCCCGGGTGGTGGGCATCGGGGCCGTGAAATATGCCGACCTCAGCCAAAACCGCACCAGTAACTACATCTTCAGCTTTGATAAAATGCTCGCCCTCCAGGGAAATACCGCGCCCTACATGCTCTATGCCTATGTGCGGGTCCAGGGAATAAGCCGCCAAGGGGACATTGATTTGAGCACCCTGCCCACCGACACTCCGATTCTTCTCGAAGAAGCCGCAGAACTGACCCTCGCGAAACATCTCCTGCAACTGAGTGATGTGTTGATCAGCGTCGAACAGGATCTCATGCCGAACCGCCTCTGTGAATATCTCTATGACCTCAGCCGGAAATTTAACCAGTTTTATGAAGCTTGTCCCATCCTCAAGGCAGAAGGCGATCGCCGCATTTCCCGGTTAATCCTCGCTGACATCACCGCCCGCACCCTCAAGCTCGGCCTCTCTCTTCTCGGCATTGAAGTCCTCGACCGGATGTAATGTCAAAATCAATAAGCCAAACATTAAGAAGTGCAAACAATCTATCAACTCTCCCTATCGTTACTGGTATCTTAATAAGCAAGGTACAAGATAAAGGTTCTAAAAAAGCTTTTATCCGGATGAAGGGATTGAATGGTTGTACCTCCCCGATTCAGTCTCGCCCAAAAGTCCTTCTCGACTTTTTCAAGTTGACGATAGACTCAGTTATTCCCCCTAACGGAATCGGGTGGCTGGGCTATAATCATCGCCTGTTAGGCCATGTTTGTGGGAAGCGCTTGTTGGGTTCATTGTCAACCTCATTTTGTTGTTTGGTAAATCTTTTTGCTAATTGAATTAGATTCGTAAGCCTGCTCCCCTGAGTAGGCTTTCACATTTTGTGGCTTTTTCTGGAAAGCTTTAGGGATTCAAGATATCCGGTAGGGGGGTATATTCACCGATGGGGTAGCCCCTCTGCTGAATCAGCTTTTTAAGATGTTTAACCCGTTTAGCCGGGGCGGGGTGGGTTGCTAAGAAATCCCAGTTAGCACCGACCTTTTGACTCATTTCTTCAAAGAAATCCGTGGCGCCGGCCACCTGACCATAGGTTTTATAAAGTAAATCGAGGCCATATTCGTCAGCTTGTTTTTCTTGGGACTGGGAAAACCGTGAAGCACTGACGATTTGCGCCGCATCTCCTAGCCAACTAACATCCCCAAAAACCATAGAAACAACCGCTCGGATAACCAGTGTTCGGCCGATATTACGCAGATGATCCCGGTGGGCAAAGTGACCAAGTTCGTGACCCAAGACCATCATTAATTCATTTTCGGATTCCATTTGGTCGAGCAAACCTTGATAAACCAACACTGTATCGCCAGGGAGAGCGGCGGCATTCACAACATCTTGGGGAATGTAGAGCAGTTGGTAGTCGCGTTTCTCTTTGGCTCCTTCGGGAATTTCAGCTTCGAGGCGATTAAGAAGGGCATTAAGTTCGTCCTGTTGGGGAGAAGGCTCGGCTTGGGGTTCATAGATTTTTACGAGGACTTGGCCCAATTGTTGCTCCCAACGGACGGGCATCTGGGTAATCAGCCAGGTCACACTAAAGTTGAGCAGCCAAAGCAAGAGGACAATTGCACAGATAAACATCCCAGCCAAGGTGAGTAATTCGCGGAGGGACGCTTCGCTATTGCGATCACTCCATTGGTGCTCTGGGGTTTTAGGCTCGGCCATGGGTTACTCCAACAGATCCGCAAGACGGGGTAAAAGTAGGGCAAAGGCACGACCACGGTGACTAACAGTGTGTTTTGTCGTGGTGGACATTTCAGCGAAAGTCTGTTGATATTCTGGCACATGGAAAATGGGGTCATAACCAAACCCTCCCTCGCCGCGCAATTCTGTCAAAATTTCTCCGGGACATTCCCCCTGGACTTGGGCCGCAATGGTACCATCCGGTTTGGCGATCGCCACCGCACAGATAAATTTCGCTTGACGGTTGGGGTTGTCACCGAGTTCTGTAAGTAGACGTTCAATCCGTTCCTCATCAGTGGTGCCGTAACGGGCGGAATAGAGACCCGGAGCGCCGTTAAGAGCTTCTACCGCTAAACCCGAATCATCGGCGATCGCCCACTGATTGAGAGCCTTTGCCACCTGGGATGCTTTCAGGGCCGCATTTTCTAAAAACGTTTTGCCCGTTTCTTCGATATCGAGTTCCGGGGGTTTGATCTGTAATTCCCAAGCTAAGTCCTGGAGATAGGCTTGCATTTCTTGCAATTTACCAGGATTACCGGTGGCGACAACGAGGACGGGCATAGGTCTAGAAGGGTAAAGGATTAAGAAAAGTAAACTACTGCAATGGAGTAGCGGTTCCCATTTTAAGGAAATTTACCCAAAAAAAAGACGACCGGTGGCCGCCTAGGAAAAACTTATGCTGTTGAGATGTTGTTTGTAAAACCGAAAGAAATTCGAACTTACTGGAAAATACCGATGACACCGTGGCCGGTAAAAATTTCGAGGAGGAGGAGGGAAGCAAAACCGATCATTGCAGCCCGGCCATTGAATTTCTCTGCGTATTCAGTGAAGCCTACGCGGGGATTTTCTTGTACATAAACGGTGGGCTCTACCGCGAAGGTGTTCATTTTGCCTTGGTCGTCAACAAAGCTGCCTTGGTACTTCTTAGCCATAGTCTTTTTGGTGAAATCCTAAATGTAGAGAGGAGGAGTGATGTTTTTTTTATGATGACCCTAGATTAACAAGATTTGTAACATTTTGCAACATTTTGTTTTTCGAGGTTGACAAATTTCCATTTCCCAAGAATTTTGCCTATGGATCGAGAGTCGGAAAGTCCTAGGGACGCATTGGTCGAGAGGATGGTGCGATGGGCTACAGATTCGATGTGCATCCCTTGATTAAGTTGATAGTGATTTGTCCTGCGCCTGGGGGCTGCGGTCTATGGTCTGCTCTAATTTTCCAGTTATTTACTCCACCCTATCGGCGATCGCCTTAAAGGAGAGAGTTTTGCCCCAGTACCCTCTCGGGGACATTACTCAGTGTGAATTGTGGAATCGGGGCCTGAGTGATATTTACCTGGTACAGGCGGGGCGGGATGTTTTTGTGTTGCGGGTGTCCCACCACCATTGGCGTTCCTCGCCAGAGATTTTTTTCGAGTTGGAATTTTTAAACTTTCTCAAAGCGAAGGGCTTACCAGTGGCGGCCCCTTTGCAAACCACTACCGGAGAATTAGCCGTAACAATTCAAGCTCCCGAAGGCGATCGCTATGCCACGTTATTTCCCTTTGCCCCCGGAGAAATTGCCCTGGGGGGGTGGAACGAAACCCAAAGCCGTCGATTGGGAGAGGTGGTGGCTCAAATTCACCAAGTGAGTCAAGAGTTTACCTGTGACCATCCCCGCAAACCCTTAGATCTCAATTACTTATTGGATGAATCTTTGGGGGTGATTTTGCCCTATTTTGGCGATCGCCCCCGGGATTGGGGCTTTATGCAGGACGCGGCCCAAAAAATCCGAGAAACCCTTGCCCAATTGCCCCAGGAAAAACCCCTCTGGTCTGTGTGTTGGGGGGATGCCCACTGTGGCAACGTCCATTTCACTAAGGATTATCAACTGACCCTCTTTGACTTTGATCAATGTGGCTATGGCTGGCGCGCCTTTGAAATTGGCAAATTCTTCCAGGGGGCACTGACCACTGGGTTACAGCGACGGGTGCGGGAAGCGTTTATCGCTGGCTATGAATCTCAAACAACTTTTATTCCAGAGGAACAAGCCGCCCTCCAAGCTTTAACCCAACTGGCCTACATCTGGTCCTGGCGCATCAGTCTGACGAGTATTCAAATCTTTAACAATAGCCAATTGGATCGCCATTACCTCACCCAACGCTTGGAGCGGCTGAAGGCCCTTTCTTCTCGGGATTGGCAGCTATTTTAAGGTCACCTGAAATTTCCCCAGGCTTCAATCCCTGAGTGGGCAAAGATTGAGTGGCCTTTTGGGGACGGAATTTGATATAAGTTTCAAGAAAATTAGAAATTTCTGAATTTAAAACGGTATGTTCTGCTACACTGTCCGTTGTGTAAAGAAATATTTCGGGCTTCGTGCTGGGAACGCGTGGTTTGAAATTTTAAGTTTTTTCGATGCAAAAACAACAACAAGCTTGAGTCATGCCAGCGATCGCCTCGCTGGTTTTTTCTTGGGGCCCTTGCTGGGATAATGGAGGCCACACCTTTAAATTGTTGCTGAAATCGCAATGGCTTTGTGCCAGTTTTTAAACGAAATCTTGACCCATGGAAAATATAGACTTTGCCCTTTACACCCAGTGGTCCGCCTATGGCACTCTTTTATTCGCTGTTTTGGCGATCGCCGCTTTCCTCTTCAAGTGGGGGATTCGCTTCCGCCTGGTAGGCACCACTGGTTTCATGATTGTCCTCACCATTGGTCTGTTTGGCCTGAGCTTGGGTTTATTTAGCCGCAGTGTTGTCCCCGGTGCTGTCCGTTATGCCCTGGTCTATGACAATGGGGCAAACCTCGCCGTGGTTTCCGTTAAGCCTGATGTTACGGTCGAAGCGGTGAATGCCACTCTCCAGCAAGCCTCCAATGATCTATTCTCCTATGGGCGCATTGGTGGTGGAGATGATAAATTTACCGTGCGGTTGCGGGTGATGAATCATCCTGAACCGGGAATTTCTGAACCTTTGTATCTGGGCCAGGTGCAACGCTCCGTCGCTGAGCGGGAAAATGGTGCCCTCGATATCCAGCTTTATCCAGAAAACTTCAAAAAACTGTCCCAACCCAAAGCCATTAGTTAGGATCTAAGAACCCCCACGGATTCCGTCGCTATTTTTTTATCGACTACCTACCCATGAATAATGCTGCTCCCTCTACCCAAACCCAAACAACTCCCATTCAGGTGCTGATTGCGCCGGCCCAAGTCCTCAAGGGAAATAATGCCCTGGCCCAAGCTGGTGGGGCGATCGCCCGTTGGGGAAAACGCTCCTTTGTGGTGGGGGGACAGCACACCCTGGAACAACTCGCAGCCCCCCTCAAAGCCCTTGCTGACCAAGAAAACCTAGACATTGGCCGTGGCAGCTACAGCCCTGACTGTTCCGAAGCATCTCTCAAAGCCTTGACGAAAAAATTTAAAGCCCACAAGGGGGATTGCGTTATTGGGATCGGCGGCGGCAAAGCGTTAGACACAGCGAAACTCCTCGCCCACCAGCAAAATTGCCCCATCATCACCGTCCCCACTTCAGCAGCAACCTGTGCTGCCTGGACTGCTTTATCGAATATTTACTCTGACCACGGAGCGTTTCAATACGATGTAAGCCTTGCCCAATGTCCCAACCTACTGATTCTCGACTATGACCTCATCCGCACAGCACCCAAACGAACTTTAATTGCTGGCATTGGGGATGCGATCGCCAAATGGTACGAAGCTTCCGTCAGCAGTGGCCACTCCCCCCAGACCCTGATCATCGCAGCAGTTCAAGAAGCGCGCATCCTCCGGGATATTCTGTTCCAAAAATCCGCCCAGGCGATCGCCGATGTCCACAGTCCCGAATGGCAAGAAGTGGTGGATGCGACCGTCCTCCTGGCCGGGGTGATCGGGGGCTTAGGGGGAGCCAACTGCCGCACCGTCGCCGCCCATGCCGTCCACAATGGCTTGACCCATCTGCCCGCTGCCCACGGTATTTTGCATGGGGAAAAAGTTGCCTACGGTATTCTCGTACAACTGCGCCTCGAGGAAATTTGTCAAAAGAGCCAACTGGCCGAAACCGCCCGCCAACAACTGCTCCAGTTTTACCGGGAAATTGGCCTGCCCAAGAGCCTTGATGATCTGGGTCTCAGTACCATGACCCTAGCGGAATTGCGCCAAGTAGCTGAAATCACCTGTCAGCCCCAGTCGGA
>JAYKIK010000066.1:0-14718 GCA_035284725.1 Synechococcus sp.
CCTCCCAGAAGAATTCTGTCCAGGCGCCCCCTGTTATCCAGCCAGATTGGTGGCGCAAGAAAGGCTCAGGAATGATAGGATGTCACTTGCTGCGATAGGTTTTAGAACGATTTCATATGGCGGAAACTTTACTGTTTAATGCGCTGCGTCAAGCGATCGATGAAGAGATGGCCCGGGACGAGACGGTCTTTGTCATGGGCGAAGATGTGGGCCATTATGGCGGTTCCTATAAGGTGACCAAAGATCTAGCGAAAAAGTATGGTGATCTGCGCGTTCTGGATACCCCCATCGCAGAAAACAGCTTCACAGGAATGGCCGTTGGGGCGGCGATGACTGGTTTACGCCCGATCATTGAAGGGATGAACATGGGCTTTTTGCTGTTGGCCTTTAACCAAATCTCTAACAATGCTGGGATGTTGCGCTACACCTCCGGTGGTAACTTCACCATTCCGATGGTGATCCGAGGGCCGGGCGGCGTAGGTCGTCAGTTGGGGGCAGAACACTCCCAGCGCCTCGAAGCCTATTTCCAAGCGGTACCGGGCCTGAAAATTGTCGCCTGCTCCACACCTTATAACGCGAAAGGTCTTTTAAAAGCGGCGATCCGGGACGAAAACCCTGTTCTCTTTTTTGAACACGTATTGCTCTATAACCTCAAGGAAAATCTCCCCGACGGCGAATATGTACTCCCCCTCGACAAGGCGGAACTTGTCCGGGAAGGAAAGGACATCACGATTTTGACCTACTCTCGGATGCGTCACCATTGCACCCAGGCGATTAAAACCCTTGAAAAGCAGGGTATCGATCCGGAACTTATTGACCTCATCTCCCTCAAGCCCATTGACATGGAGACGATCGCCAAATCCGTGAAGAAAACCCACCGGGTGATCATCGTCGAGGAATGTATGAAAACGGCGGGCATTGCAGCGGAAGTAATGTCTCTCATTAATGAGCAGTTGTTTGACGAACTGGATGCACCAGTGGTGCGCCTCTCGTCCCAGGATATCCCCACCCCCTATAACGGCACCTTAGAACGGCTCACAATCATCCAACCCGACAACATCGTCGCTGCGGTACAAGATATGTTGGCCCTGAAGGTATAAAGGTAAGTCCTTCTCCGTGCCCTACTCCCCCTAGCTCACTCAGCCATGCAAAAACAACGGTTAATCATAGTTGCCATTCTTTTTCTGGTGGCGATCGCCATCACGATTTTGACCACGTTACCCCTCCAACTGGGTTTGGATCTGAGGGGCGGTGCCCAACTGACGATCCAGGTGCAACCCAATGCCGCCGGGGTAACTGTGACTGCCAATGATACCGCTGCCGTTAAACGGGTGATCGAAAACCGGATCAATGGGTTAGGGGTGGCCGAAGCCATTACCCAACTGGTCGGAGAAGACCGGGTGCTCGTACAACTGCCTGGGGTCACTGATCCTGAGCAGGCAGAGCGGGTTTTGGGGGGCACGGCCCAACTGGAATTTCGTCCCCAAAAACCAGAGACAGAGGCAGAATTCCAAGAAAAATATGCCCTGCGCCGTAAACTTGATGCCCAGCTGAATAGTCTGCGCTCCGGGGAAAATCCCGCTGCCAACGAAGCTCAGATTGATGAACTCGAAACGGCGATCGCCAGCCTTGATCAAGAAATCCTCGGTCTTTTTGAACCGGTGAATTTAGTCGGGGAATACGTCACCAATGCCCAACCAGCTCCCACCCAAACCGGGAACAGTTGGCAGGTGTTTCTGAACTTCAATGGGGAAGGGGCAGAGCGTTTTGCTGAAATTACCAAAGGTCTTGCGGGAACCCGTCGTAGTGTCGGCATCTTTCTCGATAATGCCCTTTTGAGTGCGCCTACCGTTCGCCCTGAATATGCTGCCCAGGGGATTGCCGGCGGCAATGTGACGATTACCGGGAACTTTGACCTTGAAAGTGCCAGTGATCTCGCCATCCAAATTCGTGGGGGTTCCCTCCCCTTCCCCGTGGCAGTGGTTGAAAACCGAACGGTGGGGGCAACCCTCGGCCAAGACTCCATTCGTCAGAGTATCTATGCCGGAATTGCTGGTCTAATTCTGGTGCTGATTTTTGTGGCGGTATACTACCGTTTACCTGGAGTGATCGCCGACATTGCTCTTCTGATTTACACCCTGTTGACCTTGGCTTGCTACTCCCTGGTGGGGGTCACCCTGACTTTGCCGGGAATTGCGGGTTTCATTCTTAGTATTGGGATGGCTGTGGATGCGAACGTGCTGATCTTTGAGCGGACCCGGGAAGAAATTTACAAAGGAAATACCCTCTATCGGTCGGTGGAATCAGGCTTTTTTAACGCCTTTTCGAGCATTCTTGATAGTAATGTGACTACTTTGATCGCCTGTGCAGCCCTCTTTTTCCTGGGGTCAGGTTTGGTGAAAGGTTTTGCTTTAACCTTGGCGATTGGGGTGGGGGTCAGTATGTTTACGGCGGTAACCTGTAGTCGGACATTGATGCTTTTAACGGTCTTGAGCTTGCCGAATGTCCGTCAGAATCCTGGTTTGTTTGCTCCCAACGCCCCCAAGACATCAAATTAAGTTTCTATTGGCTCTTTCCTTTATCCTGACGTCTTTGACCCAATGACTTTTAAATTTAGTGTAACGAAACAACGTGTCCTCTGGTGGTCTATCTCGGCGATCGCCTTAGTTGCCAGTGTGTTGTTTATGGGGATCTCCCTACAGCAAATGCAAGCGCCCCTACGCCCTAGTTTGGATTTTGTGGGGGGAACAAAAATTCAGGTGGCCCTCGACTGTACCGTGGCGGATAATTGCGAGCAACCCTTAGAAACAGCCGCCATTCAAACAGTGGTAGAGGAGCAGGGACTCGGCAATAGCAGCGTGCAAATCTTGGGCCAAGAACGCACCACATTCTCCGTGCGGACACCCCAATTGGACGTAGACCAGCGAACTCGTCTCATTGAAGCCTTGGAATCCCAAGTGGGTGCTTTAGATCCAGGGACGATTCAAATTGACTCGGTGGGACCGACCATTGGGCGAGAACTATTTATCCAGGGGATGCTGGCGTTGTTAGTCTCGTTCTTTGGGATTATCGTCTACCTCAGTATTCGCTTCCAGTTTGACTACGCCCTATTTGCGATCGCCGCTTTGTTTCACGATGTTTTGATCACGGCGGGGGTCTTTTCTCTGTTGGGTTTGGTCATGGGAGTGGAAGTCGACAGCTTATTTTTGGTCGCATTATTAACGATTATTGGTTTTTCTGTGAACGATACAGTGGTGATCTATGACCGTATCCGCGAAAATCTCAATGCCGACACCGGTGAAACCATAGACCAAATTGTCGATCATTCAGTCCAACAAACTCTCAGTCGTTCTATCAACACTACCCTGACGACCCTGTTGCCCCTAGTGGCGATTTTCCTGTTTGGGGGTTCGACCCTGAAGTTTTTTGCCCTGGCGCTGATCATTGGTTTTGTGTGTGGTTCCTACTCCAGTATTTTTGTTGCGAGCACCCTGCTGGCTTGGTGGCGGGGCCGTAGTGGTCAACCACCGACGGTGACAAAGGAAGCGGTCAAAGTGACGGATCTTTCCTAGGGATATCTTTAATCCCACATTACTGACAGGGAACAAGTTTTCTGTTGGGTTAATATTTTCAGGGTGAAGGCATATGGGCGATCGCCAATGGCAACAGTTGGGTTCAGATAATCAATTAACTCCCCTGGCCATGAAGTTAGTCCACCTAACCATTTTAGGGCGATGGGTCTTTGTCGGGTGTCTATGGAGCACCTGTGGCATCTACAGTGTGTGGGCATTGCGGGAGGAATTTCCCCTGTGGCAAGACTATCTCACCTGGGCAGTGGTGCGTTTGAGTTTGGGATATCACATGTGGGCGAGCTTAGCTTTTACCCTCTGTGTGGCCTATACCTGTGCAGTTTTGGTTTGGCATAGTCACAAGCTGGTGAGGGGTTGGCCCGCAAAAGAACGATATCGTTTCAATCAGTGGGCTGAAAAATTAACGCAAAATCGTCAACACTGGCTGTGGATTATTCTCAAACGTCTGTGATGAAATACGGTTTTCCCTTGGCGATCGCCTTTTCTCTGCTCGTCCTGGGGGGGTGTAGTCGAGCCTTGTTTTATCAACCCCAGCTTGCCACCGGTGGGATCAATAGTAACTTTGCCGAGGAATTTCCCAGTTACAGCGCCGATGGGCGGTATCTCGCCTTTGCTTCGGAACGGGATGGCCGGCGAAATATTTTTCTCTATGACCTGCAAAGCAATCAGTTAGTCAATCTGCCGAACCTAAATCGGCGGGACTCCAGCCAAGACCAACCGGATCTCAGTGAAGATGGCCGTTTTATTGCCTACGTTTCCACGGAACGGGGCCGCCAGGATGTGTTTGTTTACGACCGTGAGCAGGGGCGATCGCAATTATTGACCGCAAACCTACGGGGTTCCGTGCAAAATCCTACCATTACCGGCGACGGACGACGGGTGGCCTTCCAGAGTAATGAGCGGGGCCAGTGGAATTTACTGCTGGTAGAGGTGAGTCCCTAGAAATGAAATTAGATTGCAGCTATAAAAAGCAATTTATAAATCCGCTTGGTGCTGACGGGCCCGGAGCCGCTTGTGAATCGCCGAGAGTCGATCCCGGGCATAACGGGGGCAGTGGGGCATTGGCACCGCAATGTTGGGCCAACCTGCTAAGTCTGCACAGGGACAGCCCGTTTTCAAACCCAAGGCATCAAAGGGCATCGGCATAGTACAGCGGGGACAGTCTTCGATTTCCCAACGGTCTGAGAGTAAATCTTGGAGGGTTTGGGTCGTCCCCTGGAGGTAACAATCGCGATGGGTTTGGAGTTCTTGCCAACAGGATTCAAATTCCGGGGAATAGTGATTGCCTTCGAGGATGGTTTGCGGCAGAACTTGGCGATCGCCCTGGGGGCAAATCACCGGTTTTCCCACTTGGAACCAATGGGCGAGGTATTGTTTCACACGATCCATACTTGCCATATATCCATCTACGCCTTTTCCCATACTTATTCCTACATCTTGGATTGCCCCTGTGCTCCTATCCTACTGAGGGAAGTCAAAACCTGAGGCGATCGCCCTTTCCCAAACCCCTATAAAGCGATCTTTTTTAAGATCATTTTTAGATTTGTGCCCTTTCCGGAGCCTTTATATGAACTTTCATGAACCCCCCCACAGCGGTTACCACTGGGATCACCAGACCCCCCGCTTTTTTGAAGGTTGGTACTTTCGCATTACTTTACGGGAATTGGAAGATAATTTTGCTTTCATGTATTCCATCGAGGATCCTCTCGGGCATCAACCTCATAGTGGCGGTGCTGTACAAATTTTGGGGCTGCAGGATGAATATCTGTGGCGTACTTTCCCAGAAGTGAAACATTTTTGGGCCGATCATCACCGCCTTGCCCTCGGTCATTGGCAGAATTGTCCCCCTAGTTTAAAGCCCCAACTCCTAGCCCCCAAGGTGTTTCAAGCAGAAATTAAGGAAGGTTACCAGGCCACAAGCACCCTCAACCAAGGCAAAATTGTTGATCCAGGGACGGGGGAAATTTGTCAGTGGTACTACAAAACAAAGCCCATCTACGGTTGGGGCATCCCGGGTAAACCCACAGCCCATTGGTACTCTTTTTTGCCGATCTATGACCCCGGTTGGCAGGTACTACTCGCCCATGGGTTAAGCACCGGTTGGATCGAATGGCGGGGAAAACGCTATGAATTTACCGATGCACCGGCCTATAGCGAAAAAAATTGGGGTAAATCTTTCCCAAAAGCTTGGTTTTGGTTGAATTGCAATGCTTTTAAGACGGACAGAGATCTCGCCCTCACCGCTGTTGGAGGCATCCGCCAAATCTTAACTAGCGAAGAGAAAGTAGGGTTAATTGGCATTCACTACCACGGAAAATTCTATGAATTTGCCCCCTGGAACAGTGCCGTCACCTGGAATATTTCGCCCTGGGGTTACTGGGAAATGACGGCGGGTGATCGCCAAGGATTTACGGTGCAACTTACCGGAACCACAGATTTACCAGGGCAACCGTTGCGGGCGCCTACCCATCGGGGGTTACAGTTCTGCTGCCAGGATACCCTGCGGGGTCAGATTTCCCTCAAATTATTTGCCCCAGACAAAAGGCTTATTATCCAAGCAACGAGTGATTTGGCTGGCCTGGAAGTGGGGGGACAGTGGTGGCAACCCGATTTTGACTAATGTTTGTGGCCAGTTTAATTGCTTCTTTCATACTGGTGGCGTTGGCAATGCCCTGACCAGCAATATCAAAGGCGGTGCCATGGTCGGGGGAAGTCCGGATAAAAGGTAAGCCGATGGTGGTGTTGAGCGCGTAGTCAAAGGCCATCAGTTTCACTGGGATTAACCCTTGGTCGTGATAAAGAGCCAGATAAGCATCGGCGGCGGGTTTAAATTCCGGCTTACCATACCAAGCCTTTCCTGCATTCACCCACATGGTATCCGGAGGATAAAGCCCTAATAGGGTTGCATTGGGGTATTTTTGTCGCGCATCTTCTAGCCAACCGTTAAGCCAGTCCAGTTCTTCTGTACCTAGTTGACCATTTTCGCCACTGTGGGGATTAAGTCCGGCGATCGCCACCTGGGGATTTTCTAAACCAAAATCCTGTTGCAGTGATTCTAAAAGAAGGTCTAATTTCAGATCCATTAACCCTGGGTTGAGGGTTTCCGGCACTGCTTTTAAAGGAATATGGGTTGTGGCGAGAAGGCTCCGCAATGTCCAGCCCGTGTAGGGAGACTGACCGATAAATGCCATTCCGTAGCGGGTTGTCTGACTTTTTTGGGCAAGAACTTCCGTTTGACCGGGGTAATCATGGCCGGCAGCTTTCCAGAGGGATTTGGCGATCGGGGCGGTGACAATCCCCGTAAATTCTCCTGCTAGGGTTTTTTGGATGGCGGTATCGAGATATTGAAAAGCGCGATCGCCCGTAGTGGCTGTTCCTTCCCCCCAAATGAAATGGCCTAGGGATTCATGGCCACTGGGTTCGAGAATGTCTAACTCACTGGGATCAACTAAAGGGGATGCCGTCCGGGTTTTGAGGTGCTGATAGGTATTTTCCAGCAAGGGGCGATCGCCAATCACCGTCATCGGACAAAGAGCCCTAATTTTCGGATCCGCGAGAGCTTTAAGCATAACTTCTGGGCCAATCCCAGCCGGATCACCCATGGTCAGAGCAAGGTGAGTTTTCATTGGGGAGAATCGTCAGCGAATACATGAGAACAAAAAATCCTCCCTGGAGGGAGGTGCCAAAGGCGGAGGGTGTATGTCCCTAGAGGGAGGTACCGAAGGTGGAGGGTGTTATTCAGCCTTCGGTTCAAACTTCAGGGCAACGGAATTGATGCAATAACGTAAACCCGTGGGGGGCGGCCCGTCGTTGAACACATGGCCCAGGTGAGCATCACACTTAGAACAAAGTACTTCCGTCCGCTTCATAAAGAAACTAAAGTCACTTTTCTCGGCGATCGCCTGGTCATTGATTGGTTGCCAATAGCTCGGCCAACCGGTACCAGAATTAAACTTTGTATCTGAGGTAAACAGAGGGGAGCCGCAACAGACGCAGTTATAGGTGCCTTCCCCTTTGAAATCGTGGTATTCCCCGGTAAAAGCCCGCTCAGTGCCATGTTTACGGGTGACTTTGTAGGCCTCGGGGGACAGTTGGGCCTGCCATTCGGCATCGGTTTTGACGACTTTGTCGGTCATGGTGGTGTTTTATCTCAAAAAGCGAATCAAATCATGTTTTATCCTAACAAGTCCAGTCCAGGGAAAACAGGCGAGAAATCCCCCCAGGTTTACGCTGGGACGAGAGCTTTCGGCTATACTCAACAGGGTTTTTGTGCAAATCCCAAGGAGTACGAATCTAAAAGATGCGATGTGCGATTATCAGTCGAGCCGGTCAAACCCTCGCCCGGGGCAAGCTCGTTTTAACCCCCATTGAAGACAACCAACAGCGCCTCGATTTAGTGACCGATGGGGGCCGTTACCTAGAGGGGGGTATTGTCGCTGCCGATGGGGATATGACCGAAGCCAGCCTGGAGTTGTCTCGGAAATTCTTCGCCATGTGGGGTATGAGTGACCTCCAGTTACAAATCACCCTCCGCTAGGTCAACGCGTAAAAATTAGACAAGGCCGAGGAGACTGGCCATCAGGGCTTTTTGGGCGTGCATCCGGTTTTCGGCTTGATCCCAGATTTTGGCTTGGGGCCCTTCCATCACGTCAGCGGTAATTTCTTCCCCCCGGTGGGCCGGTAAACAGTGGAGGGCGATCGCCTCCTTATCCGCTAAGGCCATCAGTTCAGCGTTCACTTGGTAGGGCTGGAAAACGGGAATCCGGCTATCGGCAAGATCTTCTTGACCCATACTGGCCCACACATCGGTATAGATAGCATGGCAACCTTCAGCAGCTTCCTTAGGATCGTGGGTGATTAGAATTTGACTGCGATCGCCGGCAATATTTTTGGCTTGGGTAACAATCTCCGGGCTGGGTTCGTAGCCTTTGGGGGTCGCAATGTGAATATTCATCCCTACCAATGCCCCACCGAGGAGGATCGAGTGGGCGACGTTATTGCCATCCCCGACATAGGTCATGGTCAAGCCTTCAAGCTGGCCAAAGGTTTCCTGCATGGTTTGGAGATCCGCCAGCATTTGACAGGGGTGCTCTAAATCTGTGAGGGCATTGATAATCGGCATATCACAGTAGTTCGCAAAAGTTTCGAGATCCTGCTGGTCGAAGGTGCGGATCGCCAGAATATCGAGGTAGCGGTCTAAAACCCGGGCGGTGTCTTCGATGGGTTCACCCCGGCCCACCTGGGTACGGTTTGGATTCAAATCAATGACATTGCCGCCCAATTGGCACATAGCCACGCTAAAGGAAACACGGGTGCGGGTGGAAGCCTTGTAAAACAGAAGACCCAGGGTTTTCGGGCAGGTGGGGGCGATTTTCCCTTGCTTGAGATCTGCGGCCAAGTTGAGTAAGTCAGTGATTTCATGACTGCTCAGATCTGCGATGCTCAACAAATCCCGACCCTTGAGTGAATTCATCCTGTTTTGGCTCCTTACCGTGGCAAAAGTGGCAGAAAAAACCCATTATAAGCTCCTCGCCAGATTCGATAAATGGTACAGGGGCGATCGCCAATGGTCTGCGTCAGGAAATGTTGATGGGGATTCAGCGATGACTTGAGCAGCATGGTCTGCATTTAGGCAGATCAGCCAAGCCCTGGTTTTGGAGTAGGATTGTAGCCATGATTTTGGCTTGTTTTCCGCACTTTTGAATGAAATTGCCATGAGCACCGCTGCCTCCTACGACCACATCCAATGCCTGTCTGAAATTTGGCCGATCACCGCCGAACGATATGCCGATATCGTCGCCCTTTACGATCCCCACCAAAAACCAGAACTCAAACTCACCTATCGCCAACTGTGGCAAGAGATTCAACGGTTTGGGGCAGGCTTACAAGCCCTCGGTCTCCAACCCCAGGAAACCGTTGCTCTGATTGCCGATAACAGTCCCCGGTGGTTCATCGCTGACCAAGGGAGCATTGCCGCCGGTGCCGTAAATGCGGTGCGTTCATCCCAGGCGGAAAAGCAGGAGTTGCTATACATCTATGGCGATAGTGAAAGTCAGTTTCTGATTGTTGAAGATTTAAAGACCTTTGAGCGGCTCAACCCAGAAATTACAGACTTACAACCCCGGGCCGTTATCTTTCTCACCGATGAAGAAGTTCCAGAAACCGATCTGGCCATTTTTAACTTCTCCCAACTCATGACCCTCGGTAGCCAGGAAACCCTCACAATACCCAGGCGATCGCCCCAGGATTTGATGACCCTGATCTATACCTCCGGCACCACAGGTAAACCCAAAGGCGTCATGCTCTCCCACGGCAATATCCTTTACCAAGTGCGTAACCTCGACCAGGTGATCCAACCGCATCCCGGCGATGTCACCCTGAGTATTCTCCCCACCTGGCATTCCTATGAACGGGCCGCCGAATATTTCCTCCTGTCCCAGGGCAGCACCCAGATTTATACGAATATCCGCAATATCAAAAAAGACCTCCAAACTTACAAACCCGGTTATATGGTGGCCGTGCCGCGCATTTGGGAATCCATCTACGAAGGGGTACAAAAAAACCTCCGGGAACAACCGGCCAAGAAACAAAAATTGGTGAACTTTTTCCTCACCTGCTCCCAAAATTATGTCCTGGCCCAACGTATCGCCAATAACCTCAGCTTGGAGCATTTTCATGTTTCTCCCCTAACGCGGTTAATGGCCAGAGCAAAGGCGATCGCCCTTTATCCCTGCCATCTCCTCGGCAACAAACTCGTTTACGCAAAAATCCGGGGGGCCACCGGCGGCAAAATTCGCGATGTCATCAGTGGTGGTGGTTCCCTCGCCCAACACATCGACACCTTCTTTGAAATCGTGGGGATTAATATTCTCGTTGGGTATGGTCTCACAGAAACATCCCCAGTAACCAATGCCCGCCGCCCGGAACGCAATGTGCGCGGTTCCTCCGGCCCAGCCCTCAAAGGTACAGAAATCCGCATTGTCGACCCTGAAACCCGGCAAACCCTACCCCAAGGCCAGAAAGGATTGGTACTAATCCGTGGCCCCCAGGTCATGCAGGGCTACTACCGCAAACCCGAAGCCACCGCCAAGGCCATTGATCCCGAAGGTTGGTTTGATAGCGGTGATCTCGGCTGGGTGACTCCCCAAGGGGATCTGGTATTAACTGGACGGGCAAAGGATACCATCGTCCTCACCAACGGCGAAAACATCGAACCCCAACCCATTGAAGATGCCTGTGCTCGCAGTCCCTACATTGATCAGATTATGTTGGTGGGCCAGGATCAAAAATCCCTTGGCGCGTTGATTGTGCCCAACCTAGAGGCTCTTAAACAATGGGTCACCCAAAGCAACCTTGGCTTGCAACTGCCCGAAGCTGGTACCCCTGTGGAAGCTTTACCCCAGACGGATTTGTACAGTAAGCCAGTCTTAAATTTGTTTAAGCAGGAGCTGAATCGGGAAATAAAAAATCGCCCTGGGTACCGTCCCGATGACCGGATCAGTGATTTCGCCCTCATTTTGGAGCCCTTTTCCATGGAGAATGGCCTGATGACCCAGACTCTGAAGGTGAAGCGTCCCGTAGTGACTGAAAAATACGCAGCATTAATTGCCTCTCTGTATACCAAAGACTGAAAAAGCCACGGCAGAATCCGGAAAGATTGATGCTACTCTGGGGATATTTTGCATCCTGGGCAGTCTTTGCCCGCTGATTTAACAAAATTTAGTTACATTCCATTAGGAAATTCACATGGACGGAATCCAAGTACCCACCCTCACTCTTAAACGCCCGATTAACCTGAAGGTCATCGTCACCCCCCGCTGGAAGGATGAGGTACAACAACAACTCCAGGGACAAATTGCCAACTTTGACGGTCAGCTACAACAGCTCGATGTCCAAGGAAATCGCACCATTAGTGAGCTACAACAACAGGGTAATAATCCCCAGTTAGCCCAACAAATCGAAAATATTCAACTCCAGGTGAACCAGAAAAAACGGGAGATCCTGGAGAAGAAAAACCAAGTGCTTCAACAGTTACAGCAGGTGCAAAACTTGGAACTGGATCAGGAATTTTTCCAAGGCCAAATCGATGGTTTTGCCGATGTGAAAGTTGGGGATAACCTGGTACGTAAGCTGAATGTTGATGTGGTCGTCCGCGACGGGGTAATCGAAGAAATTCGCGGCGAAATTTAGGCAAAAGACCTATTTTATTTAGCATGGTCTTGTCGATTGACACAACACATATTCCCTGGATCATTGTGGCGGTTTAGGGAATTTTTTCTGGGAATAAAAGGGATGAAAATTGGCATTGTGGGACTGGGTTTAATTGGTGGATCCTTGGCGATCGCCTTTCGGGGACAGGGCTTAGATGTGTTGGGGGTGTCCCGCAAAGGTGCCACCTGTGAAACGGCCTTAGCCAAGGGCATTGTGAATCAAGCCAGTACGAATATGGATCTGCTCCGGGATGCGGATGTGGTGTTTCTTTGCACCCCGATTAAGGTAATTTTACCCACGGCCCAGGCGGTGATTCCCCATCTGAAATCTACGGCGATTTTGACGGATGTGGCCTCAGTCAAGGGGGAGATTGTTCAGGCGATCGCCCCGCTGTGGCCTAACTTTATTGGCGGACACCCCATGGCCGGCACCGCCGAACAGGGCATTGACGCGGCCATTCCTGGCTTATTCATTGATGCTCCCTACGTTTTAACACCGACTGCCACAACGTCCCCTGATGCGATAAACATTCTCCAGGATTTAATTCAATTGCTCCAGAGTCGCTTTTATTGCTGTGACCCGGCGATCCATGACCAAGCAGTGGCCTGGATTTCTCACCTGCCCGTTTATGTCAGTGCCAGTTTGATCGCTGCCTGTGGGGCAGAACTCAATCCTGAGGTCTTACAGATGGCAAAAGCCTTAGCGAGTTCCGGCTTTCGGGATACCAGTCGTGTCGGTGGTGGCAATCCCGAATTGGGGTTGATGATGGCCCAGGGGAATAAACAAGCCCTTCTACAATCCTTAACAGGTTATCGGCAGCAGTTAGATCAGGTGATTGATTCGATTCAAACAGAAAACTGGAAGGCGATCGCCCATTTCCTAGAGACCACCCAACGGCAACGGCCCGATTTTCTCTAAATCCCAGCGTTACAATGGAGGTAGGAGGAGGTCGAGGGATTCGGTAGTTTAATCCTCGTCAGGGACCATGGCTCTTCCACCCACCAATGATTTCTTAACCGATTCCACCGCTGAATGGCGTCAAAAAATGGTGCAGCGGCAGATCGTCGCCCGGGGCGTTCAGGATCCAGCGGTAGTGGCCGCCTTAGAAAAAGTGCCCCGCCATTGTTTTGTTCCTCCCAGTTTGCAAGATTACGCCTATGCCGACCAACCCCTCACCATCGGCTATGGCCAAACCATTTCCCAGCCCTACATCGTCGCCTACATGACCGAGGCCGCCCAGTTAACCCCCAGCAGTAAAGTCCTCGAAATTGGTACCGGGTGCGGCTATCAAACCGCGATCCTCGCCGAAATTGCCCAGGCAGTTTTCACCATTGAAATTGTGCCTGAACTAGCCCAGCAGGCCCGCGATCGCCTCGAGAAATTGGGTTATCAAAATATTCACTACAAAATCGGCGACGGCTACCAAGGTTGGTCAGAATTTGCCCCCTACGATGCGATCCTAGTCACCGCTGCCCCAGACTATCGCCCCCAACCCCTGTTACAACAATTGGCGGTGGGGGGTCACTTGGTGATTCCCGTAGGGACTTTTAACCAACGGCTCGAAGTGCTTCACAAAACCAGCACCGATCTCGAAATGGAAAAGGCGATCGCCGTGCGTTTTGTGCCGCTCCAGGGCCATAGCTACGGGTTTTAGGATCACTTCAACATCGCAAAAAAGGATGAGGTTTCCCCCACCCTGGATATTTTCTGTTTGGATATTCGCTAAAAAGCTTTATCTACTCGCCCATAATCTGGAAGATCGAAGTGCTGCCACTTACTTCATTGGTTACCACCAGTAAATTTTCTCCATTAGGACTATCCGTGGCCGGAATAAAAAGCAGACCTTCGGGGCCAAGATCCCCAGCGGTACCGGCTTCCGCATCCCCAGCGAAATCCCGGGCATTGGCATAGGTCACAAAGCTAGGTGCGACGGGATTTGTCACATCATAGACCATGACACCACCGACCCGTTCCAGACCAATAAATGCATAATGGCGATCGCCAATCTGACCAACCGTAACCCCTTCCGGTTCGGGGCCTTTATCGTCACTGCGGTCATCGAAGGAACCGTTTTCATCGTTGGTGCTGTTGAAATCATCGGGATAAACCGCTGCCGTGCGCATTTCCAAGTCTTTGCCACTGTCAAAGACCAATTCCCCAGCACTATTCCAGATGGAGAAGGAACGGGCACCAAAGGCATAGAGGGCATCATAATCCCCATCGCCATCGATATCACCCATGTTGTTCATCACTTTCAGACGACCCAAAACGGCTTCATCCTGGAGGGCGGCCGCATCGGGAAATACGGTGGGATCGAGATCTAACTTGCCAATGCGACTTTCTTCATTGAAGATATCCCCTTCCTCAACCCCAGGAATTTCATCATCTCCCGTGGGACGAACCCGGGAATCCCCTTCATTGGACGTAATCAGAAAGGTTTCCCCGTTTACCTCGTAAGCGGCGATCGCATCGGGTTGGTAGACCCCAAACAGGTTCGCATAGGGCTTAATCCGAATGTCCTTATCTTTGTTGCTCGGATCGAGGGCATTTTCCGCCAGGCCGTGATCTTTAAAGCCCAGACCCACAATATCTACCACCTGAGCCGCATCGAGATCGACCACCGCCAGAGCATTATTTTCCTGGAGGGTGACCCATGCCGTCTTAGAATCTTTCGCCACAGCCACATATTCCGGTTCGAGATCCTGAGCTACGGACGCATTTAAGCCAAAAATTCGCACACTATCATCCAGTTCTTTACCATTAAAAGCACGGAAATCGGCGGTTTTAACGGTTGCCTGGGCGATTCCCTGAGATAAATCAATGATGCTGACGGAACCTTCTGGATCCTCACTGTAGTCTTCGTTGGGTTCCCCTTCGTTTGCGACAACGACTTTCTGACCATCGGGGGTGAATGTGA
>JAYKIK010000067.1:0-21486 GCA_035284725.1 Synechococcus sp.
CCTTAAATTTATCCCGGTGGTGGAGGCGGCGTTCTTTTTCCATCTCCAGGGCCGCAATGGTATCCGCCGTTTCCCCGGACTGGGTGACGCCAATGGTCAGGGTATTGGGCATCAGGGGTGACGGGGAATAACGGAATTCCGAGGCATAGTAAACAAAGGTGGGAATTCCCGCCAGTTGTTCAAGCAAATATTTCCCCACGAGGCTGGCGTGCCAACTGGTGCCACAGGCGACGATCTGGATATGTTCAATATCATCCAGAAATTCCGGGGGATTGATGCCCAAATTGAGGGGATGGGGCGCGTTGGGGTTCAGATAAACTTCGAGGTTAGTGCGTACTACTGCCGGTTGTTCATGGATTTCCTTGAGCATGTAGTGACGGAAACCTTGTTTTTCCACCTGGCCGGGGTTCCAGTCGAGGGTACGGGGAGTTTTCTTGAGGCGATCGCCCGCGAAGTTATAAATTTCCATCCCCAGGGGGGTCATCCGAGCCATTTCCCCATTTTCGAGGGTCAGCACCGCCCGGGTGTGGGGAATCAGGGCCGTAATATCCGAAGCACAGAAAAATTCTCCCTGGCCAAAGCCGAGGGTTAAAGGAGCTTGCTGGCGGGCGACGATCAGTTCGTCAGGATAGTCCGCACAAATCACGGCGATCGCAAACGCTCCCTCCAGGCGATTCACTGCCTTTTGTACTGCTGTAAGGAAAGGTTCTGGGTCGTCTTTGGTGGTTTGGAGAATGTCCGCAATCAGATGGGGAATCACCTCCGTATCCGTTTCTGAGAGGAATACATAACCTTTGTCCTGGAGTTCTTCCCGCAGTTCCCGGTAATTTTCTACAATTCCGTTTTGCACCACCGCAACCCGCTGGGACATGTCCAGGTGGGGATGGGCATTGTGTTCTTCTGGTTTCCCATGGGTCGCCCAACGGGTGTGACCAATGCCAATGGTGGCGGGGGTGCTGTGGCCTTCAAGTTTCTCGCGGAGTCGATATAGCTTACCCTTAGCGCGCACCGAATGGAGCTTTTCCTGCCAAATGGTGGCGATGCCCGCCGAGTCATAGCCCCGATATTCCAGCCGCTCTAGGCCTGAAATAAGGATATCCGTTGCTGCCTGTGTTCCTAGATAACCCACAATGCCACACATATCAATCAGGCCTCCCTACACGAAAAATAAGCCGTTACTATCCTATTATCTTTGGTTTGAATTTCTGTTTTTGTTCCCTAAAAACGGTCAGACTCTGGTACAGCGGTTGTCCCGGGTTGATTGAGAAACAGATTTCCGGCAGCATCGTTTTGGTAAATGCAGTTAATGTTTGGTGAACCTTGCAAACTACCGGTATAGCCAAAGGTATTCATGCGGCGCTTGCAATCGTTTACCTGTTCTGAGGTGACAAGATTTTGTCGTTCGAGGATTGCCCAGTTATTTTGGCGGATGACACAGCCCGGTTCCATCTGGGGTTGAGTGACAAATACGTTAAAGGGATTGAGCGTCACAAAGACTTTCATGTTCGTCACGATGGCGCTGGCACCAAATTGCTGGCACAGTTCAGGATCGGGGGCCTGGCGATCAATTTCTAGGCGAGAATCAATGCTTGTCGGGTTAAGATTGGTACTGGAGCTAAAGCCAATGCCGACGGCGACCCCCAACACAAAAATTCCTCCGAACAGTGCCAGGGTTGCATAGTTTAATTTAGAAAGAGGCTTTTTTGGCTCCCGCTCTGGATACCTAGGGCGGTCATAGGAAGGACGATCGTACTGTGAACGAGTTTGACGTTTCATTAGTGGATATCTACGGGGAACAGCGACTTCGCCAGATCGGGACTTTTTCGATGGTCATTTTATCCACTATAGCGATTTACCCCTCCACCCGGAGCTTATCTTGAGGTTTTCCATGGCGGATCGGCACACATTGGTTTTACTGGACATTCTCATTTCGGCGCGACTGGCGATTAATTACCTCGCGGATCTGAGTTGGACGGAATTTCTGGGCAATATTGTGGTGCAGGATGCGGTGATCCGTCGTTTAGAGATTATGGGGCTGGCAGCGCGCAATATCCCGAAGGTGATGCACTCAGAATTGCCCCAGGTGCCCTGGTTTGAACTGGAGGCGATCGCCAAAACCATGAGTGAAGATTACGAAGCGGTCAACATTGCCTTTGTCTGGGATCTGGTGCGGAATGATCTGCCGGTGTGGGCCGAGGCTCTGGAGGTCATTTTGCCGGACAATCTCCATGTCTGAGGTCCGGGGTGATGGTATTGGAGCTAGGCCGTCAGATTTGGTTTGTGCGCCATGGTAATCGCCTTGACTTTGTCCAGCCCGCCTGGTTTTGCACAGCCCTTTATCCTTACGATCCGCCCCTTTGTCCCCGGGGTCACCGCCAAGCCCAGGATTTAGGCGATCGCCTTGCCCAAGAACAAATTCAGCACCTCTTTGTTTCCCCTTTTCTGCGCACCCGCCAAACGGCCCAATACTGTGCCCAGGGCCTAAAACTTGTCCCCACAGTCTTAGCGAACCTCGGGGAATGGCAAAACCCCCGCTGGATGAAGCGTCCGCCACGGATTCATCGGCAACCCCCAGGACAAAATCTGCCCCCTTACCCTGAAACCATGGCCCAGGTGCAGCGGCGCAGTATCCAAACCCTGCAATATTTACTCCGGCAATATTCCGGCAATCTGCTCCTCATCGGCCATAAGGTCCCCCTCGGTATTTGCTTGAGCTATCTCCTAGGGCAACCGGAGCCGATCAATCTGGAGGTTTGTGCCCTAAATCAAGTGATCTGGGTTGGCGATCGCTGGAGGTGGCACCGCCAGAATGAAACGGTTTTTCTCCGGGAACCGGGCCTCGCCGTTGCTGCTGGGTAAACCCTAATCGGGACTGTGTAGGAGAAACATCGGGCAATAATGTATATTGCTCCCAATATCGGGCAATCATCACCATGGAAAATAAATCGAACGGCCAATCTTCCCCCTGCTTCCCCGTCAGTCTCACGGAACAGGCGATGAGCTATGACATTGTCCAGGAAGCGGTTTTATCTCTGTGGCAGGTGGTGAACGGCCTCAGTAGCATCCAGCCCCCCCGACGCGATCGCTATCGAGTGACTATTTTTGGTTCCGCCCGCATTACCAATGACTCTCCCCTTTACCAAGATGTCCGCCGTCTAGCTAGTGAGCTGACGACCCTCGGCTGTGACATTGTGACCGGCGGTGGCCCTGGGCTAATGGAGGCGGCCAATGAAGGTAGTGTGATCGCCGATCCCCTTGACCGCACGAAATCCATTGGGATTCGGGTAGATCTCGGTTTTGAGCAGGAGGTTAATCCCTTCGTCGAGGAAGTTTTCCAGCACCAAACTTTTTTTTCCCGCCTACACCACTTTGTCTTGGTTTCTGATGCCTTCGTGGTGATGCCCGGTGGCATTGGGACGACCCTCGAAGCTCTGATGATCTGGCAACTACTCCAGGTACGCTCCATTCACAATACGCCGTTTATTTTGGTCGGAGACATGTGGAGCGATTTAGTGATCTGGGCCAAACAACACATGCTGCCTCAGATGGCGGAACCCGTGGATTTAGAGATTCCGGTGTGTGTGACCTCGGTGGATGAGGCGATCGCCCATCTGAAGGTAGCCCATGACAGTTGGTGCCAGTGCCAAATCTAACTTTTCTCCGCGCGGTAGGTGTAGAACTGCTGGAAAATCCCGATGGTTTCAAAGGAATACCGAGGAAAAGGCTCCGGTAAGACAATCTCCGTTTGGTAAATGCTGAAAAAGAAGTAATTGTTGACGCTGGTCTGGCGACTGACAATTTCCCCCAGTTGGGCCTGGCTGGCATCAACGAGGGTTTTACAATAATTCTGCAAAAGATCGCTCTGGAGGTTCCCAAGACCCAAAGGCAGATTATCCCCCGCATTTTGACAGACATTGTCTTTGAGATAATCGGCGATTTGCGCCCCCGCATAGGCCCGGTACTGGCTCAGAGGAGGATTCGTTAGATAGGCGATCGCCCCCAGGGAAATTACACCGATCCCGCCAATCATGCCACTCACTTGGGAAAATTTCATAGAAAATCTGGACAAAACAAAATTAGTTCGATATTATTGGTAACCGTGATTATGGCGAGCGTAGCCAAGTGGTTAAGGCAGCGGATTGTGGTTCCGCCATTCGGGGGTTCGAGTCCCCTCGTTCGCCCTCAGAAGCTAAAACATCTTATAACCTAAGTCAGGGTTCGATAACAGCCTGCCAAAAGGATGATTCTGTTTAGTGGATTTTGCACATTCGCAGATTGCTTTCTCTGCGATACCCATTGGGTTGCCCAGGTTCACACGACCTCACCCCGTAGCGTCAACAGTGATAAAAAAAGACCCCAGATGGGGCCCAGTATTAAATTAGAGCATTGAGAGCGTCGTAGAGTAGGTTTTACTCTTCTTCGTCATCCGCTGCGAAATCTTCCTCGTCGTCTTTGAGCGTTCCAACGGGCACAAACTCAATATTCGATTGCTCTGCCAACCAGTCGAGGGTTGCTTCGAGGGTCAGCTCCTCTTTGATGGCTTCCTGGAGACGGTCTTCATCAAAGCCTTCTTTAAGTTCAGCTTTGGCTTCTTCCAGGCGTTCATTGAATTTGTCCGTGTTGATTTCGATGTTCTCAACCTTCGCGATTTCCGACAGAATCAAGGAGTTGCCGAGGCGTTGCATGGCTTCAGGGCGGGCTGTTTCCCGGAGCTTGGGAATCATGTCCTTGGTGAAAATCCGGTTTACGTCGATGCCCATACGGCTAAATTCCATCATCTGCTGGGTTAGAACCGCAGTGACTTCTTCGTTGACGCTCACTTCCGGGAGGTCAACGCTGTTGTTTTCGGCCAGTTGCTCCAGAAGATAACGACGGACACTGTTTTTGGTGCTGATCTCAGCGTTTTCCTTGAGTTGGGCTTCGAGGCTCTCTTTCCAGGCAGCGAGAGTTTCAAACTCTTCCCCGGTGGCTTCGCCGGCAAATTCGTCGTCCAATTCAGGGAGCTCACGGCTCTTGAGTTCCTTGAGGGTGACGGTAAAAGCGACATCTTTACCGGCCATTTCTTCGTTGCCGTAGTCTTCGGGGAAAGTCACGGTGAAGGTCTTGGTTTCTTCGGGCTTCAAACCCACAAAACCCTCAACGAAACCAGGGATAAATTTGCCTTCTTCGAGGTCAAGGGAGAAGTCTTCGGCTTGGGTACCAGGGATAATATCGCCCTCCGCTTCGCCGGCATCGTTAACGTAGCGACCTTCATAGTCAGCGATCGCCACATCACCCATCTGGGCCGCGCGATCTTCTACGGGGACGAGGGTAGCGGCTTCCCGCTGTTTTTGGGCGAGGAATTCCTCGAGGTCGGCGGGGTCATATTCACTCTTTTCAGCTTTGAAGCTTAGACCCTTGTAAGTGTTGAGGGTGACAGTGGCGGGCACATCCACAGCAGCTTTGAAGGTAAAGACTTCACCGGGTTTGTAAGCGCTGATCAGGTCATCGAAGGAAGATTTGAGCTGGAAATTTCCTAGGGCCTCAATGTTTTCTTGGGCGATCGCCGCCTTGAGACTGTCGTCAATCAGATCCTCTAGAACAGAAGCCTTAATGCGGCTGGGGCCTAAGCGTTGGATCAAAATTTGCTTGGGTACCTTCCCTTTCCGAAAACCGGGGAGGTTGATGGTACGGGCCAGCTTACGGACGGTCTCATCGTAGGCTTTTTGGGTGACGTCGGCGGGAACTTCAATTTCTAGCCCAATTTGGCTGGCAGGAAGCTTTTCCTGAATAACTTTCATCGATGGTTAAAGGTTCTAATATATGAGTTACAACTAAAACACTTAGGACAGGTTGTTTGTTGGCGATCGCCCCTGAGGGGGTCTGAATTGAGCGCTCCGTGATATCCTAAGTTCAGCAACCCAAACGCAAGTTACCCAGAAGATGTTTGGGTCGGTATAATGCGTTTTTACGAGGGGTTAACCTATCTGATAATAGTATAATTAGAGCTTCGATCGACAAAGTCTCCCCAAAGAGATGCCCAAGTACGACGTAACCTAACAGATTTTAAATTCCCATATTTTCCATCGCCTAAGCCAATGCTGAATTTGTCTCCCCAATAAAAAATTCCCTAGGCGATCGCCCCCACAGATTTTCAAGTTTTTTATTCTCCCCATTAGTCAAACCCTTAACTAGGAGGTTTATTCTTTGTCAAAACCAGTCAATGTCGCCATCCTTGGAGCAACCGGTGCCGTCGGTGCCGAACTCTTACAATTACTCGAAGAACGGAACTTCCCCCTCAATAACCTGAAACTCCTCGCTTCCCCCCGATCCGCTGGCAAGACCCTAACTTTTAAAGGGCAGCCTATCACTATCGAAGCTGTGACCCCAGAATCCTTCCGAGGGGTCGATATTGTGCTTGCGTCAGCCGGGGGCAGTACATCTAAGCAATGGGCAAAGGCGATTGTTGATGCCGGCGCGGTGATGATCGATAATTCCAGCGCCTTTCGGATGGATCCAGAGGTTCCCCTGGTGGTTCCCGAAATCAATCCAGAGGCCGCTCAAAAGCATCAAGGAATTATTGCTAACCCCAACTGCACTACCATTCTGATGGGTGTAGCAATTTATCCCCTCCATCAAGTGCAACCGATCCAACGGATTGTAGTTTCCACTTACCAGTCCGCCAGTGGTGCCGGGGCCCGGGCCATGGAAGAAGTCAAACAGCAAACCCATGCCATCCTTGCCGGGGAAGAACCCCCCACGGAATCTTTCCCCTATCCTCTCGCTTTCAACCTTTTCCCCCACAATACCCCCATTGATGAAGCGGGCTATTGCCAAGAAGAAATGAAAATGGTGAACGAAACCCGGAAAATCTTTGGGGCACCGGATCTAAGGATTAGCGCGACCTGTGTACGGGTGCCCGTACTCCGGGCCCACTCAGAAGCCGTGAATTTAGAATTTGCCCAACCTTTTGATCCCGCAAAAGCCAAGGAAATCCTGACCACAGCCCCCGGTGTCAGCGTCGTTGAAGATTGGGAGAAGAACTACTTCCCGATGCCCATGGATGCCACTGGTAAGGATCCTGTCTTGGTCGGCCGGATCCGCCGGGATATTTCCCAGGATAATGGCTTGGAGTTATGGCTGTGTGGTGATCAAATTCGCAAGGGGGCAGCCCTTAACGCGGTTCAGATTGCTGAACTTCTGTGGGAACAAGATTGGCTCCAACCTGTGGCAGTGGCGGCCGCGGTCTAGGGCAGTAAGATTTTATGTGTGTTGTGTCGATTCGTTTATGACAAGTACAAGATTCGGTCGAGTAATCACCGCCATGGTGACCCCCTTTACGGAAGAAGGGCAAGTTGATTATGCAATGGCAGAAAAGCTGACGGCCCACCTTATTGACCATGGGAGCGACGCTCTGGTTGTCTGCGGGACCACGGGGGAGTCACCGACATTGACTTGGGACGAAGAGCATGAATTGTTCCGGGCAGTGCAACATGCCGCTGCGGGACGGGCAAAGATTATTGCGGGTACGGGGTCTAATTCCACTAGTGAGGCGATCGCCGCCACCCAAAAAGCGGCAGAGTTAGGTCTAGATGGGTCTTTACAAGTTGTTCCCTATTACAATAAGCCCCCCCAGGAAGGACTTTATCAACATTTCAAGGCGATCGCCGAAGCTTGCCCGGATCTTCCCCTGATGCTTTATAACGTTCCGGGGCGCACCGGCTGTAATCTCCTGCCAGAAACGGTGATTCGCCTGGCCGAAATCAACAACATCGTGGCGATTAAAGAAGCAAGCGGAAATTTAGATCAAGCGGCTCAAATTCGCTGTGGTGTGGACTCCTCCTTTGAGATTTACTCTGGAGATGATAGTCTGACTTTACCCCTGATGAGTGTTGGCGCCCAAGGGGTCGTCAGCGTAGCCAGCCATCTGGTTGGCCCCCAGATGCAGGCAATGATCCAAGCTTTTCTCGCAGGGCGCACCCAAGAAGCCATCGACCTCCACCTCAAGCTTTTTCCCCTGTTCCGCATCTTATTCTGCGATACCAATCCCCTCCCGGTTAAAACGGCTCTTATCCTCCAAGGCTGGCGTTTAGGGAGCTTCCGTCCCCCCCTCTTTCCTCTGAGTCCTGACCTGACGAAGCAAGTCACCCAGGTGCTTAAGGATCTTTCCCTCCTCTGAGTCATTGATTCATGGGGTTTGTCCCTAGCGGCGTTTTTGACAACTAAGCATTACCGCAGCATTGCCAGGGCAGTCCCCGCAGTTGGTCAAGCCATGCCATTGTCCATCCCAGGCTTGAAGCGGCTCCCTTTTTCTTTCGATTTTTTCTTGTGTATTCCTTAAAAATTTCAACCCAGGAGTTGTATGAAAAACAGTAAACCCCAACTAACAACCCGTAAACGTACCCGGAGCACCGCTAAGACTGAGGCGACACCTACCTCCAATGGCAAAGACAGCATCAAGATTATTCCCCTCGGTGGTCTCCACGAGATTGGGAAAAATACTTGCATTTTTGAATATGACGATGAGATTGTCCTGCTCGACGCGGGCTTGGCTTTTCCGACGGATGGGATGCACGGGGTGAATATTGTCCTGCCCGATACTACTTATCTACGGGAAAATCGCCACAAAATTAAGGGGATGATCGTCACCCACGGTCACGAAGACCACATTGGCGGCATTGCCCACCACCTCAAGCAATTTGATATTCCTGTCATCTATGGCCCCCGTCTTGCTATGGCTCTATTGCAGGACAAACTAGATGAAGCCGGGGTTAGTGATCGCACTAAACTCCATAGTGTTATGCCCCGGGATATGGTGCGCATTGGCCAAAATTTTCTCGTCGAATATATCCGCAACACCCACTCCATTGCCGATAGCTTTACCGTGGCGATCCACACTCCCCTCGGTGTGATTATCCATACGGGGGATTTCAAAGTAGATTACACGCCGGTAGACGGGGAAAAATTTGACTTCCAGCGTCTCGCAGAACATGGCGAAAAAGGTGTGTTGTGTCTGCTGAGTGACTCCACCAATGCGGAGGTACCTGGTCATACCCCTTCAGAAGCGTCGGTTAAACCCAACCTTGACCGGATCTTTGCCCAGACCCAGGGACGTCTCTTTGTGACGACCTTTGCCTCTTCAGTGCACCGGGTTAGCATTATCCTCGAACTAGCCCAAAAGCATCGTCGGAAAGTGGCTGTGGTGGGTCGCTCGATGTTAAACGTGATTTCCCATGCTCGCAATCTAGGCTATGTAAGATGTCTCGATGAGCTATTTATTCCCCTGCGACAACTGAAAAGTATGCGGGATGAAGATGTCCTCATTTTAACCACAGGTTCCCAAGGGGAAGATTTATCAGCCCTGACGCGGATTTCTAAGGATGAACACCGCCACATCCAGATTAAACCGGGCGATACCGTCGTCTTCTCGGCGAACCCGATTCCCGGCAATACCATTGCCGTTGTAAATACCGTTGACCGGTTGATGATGCGCGGCGCAAAGGTTTTTTATGGCAAAGGGGAAGGCATCCACGTTTCTGGCCACGGTGCCCAGGAAGACCAAAAATTAATGCTGGCTCTTACGAAGCCGAAGTTCTTTGTGCCTTTCCATGGGGAGCACCGGATGTTGGTGAAGCATGCCCAGACGGCCCAAGCCATGGGGGTTCCCGCCGAAAATATTGTCATTATCGATAATGGTGACATCGTAGAACTGACCGAAAACTCCATTGGGGTGGCTGGGAAGGTACCTTCGGGGATTGAGTTAGTCGATCGCTCTGGTATTGTCCACGACTCGGTGCTCCAGGAACGGCAACAGTTGGCCCAAGAAGGCGTGATTACCGTGGCGGCGGCGATCGCCCAGGATGGTAACTTAATTGCGCCCCCTGAAATTCACCTGCGGGGTGTGGTCACGGCAGCGAATAATAAGCTGCTCCACCAACTCATTCAACGGAATGTAGAAAATGTCTTAGGCGATCGCCTTTTGGAATACAAAGACAACGGTAAACGCAGCGGTGAAGCCATTGACTGGACGGATATTCGCCTAGAGATTGAAGCATCTCTCCAACGCCTTGCCCGTCGGGAGCTCCAGGGCGAACCTCTAGTGGTCTTTTTGATGCAGGTCAGTGAAAATACTGCCACCACTGCCCAACGCCAGCGCCGACGCCGTCCAACCGCTTCCCTTGCTTCCTAAGGATTAATTACTAAAAAAGCCTGACCAATCTCGGTTTCAGGCTCTATGGGGGAAATACAACCCCCTTTTTTTGCGTATACGTACTTGGTTTACCCTTAGTCCGGCTGACCCTGGGCGGGGGTTTGCTTTGGTGCCACCCAAATAATCCGCCGTTGTTTGGGATCTACCTTGAGGGTGTGTTCCTGCATGAGTTTATCGCCCGCGTAGGCATCAAAATTCCGGTTAAATTCCGTCCGCAGTTGTTTTACTCGTTCTTCTGCTTCATTGACCTCCCCCTTGAGGGTAACCAAGCGTTGCTGTTGGTTAACCTGAGCTGGCAAAAGCTGGGCAATGGAGGCGATCGCCACCCCCGTGAGAAGACAATTCACAGAAATTTTTGCGACCAATTCCCAAAATACCAACTTATGTTTGTGGGCATGGTGGACAGCACTAGACCGAACCTGAGGCGATCGAGGCTTGGGTGACCGAGGGGCTGCGGGGGGCTGGGGCAATTGCGGTTGGGGAGAGCCGTACATGGAAAATAAATCCAAAAGGAAAGAGCGAGGAAATTAGTCTTTTAAATTGTCTCGGGTTAAAGCTTATGGAAGCATTTTTTTCTTATCGTAATTGCTTATGACAAGCATTTTTCTGGAAAAGAATGCCGGCGATTTTGCAATTTTATTCACAATAACCCATAAATTTATCCGGTCAATGCTCCAAAAGTAGGAACATGAATACGGAGCAGTGTTGCTTGGAAACCGATGCTAGCAGGATCTTAACACTGACCTTCTAAAGCTTAGGATCTCTTTAGGAAAACGGAAATTCACCAGGAAGTACCGGAAAAATCTCTTTTCAATCATAGACAAAACTAATCCATAACCCCTGATTTCTAATAGGATTCAACGTAGGCACTAGGGTTACTGGCTAAATTCAAAAACTTGGTTAACTCCGGCTGGAAAATTAATTTCACGGTGCCTGTGGGGCCATTCCGGTGCTTGGCAATAATGACTTCGGCGATGTCCCGTTCTGGGGAGTCAGGATTGTAGTAACTGTCGCGATATAACATTAAAACCAAGTCAGCATCCTGTTCGATGGAGCCAGATTCTCGCAGGTCAGACATCATCGGTCGTTTACTGTTGCGGGCCTCTACCCCCCGGCTCAACTGGGAAAGGGCGAAGATTGGCACGTCTAACTCCCGGGCGAGTCCCTTGAGCGATCGCGTAATTTTTGAAAGTTCCTGCACACGGTTGTCCCCGCCCCCTTCCATCAATTGGAGGTAGTCCACCAGGATCAGTCCCAGTTGGCCCCCATGCTCTGCCTGGAGTTTGCGGGCCTGTGATCGCATCTGGTTAACCGTGAGATTGGCCGTATCATCGATAAAAAGAGGCACATCGGACAAGACTTCCACCGCCTTTAATAGGGGCCCCATATCGACTTCATCTAACCGACCCGAGCGCAGACGATTACTTTCAATCTGGGCTTCCCCGGCTAATAAACGCTGGACGAGCTGCTCTTTCGACATTTCCAGACTAAAAATTGCCACGGGCAACCGATGTCGCTTCGCAATGTTCGTGGCGACATTCAAAGAAAAACTGGTTTTCCCCATGGCGGGACGGCCAGCAATGATCACCAGGTCAGAACGCTGGAAGCCATTGGTCATCGCGTCGAGGTCATAGAAACCACTGGATAGCCCTGAAAGTGCCTCTTTTTCTTGCTGTTGACGGGTTTGGCGCTCTTCGATGTTGTTAAAGGCTTCGGTAATGGTTTCGGCGATCGCCGTGAGGCCGGTTTGACTGCGGGTTTGGGTTAGGCGAAAGATTTTTTGCTCCGATTCATCGAGGACTTCGGGGAGGGGTTTAACGGTGTCGTAGGCAAGATCAACAATTTCGTGACCACCGCTGATGAGTTGTCGCCGTAGATATTTATCCATTACCAACTCGGCGTAGTGGTCAATGTTGACGCTGGATACAGTGCGGTCTACCAGTTGGGAGAGCTTAGCCATGCCTCCCACTTTTTCGAGGAGCTCATTGTCCTGGAGCCAGGTACTCGCCGCAAGGATATCGGTGGGTTTTCCTTGGTTATGGAGAATCAGCAGCGCCTTGTAAATATCCCGATGGGCTTGGACATAGAAGGCATTGATCGTCAAGATATCAATTACCCGTCCCATTGCCTCTGGCTCCATTAAAATTCCCCCGAGAATAAACTCTTCGGCCTCGATATTTTGGGGGGGGAGGGCATGATTAGGGAAAGCGGGCAGGGAATCGGCCATGGTTGCGGAATGGGTGGAGAGGGATGGAATAAAAAGGCTGTTTTTAGTCTAAACGTACTGATTAAAAATGGAAATAGCGATCGCCTTTGGCCTTGCTGGGCTGGGGCGGCAATGGGAAGATGACAGGGTTTAGTACAAGCAGGGTTTGATGTTTAGTTATTTCAAGGGGCAGGCGATCGCCATTCAACGAAATCGACCAGGGCGTTTTTTCCTGGTGCTCGAGGTTTATAACATCGGCTATGAAATCCAGGTTCCGGGTCGTTTTGCCCGGGAACTAGAATCCGTACTCGGTCAGTCTCAACAGGTTTTTATTCACGGTCAACAGCGGGAAGAAGGGCTATTTCTCTATGGTTTTTCCAGTGGTGTCGAACGGGATTTATTCCGCCAATTGATCAGTGTCAGTGGTATCGGGGCCCAGGGGGCGATCGCCCTGTTGGATACCCTCACTTTACCGGAATTGGTGCAGGCCATCGTCACGGAAGATCACCGTCAGTTAGCTAAGGCCCCCGGAATCGGCAAAAAAACCGCTGAACGTCTCGCCCTAGAATTGCGCAGTAAACTCAGCCAATGGCGAGATCAGTTCGCGCTACCGGATAGCCCCAACCAACCCGATGGGGCGGTGCGGGAAGATTTAGAACTGACCCTCCTCGCCCTGGGCTACCAAGAGACCGAAATCCGCGGGGCGATCGCCACCCTAAGCCAAGACAACCTGCTCTTGCAAAATCCCAATGCCGATGAATGGATCCGGCGGGCGATCGCTCTTTTGAGTCAAACCTAGGCAATGAACAAATGAAAAACCTCCCATAGGCAGGAGGTTTCTCAAGTCAGCGTAATCAAAAAATTTAGCGAATTTCCCGAACGCGGGGTTGACCATCGATAATTTCCCCGACCAAAATCACATCGGCCACATCCACAAACAGGCCATTTTCCAAAACCCCAGGGATGTTGTTGATCTTTTGCTCCAGAGTTGCCGGATCATCGATACCCTCAAACTTGAGATCTACCACCAAATTGCCTTCATCGGTAACCACCGGGCCAGCCTTCTTCACACCCATGCGGAGTTCTGGTTTGCCCCCCAGTTCCTCCAGTTGACGCATCACCGGGGTAATGGCCATGGGAATGACTTCCACAGGAAGCAGGAAAGTAGAACCCAGGCGATCCACTAATTTGCCACTGTCAACCACGACCACAAACTTATCGGCCAAGGCATCAACCACTTTTTCCCGGGTATGGGCAGCACCGCCACCTTTGATGAGGTTTTTGTTGGGATCCACTTCATCGGCCCCGTCAATGGCGATATCGATGTGATCCACCGCATCCAAGCTAGTGAGGGGAATTTTATACTGTTTAGCCAAAACCTCTGCCTGGAACGAGGTAGGAATACCCACGATATTTTCTAACTCACCAGCGGCCAAACGCTCCCCAATGTATTGAATGGCATAGGCAGTGGTCGAACCTGTCCCTAAACCCACAACAGAGTTGGACTGTACCAGGGCAGCGGCGGCTTTCCCTACTTCCTGTTTCATGACGGTGACTGCGTCCATGTTGTATCTCCCTCCGAGAAAAAATTGCAATGGAAAAATTCAATTAAAAATTTGACTAAAAAAGCTGTACCCAGACAAAATAAATCCTGCCACACGGTCTGTAGCAGGAAAATCAATCGCCCCAGGCCTAAACGTTGGCGGTTTGCTGTTGGAGCATTTCCTTGAGCTTTTCAAGTTCACTGGCCCAGCGGGGATCCGGTTGGGCTGCCGCTGTGTCGCCGTAGGTTGCGGGCTTCTTCGTGCCACTACTGCTACCGCCACTGCGCTTGGTGCGTTTAGTACCTTTGCTAGCTGCCGCTTCAGGGGCCTTTTCATCGGCTTTGGTGCGGGGCATCGCTTTTTCGATCTTGAGGGTGATATCCATGAAGGATTGACCATTGTACTTCTCGATGAAGGCATCGGCTTCTTCATCGGTGGGCACGGTTACGAAAGCAAAGCCACGACACTTGCCAGTTTTACGATCTTTGATGACTTTGGTCGTTGCGTTCTCGCCTGCCTCTGCAAAGAAGTCAACTAAGGCTTGTTTTTCAACGACGTCTTTGGGTAAATTGCCGACATACAAACGTACGGACATGGGAAACCTCCTCGGTGTTGGTTTGGTTAGATGAAAAGCTGATAAAAAAATATTTGAGCCCAGGCGTTAGGTGCTGATGCTGTGGCGATCGCCTTTGGTCTCAACGGTGAAATTTGGCTGTTTAAAAAACTGATCATTCAGTGTTGCTATGCCCTAGGGCTTTCGGTAAAAACTGATCGGTTTATCCGTCACAGGAGTAGTGGTGGCACACTTCGTGTTGCGCGGTTTCTCCAGGTCTTAAACCGTACCGTAAACGTTACAAAATGTATAGCACCATCGAGTCACCCATTATGGAGTAAGTAGGGCATAAAGACAAGTCATTTAAGCTTTTTTTTGGGTTTCCCAGAAAAATTTGTGCTATGGCGATCGCCTGGAGAATTCTGACATACCTTGCTTTGGAGGCAAGGACTACGACGGATGATTTGAAGTAGAAAAATTAGCCCAGTCGTAGCCAGGATGACGGCAAGCCGCAACGGAATGTGAAAGATGGATCAGAAAAGTCGGTAGGATTTGCTAGAGTGGATCACCGATTTTCCAACACGCGTATGGAAAGCGAATAGTGTTTTAAATCTGGGAGAGTGAGGCAGGTTCCATGGCAATGATCGTACAAAAATATGGCGGCACCTCCGTCGGTTCGGTAGAAAGAATCCAGGCGGTGGCCAAACGGATTCACCAACGGGCCCAGGCGGGTAATCAAATCGTGGTGGTGGTCTCTGCCATGGGAAAAACCACTGACGGCCTGGTGAAGTTAGCCCACGAAATCAGCGCGAATCCCAGTCGGCGGGAAATGGATATGCTCCTTTCTACGGGGGAACAGGTTTCTATTTCTTTGCTCAGTATGGCACTCCAGGAGTTAGGGCAGCCGGCGATTTCCCTGACCGGTGCCCAGGTGGGCATTGTTACCGAAGCGGAACATAGTCGTGCCCGCATCCTCGAAATTAAAACAGACCGTCTCCAACGGCACCTCCGCAAGGGAGAAGTGATCGTCGTTGCCGGTTTCCAAGGGATTTCCAAAAGTGAAGATCTAGAAATTACCACCCTCGGTCGGGGTGGCTCTGATACCTCTGCCGTGGCGATCGCCGCTGCCCTTAAAGCCTCCTGCTGCGAAATTTATACCGATGTCCCCGGGATTTTAACCACCGATCCACGCATTGTCCCCGAAGCCCAACTCATGGCCGAAGTCACCGCCGATGAGATGCTGGAATTGGCCAGTTTAGGGGCGAAAGTGCTCCATCCCCGGGCAGTGGAAATTGCGAAAAATTATGGAGTGCCCCTTGTGGTACGTTCCAGTTGGACTGAAGATCCGGGCACCTGGGTAACCTCTGCTCCCGTTGGCGATCGCCCCCTGGTGAACCTAGAAATTGCTAAGGCCGTTGATGCCGTTGAATTTGACACTAATCAGGCCCGCATTGCGATGCTCCACATTCCCGACCGGCCCGGGGTCGCCGCAAAATTATTCGGGGAAATTGCCACCCATAACGTCGATGTGGATTTGATCATCCAGTCAATCCACGATGGCAACAGCAACGACATTGCCTTCACCGTTACGGAAAAAGCCGCCACCCAAGCCCAGGCGATCGCCGAAGCCATTGCCCCCACCCTCTGCGCTGGCACCGACCAAGACCTCTCAGAGGTGGCTGTGATGACCGCCAGCGATATCGCAAAAATTACCATTTCCGGTGCGGGGATGATTGGGCGACCGGGAATTGCCGCCACCATGTTCCAAAGCCTGGCCGACGCAGGGATTAACATCGAGATGATTTCCACCTCCGAGGTTAAGGTGAGTTGCGTCATTCAACAAACCGACTGCGACAAAGCGATCGCCACCCTCTGTGAAGTCTTTGAAATTGCTTGTTCCCCTGTCAGTGCTGAACCGCCGACCCTCGATCCCGAAACCCATCCCCCTGTGCGTGGCGTCGCTCTCGATCTCAAACAGGCCCAGCTTGCCATCCGCCATGTGCCCGATAGTCCGGGGATGGCCGCCCAAATTTTCTCCCTCCTCGCCCACCAAAATATCAGCGTGGACATGATCATCCAGTCCCAACGGTGCCGTGTGCTCAATGGCATTAAAACCCGTGACATTGCCTTTACCGTGGCCCAGGGAGATGTGGAAGCGGCGCGCCTGGCCCTCTCTGGGATGGCTGAACAATTGAACTTTGGGGCAATCGAAGTCAATCCGGCGATCGCCAAAGTCAGTATCGTTGGTTCCGGGATGATTGGCGCCCCTGGGGTTGCGGCTCGCTTCTTCCAAGCTTTAGCGGATTCCCAGATCAATATTCAAATGATTACGACATCGGAAATCAAAATTAGCTGTGTTGTCCCCGAGGAGCAAGGACAAACGGCCCTCAAACTCGTCCATGAAGCCTTTGGCCTTGGTGGAGAAGCCAAAGTGGAAGTGCCTGCGTAGTTCACCTCAACCAAAGTTCCTAGATTGAAGCCCAGCCCTATGCGGTTGGGTTTTGCTTTGGCCAAGGAAAACCTAAAGGCGATCGCCCTCACCCCAAACATCGCAACAAACTAAAAAAGGATCCACCTAAGTAGATCCTTCCCATACAGTGCCGGGAGGCGGAATTGAACCGCCGACACGAGGATTTTCAGTCCTCTGCTCTACCAACTGAGCTATCCTGGCGTTTTGCGCACAAGTTCTAATTTAGCAAAGTAAATCTAAGTTGGCAACCCCTTTGGCGCGATTTTTCCAGAAAAATTGATTTTGCTGGACTATTCCTCGATGGCAATGCGTCCTTGACGGCCCAAGCGGAATAACAAAAACGTCACAAAATAGATGACATAGACGATGAAACCAACAACCCCTAAAAACCCGAGGAATCCGGGTGTTGAGTTGGCATGCAAAATTTGTTGGTAACGGGTCGGTGCCTCTAGCCATACTTGACAGTAAGCCCCCTGACGCATTGCCCCCGAAAAGGCACAACCAACAAAAGGTAAATTGGCGATCGCCCCCAGAGCACAATAGACCGTCACCGCCCAACGCCAGGCTGTAAACGCTAACTTCAAACGACTGGCCGGTTGGTCGCGTATTTCTTCGTTGAGATCAACCCAAAACCACAGGCCAATGGGAATTAGGATCCGCGACAATAGCCCTGTCAGGTAACCCAGTGACCAACTCGGAATCAAAAGATAAACAGTCACCATCAAAAGACTGGCTACTTTCCAGTAGATGCCCAGGAGCCGCTGCATCGATTCCACCTTTGCCACCAGACTCCAGACCAAGAGTAGAATTGGCGCAATTACCGTAAAAATGACAGCAAGGCGATAATCCATCCAGGCCAATTGCTGTAGTAAGGTTTCATCCATGGTTTTTGAGAACGCTTTAGATAGTGAATTGAAAAAGTGAATTTTGATTTTCCATAGTATACACAAGTCAAAGCAGCGGCACTGCGACGGGTAACCACTGCTTTTGGGTAATTATTTTGATTTTTTTAACTTTACTGTCGACGGACAAAACCATTGCTAAGCGCCAATTTTTAGAACGCTTTCAGGGATTGCCTAACATAGGGAATTAGTCTTCATAGAGACGGCATTCATCCGCATCCGGATTGTCATCACAAAATTTTTCTAGGGGGCTTTTTTCGGGCTCATTTTCCCGTTGATGGGAGGCTTCGGCCTGGAGTTCTTCCACAGCATCCCAAGCAGCAGCACATTCTGCGGAAGTGGCATTAGTGCTACAAGCTTCCCGAGCAGCTTCTCGTTCTTGTTCAATTTTGTCGTGAATATTTGTCATGAATCCTCGTTTTATATCTTGCTGATTTTCTAATTAGGTTCTCTAGGAGATTCCAGGGGAAGATGTGGCGATATTTACCTTAGGGATCAATCAAAAACACAACTACCACTGGAGTAGGGAGATAGTCCTTTGCTTTCCTTGACCGTGATCAATATTTGCCGGTAAAGGGTCGCAAGTCTGGATGCAAAAAATAAATTCCCTACTGCGTCCCATTGTACCGTAGGAGACCGGGGGGATTGGCTGACTGGAAAGGGGCGATCGCCTCCCTCGACCCCAGAAAAAATCCCGCTGCCCAGGAGATGGAGATGTTGTAGTAGAATCTATCTGCTCTACTCGGAGATTTCCAGAAAAGGCCATGAAGTTTGTTTGCAGTCAAAGTGATCTCAATAGTCATCTTTCCCTCGTTAGTCGGGCAGTGTCCTCCCGGCCAACCCACCCCATTTTGGGAAATGTGCTTTTGACTGCGGACGCCAACCGCCACCAAATCCAGCTCACTGCCTTCGACCTCAGCCTCGGGATTCGTACCAGCTTCCCAGCCCAGGTCATTGAAGGGGGCACCCTTACCCTCCCGGCGAAGTTGCTCAACGACATTGTTTCCCGCCTACCGGACGGGGAAGTCACCTTGAGTTGCCCAGCAGAGTCCCTCGCCCAAGGGGATGCCCAGGCGACTCTCACCGCGGCCACTGGCCGTTTCCAAATTCGGGGCATGGGAGCAGAGGAATTTCCGGAACTCCCGACGATCCAAGATGGCAAGAAGTTAATGCTACCGGCGATCGCCTTGAGTGAAGGTCTAGGGGGCGTATTGTTTGCGGCCAGTCCCGATGAAACAAAGCAGGTGCTGACTGGAGTGCATGTGAGCCATAGCCAAGATTGCCTAGAGTTTGCCGCCACCGATGGTCATCGTCTCGCCCTTGTGGAAACCAGTGATCAAGTAGCCGACGAAACCGAGACCGATGAAAGCCCCTTACCGACGCCCCAACTTGAAGATTTTGCCCTCACGATTCCGGCCCGGGCCCTACGGGAATTAGAACGGATGCTCACCACCGCTAATGAAACAGATCTCATTGCCCTCCATCTCGATGACAACCAGGTGATTTTTGAAGTGAACCACCAACGTTTGACCAGCCGGAAACTCGAAGGTGCTTATCCGGCCTACCATCAACTGATTCCCCGTCAATTTAGCCGGGATGTCACCCTAGAACGACGGGCCTTGATTAGCAGCATTGAACGGGTGGCTGTTCTCGCCGATCAGAAAAATAATATTGTGAAATTCCGCCTGAACAGCGCTGAACAGAAACTCCACCTAGCAGTGGAAGCCCAGGATGTGGGGAGTGGTGAGGAAGCGCTATCAGCCCAGGTCTCCGGCACGGATTTAGAAATTGCTTTTAACGTGCGCTATCTCATCGATGGTCTGAAGGCTTTGCCCAGCAACGAAGTCAAAATGCAGCTCAATGAGAACAATCAACCGGTGATTTTTACGCCCCTGGGAGCAGTGCAGATGACCTATCTGATTATGCCTGTGCAAATCCGCAATTAGTAATGATTGTGGAGGAGACCCCCAGCCCGAACCTTTATGGGGTGGTCGTTGGGGTTGCTTGAGGAGGATTGGGGGCGGTTGCTGGTGGTTTGGCGATCGCCCCTTTTTCCATGTGGTCATAGAATTGACGGCTAATTTTATGGAGGAGCTCTTTGCCGGCGGGGTCATTGTAGGGGCGTTTAACGAAAATTGCGGCTACATAACGCTTGCCGTTGGGGAGATCCACAATCCCCGCATCACCGATGATCGTCCCAATATCACCGGTTTTATGGACAATGTCTGCCCCTTGGCCAAGGCTCTGGGGTAGGAGACGGTCATTACTGGTGGCCCCCATGATCCGGAATAGGCGATCGCGCGATCGCACCGAGAGAATTTCACCTTTGTTGACGCGGGCGAGAAGATGGGCTAAATCCTTGGGACTGGTGAGGTTTGTGCCTTCGAGATCTGGGAGGGGATTATTGATTTTTGTGGTGGTCATGCCCCACTGTTGGAACTTAGCATTCAGGGCAGTTTTTCCCCCCAATAGTTGAATGATCATATTGGTGGCAGTGTTGTCGCTGTTGACGCTCATTTCCGTGGCGGTGTACAGGGCCGAGTAAGTAGACCCCACGGTTTTGTACTGCAAACTACCGGCTCCCCCTCCGATCACCTCCTTAGTGAGGGTGAGAGAATCATCTAGCTTAACTTTGCCCTGGTCAACGGCTTCGAGGAAAGCAACTAACACAGGGATTTTAATGGTGCTGGCGGCGGAGAGAGGGCGATCGCCAGCCACGTCAAGGTATTCCCCAGTATCGAGGTCAACAAATAATAAAAAAGCATCAAGATTGGGGGCGGCGGCAATGGCAGCTTTTGTGGTTTCGACCAAATCAGTTAAGGGCGTCTTGAGGGGTAGGGGCGCTGCGGTGGTGGGAGATGGCTCTACCTCGCTAGGGAGGGCTTGGGTCGTAACATTCTCCGGGGTTTCAAGGCCGGGTACAGCGTTTAAATTGTTTAAATTGGCGGCGGTTAGTACGGTACCAATGCAGGCACTTAGACCAAGGCCCACAATTAACAGGCGGAGGGGGTACAGGAGAGGCCGGGGAAGCTTGAGACGGGTTTGGCGGACTGTACGGGGAGAGCGGCGTCTGGGGGAGTCACTCGGTCGAACAGAATTGGTGATCGCCCTAGAGTCATTGCCTTGTCTATGCTGACGGTCAAAAGCAAGCACCTTAGCGCCAGTCGTCGGTCTTGACGATTGTCGAGTTGGAGACTTTTGACGTTTGGAACGGGGGGACTTACCAACCACGGATGACTCCTGCCCTAAGCTTGGGTACCTGTAAAGAATTTTTTCTCATTATGCCTGAAGGACTGGGAGATCGCGCCCCACGATTCAGATTTTGTTTGCATTCACCTGTATTGGTAAAGTCACTGTGGGCGATCGTCAAAGAATATCTATGGCTTTTTAGGGTAATTGTCTTGTATTTTTTGCGGATTAAAAACGTTTTTACAACCTTGGTCGGGCCCCATAGCGAGTGATTTTAGTTTTCCGATCAAAATCATCACAAAGGGAATATTTTGTTTTTATTATTTCTCAGTATTTGTTCTTGGGGGATAGTCAAATTGTTACGACAACAAGCTTTGGAGGCCATTTTTCCCTTAAAGCCAAGGTTAATTTTTTCCAGATTGTCTGTTTAGTG
>JAYKIK010000068.1:0-8716 GCA_035284725.1 Synechococcus sp.
ACCTGATGCCCTTCATCCAATGCCCGTCGCGCAACTTGCCTGCCTAATGTGCCAGTAGCACCGACCACCAGTAAATTCATTTAAATTCCGGTTAAGTAACGTTTTTTTAAGATTCTATAGAATTTTATCAGAAAGCGATCGCCTCCTCAGGAGCTTCCCCAAAAAAGGCTTCCTCCCTTCACCGGGGCTTTTTGTCTACAATCAAGACGATTATGAAGCCCAAAGGTTAAATCTCTATGTTTTTTGGTTTGCTCGGTAAAAAGACCCAGATGCCCTCGCCCCAGGAGGCCCTACCCGGCCGTTCTCAGAAAATGCCAATTTCCAGTAAGCATTTTGTCAATGGCAACCCCATCGCCGCCCCTTTCCCGGCAGGAATTGAATTAGCAATGTTTGGTCTCGGTTGTTTTTGGGGGGCAGAGCGAAAATTCTGGCAAACCCCTGGTGTTTATAGCACTGCCGTCGGTTACGCCGCCGGTTATACCCCTAACCCCACCTACCAGGAAGTTTGTTCCGGGATGACCGGTCACAATGAGGTGGTTCTCGTCGCCTATGACCCCAGCCAAGTGTCCTATGAAACTCTGCTAAAGGTCTTTTGGGAAAGTCATGATCCCACCCAGGGCATGCGTCAAGGTAACGATGTGGGAACCCAATATCGTTCTGGCATTTACACCTATTCCGCTGCTCAACAACAACAAGCCGAAGCTTCTCGGGGAGCTTACGAAACCGCTTTAAAGACAAAAGGGTATGGGGCGATCACGACGGAAATTATTGATGCGCCCGAGTTTTACTATGCCGAAGAATATCACCAGCAGTACCTCGCAAAAAATCCAGGGGGTTATTGTGGCCTCGGGGGAACGGGGGTAAGCTGTCCCATCGGCCTCGAAGCAAAGTCCTAAAGTCGCCTAAGATTCAGTTAGGAAGGGGGTTTACGTAACCCTCTTTTTATTGTCTGTAATTATTTAGGACGCTTCTGGGGTTGGTAACTCGAACGTAAGTTGAACGTAGTTTGATTCCGCTTGGTGGCGGGTTTGTTGGAGTTTGGCCAGATATTGCTGACAATCTTCTTGCCAGAAGGCGGAGGTACCGGGACAATGTTGGTCAGTCTGGAGCCAGTGCTGGAAGACCGTTTGTCGCTGATCCTGGGGTTGGCTGATCTCATAAATACGGGTGCGCTGTTTCTGGATGGTGGTGATCTTGATGTATTTCAACTCTAGGCCCAAGAGTTCTAGGAAGCGGCGCAGGATCATGATCGGGGTGGAATTTTTCGCAAGGCCAATGCCGACGGTGGTTTTAATCGCCTCTCGATTTTCTAAGGCGATCGCCGCGAGTCTTTGCATTTCTGGGTCGAGGTTATGGAGGGGGCGATTGGCCTGGGTCAGAAGGGCAGTGATCCCCAAAATCTCCATGGTGCCAATAATTGCTCCCAGTTGGGAATGGTTAAAATCAGGCTGGAAAATCTGTCCGCCCCCTTGGTGCATCAGGTGGCTGGCGATGAGAGCATCCCGGTCAGCGAGGTAAGGGCGACCCACCGTAAGGAAGTAGTGACGGCGTAGTTTTTGGTACCAGTGGTCATCATCTTTGGCAACGAGGGTGGCGGTGACGGGGAGGTTATAGCGTTTTTGGAGTTCGTATTTCCGCAGTTTTTGCCGCTCCTGGGCGGTTTTCAGCAGTTTCTTTTTCAGGCGTTGATACTCTTTTGTGCTGAGGAGTGTGGCCTGGGCGATCGCCAAACATTCCGCCTGGTAATTAGTATCTCGGATTGCATTGATCACCGCAGTGAGCTGATTATCAGGTTGGACTGGGGTTGCCGCTGCCCGTCGCCGTTTGGGCACAGCGATTAACCGATGACCTTCCTGTTCCAGATGGGCGAGCACCGCTTCTCGGTAGTTCACCATGCCGGCATTGATCCGCACCGCAAACTTCGCCCAGCAGAGGAGAGATTCCGCTTGAAAGTCTGTATCGAGATCATCCAGGGCAATGAAATCAGACTGTTGCAGGAGGCGGATATTGGTCTGGGTGAGCCGCTGGCTGGAGGTTAATAAAGCAGGGATCGAGGTGGCTCCATTGCCCACGGTGTTAAAGCCATATTTGGCCACCCACAGGTAGCGCGGCACATTTTCCCGTACTCGACTAAGGGCTTGGCAAATGGAATTCACCGTTTGTACCCCCTGGGCGATCGCCCACACCGAGGTAAAGTGCCCTTTGAGGTCGAGACTGACCCCTGTTTCCACCGCCGGACTTGCTAACACCACATCGTATTGGACGAGGGTTTGGTTAATGGTGCCCATGGCCCCATAGGCAGGATGATTGGGATCGGCAAGGGATTCTGCATCGAGGCGGAGAATTTTTCGGTCGGGAAACTGGTTTTTGAGGTAAATTTCGAGGGTCGAGGTACTCCACTGGCTCTTGAGTTTTTGGGCTGACAGACAAATAAAGGGTTTGCCCCCTTCCTGGATATGCTGCACCAGATCCTTCACAAGGCGTTTCGGGGTACCGTCAGGGTAATAATTCAGAGTGTAGTGACTGCTGGTATCTGCCTGCCAGGTATTTTCGATCAGGTAAGGTTGAATCTTTTGGCCGCCGAGGGTGAGGAGATAGTCAATGGAAACGTCGCTCAGGTCGGCATCACTGATATAAATTTGACCATCCCCAGCAAAGACATTTTGCATTAAATGCTTGAGGCTCTGGAGAATATTCACCCGATTATCACGGCAGGTACTGGAATTCAGCCCGTGCCACAGCACCTGTTCTACTTCATCAAAAATAATTAGTGCATCACCCCAATGGTGCGGATTGAAGCGGGCCTGGGACTTGCCGTGGAGGGAGTCGATACAGAGGCCGTAGCCATGGATTTTTAGATTAGGCTCCTTAGAACGGTCTTTTCCCCGGGGCAGATCACGGATGTAATCCAGACCAAACCGTTGGCAAAGTTCTTCTACGAGGCGAATGCGGTGACCAATGACAAGGACGGGCTGTTGGCGGGCGATCGCCTTTGCAACCACAGATTCTAACCAGCGGGTTTTTCCCGTGCCTTTAGGGGATTTGAGGGCGACTAATTTCGCTTCTGCGGGAATGTCTAATTGTTCCGGCAAATAGCGCTGCTGGAGCGTTTGGTGGCGGGGATAGGTGAGTTGTTCCAGGCTCTGGGCTTTCCAGAGGTCGAGGCTGTGGGCCTTTTGAAAAGCCTTTTCCAGGGTTTCTATCCCCCCCTTAGCCAGTAGGTCATCGACTCCTTTTCCGATGCTCCCCTCCCAAGTGATGACCTTGACAGAGCAACCCGCTTGCTTGAGGAGGTATCCTGTTTTGCGGATGGCGCTGCGGACGGCTTGGATCGTGCTGGGCTTTTCGTCCTGGTCAAAGGCGAGGTAAATTTCCCGTTGCCCTTGGATTAATTTTTTTAGCTGGGGAATGAGGCGGGATTGACCAATACGGTTACCAAATTCGTCCTTTGGGGTGCGGATAGCGCCATAGATCCCTGGTAAGGCGATCGCCCCATAGCCTGCGCTGAGTAATGCCCCTGCCTTTTTGGCCCCTTCGGTGATGATCAGTGGAATTTGGGGATGTTCTTTGAACCACTGCCAGAAACCCCCATCGGGTTGGGTATCGTCCCAATCCTCCTGACTCAATTCAATCTGATGCCGTCGCGCAACCCGCTCCCACACATGGAGAGGCACCCGCAGGGCAAATAGACCAGTGCTGGCCTTGGGAGGGTGTTCGTATTTAATCGGTTTCCCTTTTTCGGGGTTTAAGCGGGGTTGCTCTGGTTTGAAACAGCCCCAAAGATCGGGCTTGCCGGTCAGTACATCGACGCCAGAACACCACCAGCCCCCGGCCTCGGTGTGTTGGTACCGTTGCAAATAACTATCCCCTAAACGGCCATCATTGCGTCGGGGCAAGTCCTCTGAATAGAGCAAATAATCCAAGGGGCGATCGCCCTTGAGAGAAATGACATTCATTTGGATGAGTTCAGGATCGACACAGCTTTGCTGCCATTCTTGAACGTGATCCATGGGTTGCACCTCAGACGCTAGATGTGGGGAAATTAAGCATACTCCACTCAATATCTAGTGTGCAACTTTATTTTCAGAAAAGTCTTAAGTAAATCTTAAGGAAAGATTTGGGGTTAATATAGCGCAGTTATTTCAGGGGCGATCACTTCACTCCCAAGATTTGTAACGGGAGAAATCTTCAACCGTTGTTCCTCAAGTCAGGTCTAGCCATCTTGGGCGCTGCGGTTCGATTGTTCCGTGCTGGCTTGTTTTGCTGGGATCACAATTCTACCGGTGCGGAGCTGTTCATCTAGTAGTTGAACGGCCTTGGCATACTGTGGGTCAGCCATTGTACCAATTTTTGTGCGATCTTCTTGCAGAACTTCTTGATCCGCCTCCTCCAGTTCCACCACGAAGTCCGGCGCGATGCCTTCTTTGTTGATATCCCGGCCGGAGGGGGTTAAATACTTCGCCACGGTAACGGCCACCCCAGAGTCATCCCCCAGACGTCGCACCGATTGCACCAACCCTTTCCCAAAGGTCTGAGTCCCGACAAGAACTGCCCGGTGATTATCCTGGAGTGCCCCAGAAAGAATTTCGCTGGCACTGGCAGAACCGCCATCGACAAGGACAATCAGAGGCTTATCGGTCAGGGCGCGGTCACTCGCTTCCTGACGATCCACTTCCCCCACTCGGTTTACCGTGGAGACAATGCCACCACCATCAAGCCACATTTGAGCAATGTCAATACTGGCATAGAGTAGGCCACCAGGATTAGACCGTAAATCCAAGACGTAACCATCAACATTTTTAGATTCGAGATCGGCGATCGCCTCCCGCATGTCCGAGGTGGCCTGGGCGCTGAATTGGGTCAAACGAATATAGCCAATATCCCCAATCGGACTGGCATCAATTCGGGCTTTAACCGGGTGGATTTGGATCACTTCCCGCACAATAGGAAATTCCATGACCCGTTCTCCCCGACGGATGGTGAGGACAACTTCTGTGCCCCGTTTCCCGCGGATCAGGTTAACCACATCATTTAATTCCATCCCTTCCGTGGGCTTACCATCCACTTCTAAAATGACATCCTGGGCGATAATGCCTGCATCGAAGGCTGGTGTTTCCTCAATGGGGGCAATGACTACAACTTCTTCGGTATCTTTGTCCTTGGCAATTTGGATCCCGACTCCGGTCAGTTCGCCGGAAGTATCTACTTGTAAATTTTCAAAATCCTGGGGAGGCATAAAGCGGGTATAGGGATCGCCCAGGAGGTCGAGCATCTCTCGAATCGCATCGTAGGCTTCTTCGCTGTTGGCATAATCTTTGCTGAGGAACTCTTGCCGCACCTGTCGCCAATCATGTTGATTGAAGGTGGAATCAACATATTCTTTATTAATCACATACCAAACTTCATCCACGATCTCCTTGGGACTATCCTTGAGAAAGGCTTGGCTCTTAGAATAGTGGAGCCCTGCCCCTGTGACGGCCACAGTGGTTAGCACTAGAGCTGTTGCACCGAGTACAAAGGGTTTTGATTTGGACATGGAAGCTTAGGATAGGTTTTGATTCAAGACTGCGTTTGGCAGATTGGCGTGATAGTCGCTACGTCTATGCTAATGCAGCCAATTCAAAATCGGGAAGAGTTGACTTAATTTCCCGAAACCTTCTGGAACGCAGATTTACCGGAAAAGTAGCTGCTACCAAGGCAAAAAAAAGACGAACCGAAGTCCGCCCCAAAGTTTTAGTTAAGTTATGTATTGGCAGTTGTCAAAAGATTTTGGCGATCGCCTTTTGTTTAGGCTAGTCCAGGAACAGCGGGATGGAAAAAGAACGCGAGGCCCAGTACGGCGTAGGTCGCTAATAGTAAGCTTCCCTCTAACCAGTTGGAATTGCCATCGGAACTGATGGAGTTGGCAATCAAGACCGCCACAGCCACGGCGACCAGCTCAAAGGGATTGAAATCGAGATCCATCGGCTGACCAATCACCCAACCCGCAATCACCAGCACCGGAGCGACGAACAGGGCAATCTGTAGGCTCGAACCCACAGCGACGGACACTGATAAATCCATTTTGTCTTTCATGGCAACGGTGACGGCGGTGGCGTGCTCTGCGGCATTACCAATAATTGGCAGAAGAATCACCCCCGTAAACAGTGGGCTGAGACCAAGGCTTTCGGTGGCGGCTTCGAGGGAACCCACCAAAAGTTCTGATTCCACGGCCACAGCCAGGGTCACAACGAGTAAAACACCAACCCACAACCATAGATTGACCTTTTCTTTGGCTTCGGCCTCGGTTTCCCCTGCTTCTTCCACTTCTGCAATCCCCACATCATATAAATAGGCGTGGGTTTTCATCGAGAACAACAGGGTCAAACCATAGACAAAGATCAAAACGACGGCAACGGCAACGGAAAGATTTTGCAAGGTCGCTTCCCCAATCCCTGCGGAAGTGTATTCCACAGCGGTAGGAATTAGGATCGCAATCACTGCCAGGTTCATGGAAGAAGCATTCAGGCGGGCAGCGGTGGGTTGAAATTCCTGCTCTTTAAACTTTAATCCCCCCAGGAGCATGGCAAAGCCCATCACCAGGAGCAGGTTACCGATGATGGATCCGGTAATAGTAGCCTTAACGACATCTACCAGGCCGGATTTTAGGGCAACGAAGGCGAGGATCAGTTCTGTGGCATTGCCAAAGGTGGCATTTAACAGTCCCCCTAGGTTCGGGCCGACGACCACGGCAATTTCTTCGGTGGCTTCCCCCATAAACGCAGCCAAGGGCACAATGGCGATCGCCGCAGTACAAAATACGGCCACGGGACTCCATTCAAGGAAATGGCCAGCGACGGAAATGGGAAGAAAGACCAGTAGGGCCAGGAAAAAGGTGTTTTTGTTCAGCATAGAGACATATGGGTTGCGCTAGTGTCCAATATAGACGCGGAACCTGGAATCCGTGCCCCCGACCCATTAACGAAATCTCTCTTTCAGGCGATCGTCCTTATACTGCGGCAATTTTTTAACTTTGGGAAAGACGCTTTACGGCCGTGGCACCCAGCAAATCGTGGGCTTCCTGGAGGTATTGGGGAATGCTTTTGCGGTGAGGACTAAAGCGTAGGGCTTGACGCAGATCAACCTCCCCTAATTTTTCGGCCTTTTGACCCGCAAACCAATGGCCGCCGTTACCCATCAGGTTATAGCGGGCTTTGCCATATTCAACCATGTCATAGGCGATCGCCAAATTCCGCAGCCAGAGAATGACGGGAATGTTGATATTGTCAGGGGTATGATCATGGTCTGGGAGGCCCACTTTCCAGGTTTTTACCCAATCTTCCCCCAGGGAGGCGATCGCCTGTTGTTCCAAGCGTGTAAGAATCTCCGGCAAAATTTCAGCGGCACGATCCAGCAGGGGCAAGGTTTCTAAATGTTGATCAAAATCCGACGGTCGGGCTGCCCCAATGCTTAGGGTATGAATTTGCGGGTGAGACAGACAAAATAAATCATTGAAAATCATGGGATGCAACGGCGCACAGAGATCCACTAGCTTTTGGGGTGGGTTGTAGAGGTGCCCCCCCTTGTCCGCCGGGCTAATGATAAACACCCCCATATCGTGCCGGGTTGCCGCCTCAATCGCTGGCCAATTGTCCTGATTGATCCAATACCAATGTAAGTTCACATAGTCCATTAGCCCTGTTTCGATGGTTTTTACAATTAAATCTGTGGGGCCATGGGTCGAAAAACCAATGTGACGGATCCGCCCTTGCCGTTGTAAGTCCTGGACAACTTCTAGGCAACCACTCTCAAAAACAAAATCGTAAATTTCCTGATTGTTAATGCCATGGAGCCCAAAGAGATCCACATAATCCACTTGCAGATAATCGAGGGATGTTTCGATATCCCGCCGGAATTCCTGGGGATCCGCCTTCGGGGAAACCTTCGTTTGGATAATTAGATCATCCCGCTTAAATTGCGACAGCACCCATCCCAACTGCATTTCCGAGGTGCCATAGCCCCGGGCTGTTTCGATATGATTGATCCCCAGTGCGAGAGATCGCCTGATGGTTGCCGCCAAATTTTGCTGATTTTCGGTGGGAATCTTCTTCGGGTCTTGATCCTGCCATTTGAACTGATAGCGCATCCCCCCACAGGAAAAGACGGGCATTTGCAGTTCGGTGCGACCAAAACGACGATATTGCATGGATTTTAAACTTGCTGATCAACTTCTGTCGGGTGGATATTGTAAACAAAATCCTGCTAGAAAGGAGGGTCAAAGGCGATTCTCCTAAAAGCTCTAGGCTACCTCCAACAGACGAACATGGAGAACTTCATTGGCGCCTAGGGGTTGAATATCTGACTCTGCAACGGTAATCACAGCAATGGTTTCACCAATAGCATTAAACACCTCTAAGCTATAACCGTCCTCTCCATGGGTCACAGGATGATGTTCTACAATCGTCGCAATATCCCCGCGTTGGAGATGGTCTTGGGGATAGTCCTTTAAAAGAGTGACTTGAGTGAAAAGCTCAAATTTCATCGTTATTTTTCCTTGTAAGGATAAAGGGTAATAAATTTTGTGAGAGTTTCAATTGAGTAATGTTAAGTAAAAATAGGATAAGCCATTTTTCAAAAAATACTGCTCATGACAATTCACTGTCCCCAATGTAAGGCCACAGACATTATCAAGAATGGTTTTGTGAAAGGTCGTCAACGATTCAAGTGCAAACACTGT